>NZ_JAIUGP010000010.1:0-237933 GCF_020164655.1 Mesorhizobium sp. AD1-1
GCCATGGAAGAGAAGCTGCGCTTCGCTATCCGTGAAGGCGGCCGCACCGTCGGTGCCGGCATCGTCGTCACCATCAAAGAGTAATTTGGACTTAAACCGATCTGTCGCGGGCGCGGGAGTTGCCCGCGCCGCGCCAGAACAAGGAAGTGACGCATGAACGGACAGAATATCCGCATCCGCCTTAAGGCGTTTGACCACCGCGTGCTCGACGCCTCGACGAAGGAAATCGTGTCGACGGCCAAGCGTACCGGTGCAAACGTCCGCGGCCCCATTCCGCTGCCGACGCGGATCGAAAAGTTCACGGTCAACCGGTCGCCTCACGTCGACAAGAAGAGCCGCGAGCAGTTCGAGATGCGCACGCACAAGCGTCTGCTCGACATCGTCGATCCGACCCCGCAGACGGTCGATGCTTTGATGAAGCTCGATCTGGCCGCCGGCGTCGACGTCGAGATCAAGCTCTAAGGGAATGAGAGCGCGGTAAGGGGCGGTGCCCCTGGCCCGGAACTCTAAAGGAATTGAACCGATGC
The DNA here is from genome assembly GCF_020164655.1 of Mesorhizobium sp. AD1-1. Taxonomy (NCBI): domain Bacteria; kingdom Pseudomonadati; phylum Pseudomonadota; class Alphaproteobacteria; order Hyphomicrobiales; family Phyllobacteriaceae; genus Mesorhizobium; species Mesorhizobium sp. AD1-1. The sequence goes on from NZ_JAIUGP010000010.1 coordinate 528, forward strand.
GTTCAGGTGTGATTGCAAAGAAGGTGGGAATGACCCGCATCTATAACGATGCCGGGGAACATGTTCCCGTCACCGTTCTCCTGATGGAGAACTGCCAGGTCGTGGCCCAGCGCACGCAAGAGAAGAATGGCTACACCGCCGTTCAGCTCGGCGTTGGCCTTGCCAAGGTGAAGAACACGTCGAAGGCGATGCGCGGCCATTTCGCGACCGCTTCCGTCGAGCCGAAGGCGAAGGTCGCCGAGTTCCGCGTCTCCGCCGACAATATGATCGATGTCGGCGCCGAGATCACCGTCGAGCACTTCGTCGCCGGCCAGAAGGTCGATGTGACGGGCACGACGATCGGCAAGGGCTTTCAGGGCGTCATCAAGCGCCACCACATGGGCGGTGGCCGTGCAACGCACGGTAACTCGGTTTCGCACCGTACGCACGGTTCGACCGGCCAGCGCCAGGACCCGGGCAAAGTGTTCAAGGGCAAGCATATGGCTGGCCACATGGGCGACACCCGCGTCACCACGCAGAATGTCGAGATCGTGTCGACCGACGCCGACCGCGGCCTGATCCTGATCCGCGGTGCGGTTCCCGGATCGAAGGGCGCCTGGATCCTGGTCCGCGATGCGGCCAAGGTGGCACTGCCGGCCAATGCGCCGAAGCCTGCCGCGATCCGCGCCGTTGCTGCCGAAAGTGGCGCCAAGAACGAGGCTCCGGCCACAGAGGGAGCGGAATAATGGATCTCAAGATCACAACGCTGGGCGGCAAGGACGCCGGCAAGGTGGAACTCTCCGACGAGATTTTCGGCCTTGATCCGCGCGAAGACATCCTGCAGCGCGTCGTGCGCTGGCAGCTTGCCAAGAAGCAGCAGGGCACGCACAAGACCAAGGGTCGCGCCGAGATCGCGCGCACCGGCGCCAAGATGTACAAGCAGAAGGGTACGGGCCGCGCCCGTCACCATTCGGCACGCGCTCCGCAGTTCCGCGGCGGCGGCAAGGCCCACGGCCCGGTCGTTCGCAGCCACGAGCACGAACTGCCGAAGAAGGTTCGCGCTCTCGGCCTCAAGCATGCTCTCTCGGCCAAGGCCAAGAGCGCGTCGATCATCATCATCGACGAGCTGAAGCTGACCGAGGCCAAGACGAAGGCGCTGATCGCGAATTTCGCGACGCTGGGCCTGACCAATGCTTTGCTGATCGGCGGCGCCGAGCTTGACAAGAACTTCAAGCTGGCGGCGACGAACATCCCCAACATCGACGTGCTGCCCATCCAGGGCATCAACGTCTACGACATTCTGCGCCGCGGCACGCTGGTCCTTTCGAAGGCCGCCGTCGAGGCTCTCGAGGAGCGTTTTAAATGACCGACCTTCGTCATTACGACGTGATCGTCTCGCCGGCGATCACCGAAAAGTCGACCATGGCCTCCGAGCAGAACAAGGTCGTCTTCAACGTCGCCAAGAAGGCGTCGAAGCCGGAAATCAAGGCCGCCGTCGAAGCGCTGTTCGGCGTCAAGGTGATGGCCGTGAACACGCTTGTCCGCAAGGGCAAGATCAAGCGCTTCCGTGGCACGGTTGGCCGCCAGAGCGACGTCAAGAAGGCGGTTGTGACGCTGGCCGATGGCCAGTCGATCGACGTCGCGACGGGTCTCTGAGCAAGGCCGCGAGGACAGAACAATGGCACTGAAAAAATTCAACCCGGTAACGCCCAGCACCCGTCAGCTGGTCATCGTCGACCGCTCGGGCCTCTACAAGGGCAAGCCCGTCAAGGGTCTGACCGAAGGCCTGACCAAGTCGGGCGGCCGCAACAATCACGGTCGCATCACCGCCCGCTTCATCGGCGGTGGTCACAAGCGTTCGTACCGCATCATCGACTTCAAGCGCCGCAAGTTCGACGTCGTCGGCACGGTCGAGCGCATTGAGTACGATCCGAACCGCACCGCTTTCATCGCGCTGATCAAGTATGACGATGGCGAGCTGTCCTACATCATCGCTCCGCAGCGTCTGGCTCCCGGCGACAAGATCGTGTCCGGTGAATCGGTCGACGTGAAGCCGGGCAATGCGATGCCGCTGGCTTCGATGCCGGTCGGCACCATCGTCCACAACATCGAGCTGAAGCCGGGCAAGGGCGCTCAGGTCGCCCGTTCGGCAGGTGGTTACGGTCAGCTGGTCGGTCGTGACCAGGGCATGGCGATCCTGCGCCTCAATTCGGGCGAGCAGCGTGTCGTTCACGGCTCCTGCATGGCCACTGTTGGCGCCGTGTCCAATCCGGACCACGGCAACATCAATGACGGCAAGGCCGGTCGCACGGTCTGGCGTGGCAAGCGCCCGCACAATCGCGGCGTGACCATGAACCCGGTCGACCATCCGCACGGCGGCGGCGAAGGCCGCACATCGGGTGGCCGCCATCCGGTTTCGCCCTGGGGCAAGCCGACCAAGGGCAAGAAGACGCGGTCCAACAAGGCGACCGACAAGTTCATCCTGCGCTCGCGCCATCAGCGCAAGAGCTAAGAAGAGGTAACGCCAAGTGACTCGTTCGATTTGGAAAGGCCCCTTCATTGACGGCTACCTTCTCAAGAAGGTGGACAAGGTTCGTGAAGGTGGTCGCAATGAGGTGATCAAGATGTGGAGCCGTCGCTCCACCATCCTGCCGCAGTTCGTCGGCTTCACCTTCGGTGTCTACAACGGCCAGAAGCATGTTCCCGTCTCGGTGAACGAGGACATGGTCGGTCACAAGTTCGGTGAATTCGCTCCGACCCGGACCTATTACGGTCACGGCGCGGATAAGAAGGCGAAGAGGAAATAATCATGGGCAAGGCCAAAGCTCCGCGCAGGCTTGCTGATAACGAAGCGCGCGCCGTATTGCGCACGATCCGTATCAGCCCGCAGAAGCTGAACCTGGTTGCCGCGCTGATCCGCGGCAAGAAGGTCGCGACAGCGCTTTCCGATCTCGAATTCTCGGCCAAGCGGATTTCCGGCACGGTCAAGAAGACGCTGGAATCGGCAATCGCCAACGCGGAAAACAACCACGACCTGGATGTCGATGCACTGATCGTGGCGGAAGCCTATGTCGGCAAGTCGATCGTCATGAAGCGGTTCCATGCCCGTGGCCGCGGTCGCGCCAGCCGTATCGAGAAGCCGTTCTCGCACCTCACGATCGTCGTTCGTGAAGTCGAAGAAAAAGGGGAGGCCGCATAATGGGCCAGAAAGTCAATCCGATCGGTCTTCGCCTCGGCATCAACCGCACCTGGGATTCGCGCTGGTTCGCGAACACCGGCGAGTACGGCAAGCTGCTGCATGAGGACATCAAGATCCGCAAGTATCTCGAGAAGGAGCTCAAGCAGGCTGCCATCTCGAAGGTCGTGATCGAGCGTCCGCACAAGAAGTGCCGCGTCACCATCCATGCCGCGCGCCCGGGTCTGATCATCGGCAAGAAGGGCGCCGACATCGAGAAGCTTCGCAAGAAGCTGATGGAGATGACGAAGTCCGAGACGCACCTCAACATCGTTGAAGTGCGCAAGCCGGAGATCGACGCGACCCTGGTCGCCCAGTCGATCGCCCAGCAGCTCGAGCGTCGTATCGCGTTCCGCCGCGCCATGAAGCGTGCCGTTCAGTCGGCGATGCGCCTCGGTGCCGAAGGCATCCGCATCAACTGCGCCGGCCGCCTCGGCGGCGCCGAGATCGCGCGCATGGAATGGTATCGCGAAGGCCGCGTGCCGCTGCATACGCTGCGTGCGGACGTCGACTACGGTACGGCCGAAGCGCACACGGCTTATGGCATCTGCGGCGTCAAGGTCTGGGTGTTCAAGGGCGAGATCCTTGAGCATGACCCGATGGCTTCGGAGCGTCGGGCCAGCGAAAGCGATGCAGCGCATGGCGGTGGTGGTGATCGCGAACGCGGTCGTCGTCGCGAAAACGCCTGAGACATTTAGGAATTTGGAGTTAGAACGATGCTGCAGCCAAAGCGCACAAAGTTCCGCAAGCAGTTCAAGGGCCGTATCCATGGTACCGCAAAGGGCGGCACCAACCTGGATTTCGGTGGTTTCGGGCTGAAGGCGCTTGAGCCGAACCGCGTCACCGCACGTGAGATCGAGGCGGCCCGCCGCGCGATCACCCGTGAAATGAAGCGCGCTGGTCGCGTCTGGATCCGTATTTTCCCGGACGTGCCGGTCACTTCGAAGCCGACCGAAGTCCGCATGGGTAAGGGCAAGGGCGCGGTCGATTACTGGGCGGCGCGCGTCAAGCCGGGCCGCATCATGTTCGAGATCGACGGCGTCAATGAAGAAACCGCCCGTGAGGCACTGCGTCTCGGCGCGGCCAAGCTCTCGGTCAAGACGCGCTTCGTGCAGCGCATCGCAGAATAAGGACGGGCTGATCATGAAAGCCGAAGACATCCGGACCAAGACCCAGGACCAGCTGACCGACGACCTGGCCAGCCTGAAGAAGGAGCAGTTCAACCTGCGCTTCCAGAAGGCCACCGGCCAGCTCGAGAAGACCGCGCGCGTGAGACAGGTCCGTAAGGATATTGCGCGTATCAAGACCATCGCTGCGGAAAAGTCCGCGGCTAAGAAGGCTTAAGGACGAAAACCATGCCAAAGCGCATTCTGCAGGGCACCGTCGTCAGCGACAAGAACGAGAAGACGGTTGTCGTCAAGGTCGAACGGCGCTTCACGCATCCCGTGATGAAGAAGACCGTGCGCATGACCAAGAAGTACAAGGCGCACGACGAGAACAACGCCCACAAGGTTGGCGATCAGGTGTTCATCCAGGAATCGAAGCCGATTTCCAAGGACAAGCGCTGGATCGTCGTGTCTTCGGACCAAGCCTGACCTCGGGCGTAAACAACGAATTTTGGACAGACCGGGGAGGGGTTTTGAGCCCATCCCGTTAGAAGAGAAGAAGGCGGCCAGTCATGATTCAGATGCAAACAAACCTCGACGTCGCGGATAATTCCGGCGCCCGTCGTGTCATGTGCATCAAGGTGCTGGGCGGCTCGAAGCGGAAATACGCTTCCGTGGGCGACATCATCGTGGTGTCGATCAAGGAAGCCATTCCGCGCGGCCGCGTGAAGAAGGGCGATGTGATGAAGGCGGTCGTGGTTCGCACGGCCAAGGACATCCGCCGCCCGGACGGCAGCGTGATCCGTTTCGACAAGAACGCGGCCGTTCTCGTCGACAACAAGAAAGAGCCGATCGGCACGCGTATCTTCGGACCGGTTCCGCGCGAACTCCGCGCCAAGAACCACATGAAGATCATCTCGCTCGCGCCTGAAGTGCTGTAAGGAGCCGGACCAATGCAAAAGATTAGAAAAGGCGACAAGGTCGTCGTGCTGGCCGGCAAGGACAAGGGCCGTTCGGGCGAAGTCCTCTCGGTACAGCCGAAGGAAGACACCGCGCTGGTGCGCGGCGTCAACATGATCCGCCGTCACCAGAAGCAGTCCCAGTCCCAAGAGGGCGGGATCATCACCAAGGAAGCGCCGATCCAGCTGTCGAACATCGCGCTGGCCGACCCCAAGGATGGCAAGCCGACCCGCGTCGGCTTCATCTTCCAGAAGGACGGCAAGAAGGTGCGCGTCGCCAAGCGCTCGGGAGAAGTCATCAATGGCTAAGGCTCAAACCACGAAGCCCAAGGCTGAAAGCAAACAGTCCAAGGCTCAGAACACGCCGCGCCTCAAGCAGGTCTACAACGAGACCATCCGCAAGGCGCTGCAGGAACAGTTCGGCTACGACAACGAGATGCAGGTTCCGCGCATCGACAAGATCGTGCTGAACATGGGCGTCGGCGAAGCGACCGCCGATTCGAAGAAGCCTTCGATCGCGGCCGAAGACCTGGCGATGATTGCCGGCCAGAAGGCCGTCGTCACCCGCGCCCGCAACTCGATCGCCGGCTTCAAGGTCCGCGAGAAGATGCCGATCGGCGCCAAGGTCACGTTGCGCAAGGAACGCATGTATGAGTTCCTTGACCGTCTCGTGAACATCGCACTGCCGCGCGTCCGCGACTTTCGCGGACTGAATCCGAAGAGCTTCGATGGCCGTGGCAACTACGCCATGGGCATCAAGGAACACATCGTGTTCCCGGAGATCAACTACGACAAGGTTGATCAGATCTGGGGCATGGACGTCATCGTTTGTACGACTGCGAAGACGGACGACGAAGCCAGGGCATTGCTCAAGGCCTTCAACTTCCCCTTCCGCCAGTAACGGCAGCGAGAAAAGGAAAAATCTGAAATGGCAAAGACCAGCTCAGTCGAGAAGAACAACAGGCGCCGCAAGCTTGCCGACCAGTACGGTCCCAAGCGGGCTGCGCTCAAGGCGATCATCATGGATCAGTCCAAGCCGATGGAAGAGCGTTTCCGCGCTCAGCTCAAGCTTGCCGCCATGCCGCGCAACTCGGCCAAGATACGCATCCGCAACCGCTGCGAAGTCACCGGCCGTCCGCGCGCCTACTATCGCAAGCTCAAAGTATCGCGCATCGCGCTTCGTGATCTCGGCAATAACGGCCAGATCCCGGGCCTGGTCAAGTCGAGCTGGTAAGGAGGACATAACATGTCATTGAGCGATCCTCTCGGCGATATGCTGACCCGCATCCGCAACGCGTATGGCCGCAAGAAGTCGAGCGTTTCGACGCCGGCTTCGCGTCTGCGCACCCGCGTCCTCGACGTGCTGAAGGCTGAAGGCTATATCCGCGATTACAGCCAGACCGACTTCGACAACGGCAAGTCCGAAATCGAGATCGAGCTGAAGTATTTCGACGGCGCGCCGGTCGTGCGCGAAATAGCCCGCGTTTCGAAGCCAGGCCGCCGCGTCTATGTTTCGGCCAAGTCGATTCCGCAGGTCGCAAACGGCCTCGGCATCGCCATCCTTTCGACACCGAAGGGCGTGATGGCCGACCATGAAGCACGTGAACAGAACGTCGGCGGTGAGATCCTCTGCCAGATCTTCTGATCTGGCAGTTGACCGCAAAGTGGAATCCGGTCTTCGGATCGTTCCCGAAGACAGAGACCTGAAACAAGAGAAGTGACGAGGACAACAAAATGTCTCGTATTGGAAAGAAACCCGTTTCGCTGCCGCAGGGCGTGACCGCGACCGTCAACGGCCAGACCGTGACGGCGAAGGGCCCCAAGGGTGAGCTGAAGTTCGTGGTGAACGACGAAGTGCTGGTCAAGATGGAAGGCAGCGAGATCGCTGTCCAGCCGCGCGACCAGACCAAGACCGCCCGCTCCAAGTGGGGCATGTCGCGCACGCAGATCGTCAACATCCTGCAGGGCGTCAAGGACGGTTTCGAGAAGAAGCTCGAGATCACCGGCGTCGGCTATCGCGCGGCACTTCAGGGCAAGAACCTGCAGCTGGCCCTTGGCTTCAGCCATGACGTCGTCTATGAGACGCCGCAGGGCATCACCATCACCGTGCCGAAGCCGACTGAAATCACCGTGGCCGGCATCGACAAGCAGCAGGTCGGCCAGGTTGCGGCCGAGATCCGCGAGTATCGTGGTCCCGAGCCTTACAAGGGCAAGGGCGTCCGCTACGCCGGCGAGAAGATCGTCCGCAAGGAAGGCAAGAAGAAGTAGTAGGCCTGGCCTCGAGAAGTTGAAGACTTTTCGGAAAGGGCCAAGCCAAGAGTGTAACGCCGCGGGGAGCGGTCGCGGGAGGCGCTTTCGCCTACCGCATATGGCGGCCCCCGTTTTTTGAAGGCAAGGAAGACCATCATGGGTACCAAGGAATCCACGCAGCGCCGCGCGCAGCGCGTCCGTCGTCAGATCAAGAAGGTCGCCGGCGAGCGTCCGCGTCTGTCGGTTCACCGCACGTCGAAGAACATCTATGTGCAGGTCATCGACGACGCCAAGGGCCACACCATCGCCGCCGCTTCGACGCTCGAGAAGGACTTCAAGGGTTCGCTCAAGACCGGCGCCGACACCGCTGCCGCCACCGCGATCGGCAAGCTGATCGCCGAGCGCGCCACCAAGGCCGGCGTCAAGGAAGTCGTCTTCGACCGCGGCGCTTACATCTATCACGGCCGCGTCAAGGCGCTCGCCGAGGCTGCCCGCGAAGGTGGCTTGAGCTTCTAAGCATGATCCCGAAAAGTTGCAGACTTTTCGGATAAAGATTATGCGAAGGAAATGATTTCGCCCCCGGTGACCGTTTCCCGATTTAATCGGGGCGAGGCACCGGATCTTATCAGCAACCGTGCTTCCGGAAAAAAACAAGGAACAGGATATGGCACAGGAACGTAGGGATGGCGGCCGCGGCCGCGATCGTGAAGAACGCGATGACGGCATGGTGGACAAGCTCGTCCACATCAACCGCGTCGCCAAGGTCGTCAAGGGCGGCCGTCGCTTCGGTTTTGCAGCACTCGTCGTCGTCGGCGACCAGAAGGGCCGCGTCGGCTTTGGTCACGGCAAGGCGCGCGAAGTGCCGGAAGCTATCCGCAAGGCAACTGAATCGGCCAAGCGCGACATGATTTTCGTGCCGCTGCGCTCGGGCCGTACGCTGCATCACGACGTCGAAGGACGCTGGGGTGCTGGACGCGTGCTGCTGCGCGCCGCCAAGCAAGGTACCGGCATCATCGCCGGTGGCCCGATGCGCGCTGTCTTCGAGACGCTCGGCATGCATGACGTGGTCGCCAAGTCGATGGGTTCGTCGAACCCCTACAACATGGTTCGCGCCACCTTCGACGCGCTGAAGAGCCAGATGCATCCCAAGGATGTGGCTGCTGCTCGCGGCATCAAGTATTCGACCCTTCAGGCCCGCCGCGGCACCGCCGTTGCGGCTGAAGAATAGTCGATCTGACCAGGGATTTTGACCATGGCCAAGAAAGCAACCAAGACCATCACCGTTGAGCAGATCGGTTCGCCGATCCGCCGTCCGAAGGAACAGCGCGCGACGCTGGTCGGCCTCGGCCTCAACAAGATGCACAAGCAGCGCACGCTGGAAGATACGCCCTCCGTGCGCGGCATGATCGCTGCCGTCCAGCATCTCGTCCGCGTCGTGGACGAGGGCTGAGCCAGAGCGCAGGAGAAGTCAGATGAAACTCAACGATCTGCGTGACAAGGACGGCGCGACGCACTCCAAGAAGCGTCTCGGCCGTGGTATCGGCTCCGGCTCCGGCAAGACCGGCGGTCGCGGCGTCAAGGGCCAGAAGGCGCGTTCCGGCGTCGCCATCAACGGCTTCGAGGGTGGCCAGATGCCGCTCTACCGGCGCCTGCCGAAGCGTGGCTTCAACAACATCTTCGCCAAGAGCTTCACCGTCGTGTCGCTGGCCCGCATCCAGGTGGCCATCGACGCCAAGAAGCTCGACGCCAAGGCAACCGTGACGGCTGAATCGCTGGTTGCCGCCGGCGTCATCCGCCGCGTCAAGGACGGCGTGCGCATCCTCTCGGATGGCGAGATCAAGGCGAAGCTCGCCTTTGACGTCGCCGGCGCCTCCAAGGCCGCGATCGAGAAGATCGAAAAGGCCGGCGGTTCGGTCAAGCTGCCGCAGGAAAAGGCAGCTGCCGAGTAACGGCAATTTGAAGCGCGATCGGCAGGAGTGGGATCCGTTTTTGCTCACGATTTCGCTTTGATCTGCTCAAGGGGGCGGCCGCGTCACCGCGGCCGCTTGCATGTTTAGAGCCCGGAGCTTATCTCGTGAGCTTCGGTGAAACGCGCCGCCTGACCTCAGGGCCATCAAGCGTTACCAAGCGGAGAATCAGGCATGGCTTCGGCTGCTGAACAATTAGCCTCGAATCTGAATTTCTCGGCCTTCGCCAAGGCGGAGGATTTGAAGAAGCGCATCTGGTTCACGATCGGCGCGCTGCTGGTTTATCGCCTCGGCACCTATATCCCGCTTCCCGGTATCAATCCCGACGCCTTCGCCCAGGCCTTCTCTTCGCAGAGCAAGGGCGTGCTCGGCATGTTCAACATGTTCGCCGGCGGCGCCGTGCAGCGCATGGCGATCTTTGCGCTCGGCATCATGCCTTACATCTCCGCCTCCATCATCATGCAGCTGATGACGTCGGTCATCCCGTCACTGGAAGCGCTGAAGAAGGAAGGCGAACAGGGCCGCAAGGTCATCAACCAGTACACGCGCTACGGCACCGTGCTGCTTGCGCTGGTCCAGGCCTATGGCATTTCGGTCGGGCTGGAAGGCGGCAACGGCATCGTCAGTGACCCCGGCATGTTCTTCCGCATCTCGACCGTCGTCACGCTGGTCGGCGGCACCATGTTCCTGATGTGGCTGGGCGAGCAGATCACCGCCCGCGGCATCGGCAACGGTATTTCGCTGATCATCTTCTCCGGCATCGTCGCCGGCCTGCCGCACGCCATCTCCGGCACGCTGGAGCTTGGCCGCACCGGCGCGCTGTCGACCGGCCTGATCCTGGCGATCATCGTGCTGGCTATCGTCGTCATTGCGCTCATCGTGTTCTTCGAGCGCGCCCAGCGCCGTTTGCTGATCCAGTATCCGAAGCGCCAGGTCGGCAACCGGATGTTCCAGGGCGATACCTCGCACCTGCCGCTGAAGCTCAACACGTCGGGCGTCATTCCGCCGATCTTTGCCTCGTCGCTGCTTTTGCTGCCGGCCACCGTCGCCGGCTTCTCGCAGACGACGAACCTGCCGGCGTGGGCAAGCACCGTGCTCGCCTCGCTCGGCCACGGCCAGCCGCTCTACATGCTGTTTTATGCGGCGATGATCGTGTTCTTCGCCTTCTTCTACACCGCGATTGTCTTCAACCCGAAGGACACCGCCGACCAGCTCAAGAAGCATTCGGGCTTCATCCCGGGCTATCGTCCGGGCGAGCGCACCGCCGATTATATCGATTACGTTCTCACCCGCATCACCGTCGTCGGCGCCATCTATCTGGTGCTGGTGTGCCTGCTGCCGGAGTTCCTGATCTCGGCGACTGGCGTACCATTCTACCTTGGTGGCACATCGCTTCTGATCGTGGTCAGTGTCACGCTCGATACGGTTGCGCAGATTCAGGGTCACCTGATCGCGCACCAGTATGAAGGCCTGATCAAGAAGTCGAAGCTGCGCGGGGGGAAGAAAGCCAGATGAGGTTGATATTGCTTGGGCCGCCAGGAGCGGGCAAGGGGACGCAAGCACAAAGACTGGTAGAAAAACACGGCATACCCCAGCTCTCGACGGGCGACATGCTGCGCGCTGCTGTCCAGGCAGGCACCGAGGTTGGCAAGCGCGCCAAGGCGGTGATGGATGCCGGTGAACTGGTGTCCGACGCGATCGTCAACGCGATCGTCGCTGAGCGTATCGATCAGCCCGACTGCGCCAAGGGGTTCATCCTCGACGGCTATCCGCGGACCCTGGTGCAGGCGGATGCGGTCGAGCAGATGCTGTCGGATCGCTCCCAGGGGCTCGACGCCGTCATTGAACTCGTGGTCGACGACAAGGCCCTGGTTGGCCGGATCGTCAAACGCGCCGACGAGGCGCAGGCCGCCGGCCTTCCCGTTCGCAAGGACGACAATCCGACCGTGTTCGAAGAGCGCCTGAGGGAATACTACAAGAAGACGTCGCCGCTGATTGGCTACTACTATGCCAAGGGCAAGCTCCGCAGTGTCGACGGCATGGCCGATATCGACGCCGTGACGGAACAGATCGAAGCGGTGCTCAAGGACGCGGTGCGGGGAAATTAACGATTGCACTTGACGGAGGCGGTTCGCTGCGGTATGGCGGCCCGTCTTCCTATCAGGCATGAGCTTTGCTTGTCCGCAAGGGCAAGGCAGCCGCATTGAACTGGAAACTCCCGCATGGGCCGGCCTCCACCGGACGCGGGGCAACTTAAGACAGCGCCGAGCCTACCTTGTTTTTGAGGATTGGCCGGCCCACATGGAGAAGGGAAGAACATGGCTCGTATAGCCGGCGTCAACATTCCGACCAACAAGCGCGTTGTCATTGCGCTTCAGTACATTCACGGCATTGGCAAGCGGTTCGCCCAGGAGATCGTCGACAAGGTCGGCATCCCGGCCGAGCGCCGCGTCAACCAGCTGACCGACGCGGAAGTGCTGCAGATCCGCGAGACCATCGACCGCGATTACCAGGTTGAAGGCGACCTGCGCCGCGAAGTCTCGATGAACATCAAGCGGCTCATGGACCTCGGCTGCTACCGCGGCCTGCGTCACCGCCGCTCGCTGCCGGTCCGCGGCCAGCGCACGCATACCAATGCGCGCACCCGCAAGGGCCCGGCCAAGTCGATCGCCGGCAAGAAGAAGTAATTTTTTTAGGGGCATAAGGGAGTAGGGGAGTAAGGCAGTAGGGAATGCCCGCCAGTCGGGTCGCACTTTTCCCTACTCCCTTGCTGCCCTATTCCCCTACTCCCTTACGAAGGTGGAGCCGCTGGCATTACGGCGGTGTAGAGATCAACTGAAAGGACTATCATGGCCAAGGAAGCCGCTCGTGTTCGCCGTCGCGAACGCAAGAATATCTCGTCGGGCGTTGCCCACGTCAATTCGACCTTCAACAACACGATGATCACCATCACCGATGCACAGGGCAATTCGATTGCCTGGTCGTCGGCCGGTGCCCAGGGCTTCAAGGGTTCGCGCAAGTCGACCCCGTTCGCTGCCCAGATGGCTGCCGAGGATGTTGCCAAGAAGGCCCAGGAACACGGCATGCGCATGCTCGAAGTCGAGGTCTGCGGACCCGGCTCCGGTCGTGAATCGGCACTGCGCGCCCTGCAGGCGGCCGGCTTCACCATCACCTCGATCCGTGATGTGACGCCGATCCCGCACAATGGCTGCCGCCCGCGCAAGAAGCGTCGCGTCTAAGCATTTACCGAACGCCGCGCGAGCGCCCTTGGGCGCTCCTCCGTGGCATTCCAGGTCGCCCGCCACGATTGGATGGTGGCGGGTCAACGGAAGGAAAGCATCATGATCCAGAAAAATTGGCAGGAACTGATCAAGCCGAACAAGATCGAGTTCTCGTCGAAGAAGAAGACGCTGACCACGCTGGTCGCCGAGCCTCTCGAGCGTGGCTTTGGCCTGACGCTGGGCAACGCGCTGCGCCGCGTGCTTCTGTCTTCGCTGCGCGGTGCGGCTGTTACCGCCGTGCAGATCGACGGCGTTCTACATGAATTCTCGTCCATCGCCGGTGTGCGCGAGGACGTGACCGACATCGTCTTGAATATCAAGGAAATCGCCATCCGCATGGAAGGCGATGGTCCCAAGCGCATGGTCGTTCGCAAGCAGGGACCGGGTGCGGTTCTTGCCGGCGACATCCAGACGGTTGGCGACGTCGAGATCCTCAACCCCGACCACGTCATCTGCACGCTGGACGAAGGCGCTGAAATCCGCATGGAATTCACCGTCGACACCGGCAAGGGTTACGTGCCGGCCGACCGCAACCGCGCCGAAGACGCGCCGATCGGCCTCATCCCGGTCGACAGCCTTTATTCGCCGGTCAAGAAGGTCTCCTACAAGGTCGAGAACACCCGCGAGGGCCAGGTTCTCGACTATGACAAGCTGACCATGACGATCGAGACCGACGGTTCGATCACCGGCGAGGACGCAGTGGCTTTCGCCGCCCGCATCCTGCAGGACCAGCTCGGCCTGTTCGTCAACTTCGACGAGCCGCAGAAGGAAGTCGCCGCCGAGGCCGTCACCGAGCTCGCCTTCAACCCGGCGCTGCTCAAGAAGGTCGACGAACTCGAGCTTTCGGTGCGTTCGGCCAACTGCCTGAAGAACGACAACATCGTCTATATCGGCGACCTGATCCAGAAGACCGAAGCCGAGATGCTGCGCACCCCGAACTTCGGCCGCAAGTCGCTGAACGAGATCAAGGAAGTCCTGGCGGCGATGGGCCTGCACCTCGGCATGGAAGTGCCGGACTGGCCGCCGGAAAACATCGAAGACCTCGCTAAGCGTTACGAAGACCAATATTGAGCATGAATTCCAAGGATCGGCGGCGTGGGCCGCTCGATCCGACGGTCATGCGGAAAACCATCAGAGGCCGCGGCCTCTTGAACAACTGAAGAAGGAAAAGAGCCATGCGCCACGGTTTCAAAGGCCGCCGCTTCGCCCGAAGCATTAGCCATCGCAAGTCGATGTTCGCCAACCTCGCCGTGTCGCTGCTCGAGCACGAGCAGATCGTCACAACCTTGCCGAAGGCGAAGGACCTGCGTCCGATCGTCGAGAAGCTGGTGACGCTCGGCAAGCGTGGCGACCTGCACGCCCGCCGCCAGGTCATTGCCCAGATCGGCAATGAAGGCGTCGTCAAGCGTCTGTTCGACACCATCGCGCCGCGCTACGCCAACCGCAATGGCGGCTATCTGCGCATCATGAAGGCGGGCTTCCGTCACGGTGACAACGCCGCCATGGCTGTCATCGAGTTCGTCGATCGCGACGTCTCGGCCAAGGGCGCCGGCGACCGCGCTCGCATCGAGGCCGAAAGCGCTGACGCGGACGCCGCAGCCGCATAAGGCTCGGTTTTCCCAAATGAGTTCAAAGGGGCCTGCGGGCCCCTTTTTGTTTTCTGAAAGCAGCAAACCGCGCCGGAATCCGATTTCCGGGCATGCCCCTGGGGTTTTGGCCCAAAATAGTCGGATTTCAGCGGCTTAGCCTTTCATTTTGCACAATCGTCGGGACAATGCCCCCGAACTTGCCTTGGAGGATTCGCGAATGCGCGCCAGAAGACTGCCCTTTGTTCTGCTTTTCGCCATCATGGCGTTTGCGGCCGCACCGGTGGTCAGGCAGGCATTGGCCGAGGAGACCAAGACAGATCCCGGCCTGTCAGATGTGCTGACCGACCTGCTGCATGGCGTCGAGGGCGAGAACGCGACGTCCGGTCCCGACAAGCGCGTGCCGTTCGGTCGCGAGGAGGTGCAGCTGTCGTTTGCGCCGCTGGTCAAGCAGACGGCGCCGGCGGTGGTCAATGTCTATGCCTCGCAGACCGCCAAGGTGACATCGCCTTTCGACGGTGATCCGTTCTTCGAAGAATTCTTCGGCCGCTCGCAGCCGCGCGCGCAGTCTTCGCTGGGCTCCGGCGTGCTGGTCGATCCGACTGGCGTCGTGGTCACCAATTACCACGTCATCAAGGATGCCGACCGGGTCAAGGTGGCGACCGCTGATGGGCGTGAGTTCGACAGCAAGGTGCTGCTCAAGGACGAGACTCTCGACCTTGCCGTGCTCAAGATCACCTCGGACAAGCCGTTTCCGGTCATTGCCATCGGCGATTCCGACGCGCTCGAGGTCGGCGATCTGCTGCTGGCCATCGGCAACCCCTTCGGCGTCGGCCAGACCACCACCAGCGGCATCGTCTCGGCACTGGCCCGCAGCCATATCGGCGTCTCCGATTCCAGCTTCTTCATCCAGACCGACGCCGCCATCAATCCCGGCAATTCCGGCGGTGCGCTGATCAACATGGGCGGCCAGCTGGTCGGCATCAACACGGCCATCTACAGCCGCAGCGGTGGTTCGATCGGCATCGGCTTCGCCATTCCCTCGAACATGGTTCGCGCCTTTGCCGACGCGGCCAAGGCCGGGCTCGACTTCTTCGAACGGCCCTATATCGGCGCCGAGTTCGAAGCGGTGACGCCGCAGATCGCAGAATCGCTCGGCATGGAGAAGCCGACCGGTGCGCTGGTTTCGTCGGTCGAGGCGACCGGACCGGCCGCCAAGGCAGGGCTCAAGCCCGGCGACGTGGTGCTGCAGCTCAACGGCAAGCCGGTCGAGAGCATCGAAGCGCTGGACTACCGGATGGCGACGCTGTCGATCGGCACCACCGCCAATTTCGCGGTTCTGACCAAGGGCCAGCAGGCGGCGATGGATATCGCGCTGGAGCGTGCTCCGGAAGGCATGAAGGCTGCCGAGGTGACGCTGCATGGCCGCAGCCCGTTCTCGGGCGCCAAGGTCGCGGAGCTTTCGCCCCGGCTCGCGCAGCGGCTTGGCCTGCGCACGGACATCAAGGGCGTCACCGTGGTCGACATCAACCGCGATTCACCGGCCGCCGATTTCGGCTTCCAGCCGGGCGACATCGTGCGCGAGGTGAACGGCACCACCATCGATACCGCAGCGACCCTGGAGCTGGCGGCCAAGACGGATACGCGCTGGTGGCGCTTTACGGTCGAGCGCGGCGGGCAGATACTGCGTCAGGTGTTGCGTTATTAGGGCTGGGTTCCGTGCATTCGGGCTCATGCTCCAACGAAAAAGAAGTGCATGGCCGATCTGTTCAGCGTCGATGAACCGGAAAAGAAGCCGCCTGGGCGGCCGCTGGCCGACAGGCTACGGCCGAGGAACCTTGGCGAGGTCGTCGGCCAGGAGCATCTGACGGGGCCTGACGGCGCGCTGACCCGGTTGATCGGTTCCGGCTCGCTCGGCTCGATGATTTTCTGGGGGCCGCCCGGCACCGGCAAGACCACCGTGGCGCGGTTGCTCGCCGGTGAAACGAGTCTCGCCTTCGAGCAGATATCGGCTGTCTTTTCCGGCGTCGCCGACCTGAAAAAGGTGTTCGAATCAGCCAAATTGCGCCGTGCCAATGGCCGCCAGACCTTGTTGTTCGTCGACGAGATCCATCGCTTCAACCGCGCGCAGCAGGACAGTTTCCTCCCGGTCATGGAGGACGGGACAGTCGTGCTGGTTGGCGCCACGACGGAAAACCCGTCCTTCGAACTGAATGCCGCTTTGTTGTCACGCGCGCGCGTTCTGGTCTTCCATTCGCTTGGCGAGGAGAGCATCTCCAAGCTGATGGCGCGGGCGGAGGAGACCGAGGGCAGGGCGCTGCCGCTCGACGACGAGGCGCGGGCCATGCTCATCCGCATGAGCGATGGCGACGGCCGCGCCTCTCTTACCCTGGCGGAGGAAGTCTGGCGAGCAGCCAAGCCCGGCGAGGTCTTCGATCCCGAGGGTCTGCAGCGCATCGTCCAGCGCCGCGCGCCAATCTACGACAAGGGCCAGGACGGCCATTACAATCTGATCTCGGCGCTGCACAAATCGGTACGCGGTTCAGATCCTGACGCGGCTCTCTACTATCTCGCACGCATGTTCGATGCCGGCGAGGATCCGCTCTATCTAGGCCGCCGGCTGGTGCGCATGGCCATGGAAGACATCGGCCTTGCCGACCCGCAGGCGCTTGTCGTCGCCAATGCCGCCAAGGATGCCTACGACTATCTCGGCTCGCCCGAAGGCGAACTCGCCTTTGCCGAGGCCACCGTCTATCTCGCCACCGCGCCCAAATCCAACGCCGTCTACAACGCTTTCAAGGCCGCCACGCGGGCCGCCAAGGAACACGGCTCGCTGCTGCCGCCCAAGCACATCCTCAACGCGCCGACCAAGCTGATGAAAGAGGAGGATTATGGCGCGGGCTACCGCTACGACCATGACGAGCCGGATGCCTTTTCGGGGCAGGATTATTTTCCGGAGAAGATGGGTCGCCAGACCTTCTATGATCCGCCCGAGCGCGGCTTCGAGCGCGATATCAGGAAGCGGCTCGATTATTGGGCAAAGCTGCGCAAAGAGCGGGAATAGCCGGCTTGCGTGAGGCTATTGACCAGATCCGCCAGGCAGCCAGCCGGCCGCGGTAGCAGGGCCGTTGTGTGGTAACCCAAAAAACCTTATCAAGGCGCACGACCGGGCGGTGGCCATTGCCTTGATTTGGGCACCTCATTCGCAACAGGATCGCGCTTGGCGCGTGGAAAAATGACAAAAAATCTTCGCAAATCCCTTCGCAAATTCGCCATTGCCATCCCGCTTCTCGCCCTTGGCTTCTATTTCATCCCCATCCTGACGACGATCTTCATCGTCTGCGGCCTGATCGACGTGCTGCGCAACGACCGCAAGGATCTGTCGCTGTTCTCAGGCTATTTTCTCGGCAACGGCCTGTTCACCTGGCTGCTTTCGCCGTTCAACCTGCTGGTCGACCTCTTGTGCTACAGAAATCCTGGCGTGTGGAAGCTGGAGCAGTTTCCCGCCGACTATCAGCGCGAGGTCAACGAGGTCCTGGATATCTTCAAGGCGCGCAAGGATGAGATCATCGCCGATATCGATGCCAATTTCGGCGCCGGCCGGCGCGGCATGTATGTCTACCAGTGGTACGGCAAGCACAGGATCGACAACGTCGCCGAGTTCAACAAGGATTTCAAATACATCAAGACCATCGCCGTTTCCGTCTTCAGCAAGCGCGAATCGACGTCCTGGCATTTCGGCCCGCTGCGGCTCAGCTTGCGCATTCTCTACAATCTGATCCCGGTGAAGTCGGAGATTTTCGTCGAGTGCGGCAACGTCAAGAATTACTGGTACGACAATCCGCTGTTCATCTTCGACGACACGCTGCTGCATCGCTCGGTCAACGAGTATGACGGCCGCCGCTACTGCGTGTTCATGGACATTATCAGGCCATCCCCGGTTCCCCGCCTCATCGCGGGTATGCTGGCCATCGTCTCGGTGAGCGTCGAGCGCATCAATTCCATGTTCTACAAGAACTGGAAAATGATCGGTTCGACCAAGCCGAAGAATGCCGGGACGACCTAAGCTTTGGAAAATCGGTGCTGCCGGCCCTGCCGGCAGCGTCTGGGTGCTCTGCATGTGAGACTTGGCCAATCCTTGTCGGCCGCTCATGCGCCGGAACGGATCCTGGCTGCATAAACGGTAGTCCGGGCTGGCTTTGATAGTTCTGCCTCTTCTCCTTCTGGCGGCCGCAAGTGACGAAGAACAAATCTCTCGGATTTTGGGCAACGACATATGTGTGCACCGCTCTTGTGGGAATTGCTCTTGCTCTCATCTATGTAGGGCTTGAACAGCCTGTCTATTACTGGGACTTCGCTGCCTATTTCGACACGTTTAGCCGGCAGGGCACGCTCTTGGTTCAGAGCCCTCTCGAGTGGCTCAGCCATTTGAGGACCTCGATCGCCACCGACGACTACAGTGCGGCGATCCTGGTGCCGCTGATGCCGTTTCACATCATTTTTGGCGATTCGAGGTTTTCCTACATCGCCGGAATAGTCGCTGTTTACCTGGTTCCGACCGCTCTTCTCATCGGCAGAACAAGCTATCTGGAGGCGGCGACCGGGACGCCTTCATGCCGAAGCTGGCTCACCGTATGGATTGCGGCCTTTCTCTACACGCCCTTCTGGGCGGCGACGCTTCGTGGGTTGCCGGACATTGCCGGCTGCCTCGCGCTTTGCGCGGCAACCTATTTTCTCTGGAAATCGAGGTTCCTGACCCATGAACCGGTGATCAGCGGAATGCGTGTCGGCGTATGCCTGTGGTTGGCATTCGTGCTGCGCCGCTGGTATGCCTATCCCGTCATCGGGGTCGGAACTTCCGCAGCCTTCTTCTGTTTTCTGCAGGTCGCGAAAGACCGCGACGTCCCGGCACTCCGCAATGCCGCCGTCGGGGGCCTGTGTGTGATCCTCGTGGTTGTCGGAGCCGCGCTGACCTTCCAGCAACCCCTGACCCTCAAGATACTGGGAACCAGCTATGGCGACCTTTACAGCGGATACAAGACAAGCTTCGTTTCACAGGTTGACCAGGCAGGATCGCGGCTCAGCTATGTGAACTGGCTGTTGATCGTATTCGGCCTTTGCATCTCCATCATACGCCAAAACAGATTTTCCCTGTTCTGTGCCGTTGCTTCGGTACTTACCTTCTTCCTCTTCACCCGCATGCAGGACCCGGATCGCCACCATTCGGTGCCAATGTTTCTTTGGCTTTTTCCTGCCTACGCCCAGGCAATCGTTGCGATCGTTTCGATGCCGGCGCTGAGATCGCGATGGTCGAACGCCGCGATAGCCGTTGCCGCCGTGCTGGCGTTTTTCGGTACTTTTTTCCCAATTGGCCGCCAGGTGCTGTCACCGATCAGCTACGTCTTTGCCAGGGAAGCCACGCTCCCGCTGCAACTCGACAATCTTCCAGAATACAGGCGTCTTATCGATGACCTTCTTGGAAAGATGGGACCTGGGGACCGGTTGTCGGTATTTGCGTCCAGCGGGATCATGAGCGACTCATTGCTCTATGAAATGGACAAGGACCTTTACCCTCGCATCGAGTGGGCTTGTCAGGTCGATAGTCGCGATCGATTCAGACCGGCGGCGTTGAAGTCCAAATACGTTGTCGTGACCGATCCGCCCGTTACCCATCTGCAGCCGGGTGCGCAGCTCTGTGTCTCGATACCGGACCAATACATTGTCGAGGGCAAAGGCATCGGCGCAGCATACAGGCGCATCGCGGCGTACCAGCTGTCCGGCGACGTCAAGGGCTACCTCTACGAACAGGCGCGCCCTATCGGCAAAACGGAGATCGATGACCTCTATAACGAGTTCAGGAAAAAATATCCGGGATGGGCAACGCCTGAGTGGTGACGAGCTCGGCTGGTCCGTGCGGTTGCGCCCACAACGAGGGATTGACCGGGCAGCCCTGCGGGGGCAGTAAACGGTCATGTTCAATCTGTTTCTCGTCGTCGTCGGTGGCGGCATCGGTGCCGGCATTCGTCACCTTACCAACATCGGCGCGCTGCGTTTTGTCGGCCCTAACTATCCCTGGGGCACGATGGCCATCAACGTCATCGGCTCCTTCGCCATGGGGCTGTTCATCGCCTCCATGATGCGCCGTGGCGGATCGAACGAGGTCAGGCTGTTCGTTGCCACCGGCATTCTTGGCGGCTTCACCACCTTCTCAGCCTTTTCGCTCGATTTTGCGACGCTGTGGGAGCGAGGAGCCACGCTGCCTGCGCTGGTTTATGCCCTTGCCAGCGTCATTGGCGCCATTATCGCCCTGTTTCTGGGACTTTGGCTCGCAAGAAGCCTGCCTTAGTGCTATTGCCGCGCCAAGAACAGGCCGAGCTTCGCTCGGGAAACGGATAAGCGACAAAAAACATGGCAGGCGTTGAACAGATCACGGTGGAAGCCGGCGAGGCGGGCATGCGGCTCGACCGCTGGTTCAAGACCCATTTCCCGGGCCTTGGTTTCGGCCATTTGCAGAAGCTTCTGCGCTCCGGCCAGATCCGTGTCGACGGCGGCCGGGTCAAGGCCGACACCCGTGTCGAGCCCGGCCAGATGGTTCGCGTCCCACCGCTCGAGGTTGACAAGAAGGGCGAGAGTGCGCTGACCGGCCACTCGATCCGCAACCAGGGCGATGCCGATGTCCTGTCGAAAATGCTGATCCATGAAGACCCTAAGGTTTTCGTCTTCAACAAGCCGGCGGGCCTTGCGGTGCAGGGCGGCTCGGGCGTCACCCGCAATGTCGACGACATGCTGGAGGCCTGGCGCAACCAGAAGGGCGAGAAGCCCAGACTGGTTCACAGGCTCGACCGCGACACTTCGGGCGTGCTGGTCGTCGCCCGCACCCGACTGGCCGCCATGAAGCTCTCGGAAGCGTTTCGCGCCCGCGAGACCAAGAAGACCTATTGGGCGCTGGTCAAGGGCGTGCCGCCCAAACGCGAGGACAAGATCTCGACCTGGCTGATCAAGGAGCCGACGCCGGACGGTGACCGCGTGCGGGTCGCCGCGCATGGCGAAAAGGGCGCCGACCACGCTGTGTCCTACTACCGCATCATCGAGCAGGCGGCGCAGACGATGACCTGGCTTGAAATGGAGCCCTATACGGGCCGCACCCACCAGCTTCGCGTCCATGCCGCCTACATCGGCTGCCCGATCCTGGGCGATCCGAAATATTTCGAGGCCGACACCAACTGGGACTTTCCCGGGGGCATTCAAAACCGCCTGCATCTGCACGCCCGCCGCATCATCATTCCGCATCCCGACAAGGGCGTCATCGATGTCACGGCGCCAATGCCACCGCATATGAGCCAGAGCTGGAACCTGATCGGCTTCGACGACGCCAGCGCGGAGGACTGATCGTGAGCGGCGCCACCGACGCGCTCGACCGGCGCGACACGGTCGACCTGGCCGCCGCCGCGATCATGGTCGGGCTGACCTTTTCCTGGGGGCTGAATTACGTCGCCGCCAAGATCTCCTACGCTGGCTATGATCCGGTTTTCCTGTCGATCGCGCGCTCGATCATCGGCGGCATGTGTGTCTTTGCCTGGTGCCGGTGGCGCGGCATCGCGCTTTTCACGCGCGACGGGACCTTGCTCGCCGGCATCGTGGTTGGCGCGCTTTTCGGCATCGAGTTCCTTTGCCTTTATGTCGGCCTGGAGCATACGACCGTTGCCCGCAACACGCTGCTGGTCAACACCATGCCGTTCTGGATGCTGCTCGGCGGCCATTTCCTGCTCGGCGAGCAGATCACGTTGAGAAAATTCCTTGGCCTGCTGCTGGCCTTTGCCGGCCTTGCCGCGGTGTTTTCCGACAAGCTTGGCGGCGGCGGAGACATGCTGTTCGGCGATCTGCTGAGCCTTGGCTCCGGATTCTTCTGGGCTTTGACCAACATCCTCATCAAGCGGTCGAAGCTGGTCGAGGCGAGCGCCGAGAAGCTGCTGCTTTACCAGCTCGCCGGGGCAGCGATCGTAGGCGTATTGGTGCTGCCTCTCGCCGGCCCGCCCGTTCGCGACCCGACCGTGCTGCCGACCTTGGCGCTGCTTTTCCAGGCGGTCTACATCGTCGCCTTCACCTATGTGCTGTGGTTCTGGCTGCTGCGGCGCTATCCGGCGTCAGGCTTGTCCAGTTTCACCTTCCTGTCGCCGGTTTTCGGCGTGCTGTGCGGAGCCATGTTCTTGAATGAGCCGCTGACCATGCGCATTTTCCTGGCACTTGGCCTGATTGCCGCCGGCCTGATCATCGTCAACCGGCCGGCGCGCAAGCTGACGCCGGTGTAAGAGAGACCTTCATGCGTGACATCCTCAACGACCTCGAAGCGGGCAAGTATCTCTCCGACCCGGATCCTGTGCGCCGCGCCCAGATCCAGATGAAGACGCCTCTGCCCAAGCGCTTCTACAAGGCCGCCTCTGTGGCACCTGTCGACAATGGCTTTGCCGTGCATCTCGACGGCAAGCCGGTGCGGACGCCGGGCAAGGCGCTGCTGGTGCTGCCGACCGAGGCAGCAGCCGCGCTCGTCGCCGACGAGTTCGCCGCCCAAAGCGAGACCATCGATCCGGTGAAGATGCCCGTGATGCGCCTCGTCAACACGGCCATCGATGGCGTTGCCAGCGACCCGCAGGCGGTGCTGGAGGATATCCTGCGCTTTGCCTCATCCGATCTCACCTGCTATCGCGCCGACGCACCGCAAGGGCTGGTGGAGCGGCAGAATCAGCATTGGGATCCGGTGATCGACTGGGCGAGGACACTCGGAGCACGTTTCAATCTGGCCGAGGGCATCATCCATGTCGAACAGCCGCGCGAGACCATCGCCGTGCTGGGCAGCCATCTTGCCCAGCGCGCCGAGCCGCTGCGGCTCGCCGCCATTCATGTGATGACGTCGCTGACCGGTTCGGCGCTGCTGGCGCTGGCTGTCGATTTCGGCGAGATCGACGCTGAGGCTGCCTGGGCCGCTGCTCATGTCGACGAGGACTGGCAGATCGAGCATTGGGGGCAGGATGCGGAGGCCGTTGCCCGCCGCGCGGCTCGCAAGCGCGACATGATGGCTGCCGCCGGCCTGCTGCAAGCGCTCAAGGGCTAGGGGTTTCCCAACTCGCCCGGTTTCATCCCGCAGCGCACCTAATACCAAAGTCATAATCCCAAAGACGCGCTGCCTTTGGCGGGCGCTTTCTGTCATTTTTCCCCGATGGCTGTCGTTGAGTCCGTGCTCGGAGGAGAACGCGGACAGTGTCGCGCAGCATTGAGAACGGGTCTCACGGGAGGATAACGCAATGGCAATAGCATCGACCGCCGGCGGAACAAGCCGCGGCATGACGCGGGAAGAGAAGAAAGTCATCTTCGCTTCCTCGCTCGGCACCGTTTTCGAATGGTATGATTTCTATCTTTATGGCTCGCTGGCGGTGTTCATCGGTTCGACCTTTTTCAGCCCAGCCATTCCGGAAGCGACCCGCAACATTTTCGCGCTGTTGGCTTTCGCCGCAGGCTTCCTTGTGCGCCCGTTCGGCGCACTGCTGTTCGGCCGCATCGGTGACCTTGTCGGCCGTAAATATACTTTTCTTGTCACCATGACGATCATGGGCCTATCGACCTTCCTGGTCGGCTTGCTGCCCGGCTATGCCACTTTGGGCATCGCCGCTCCCGTGATCCTGATCATCCTGCGCATGCTGCAGGGCCTGGCTCTGGGTGGCGAATATGGCGGCGCGGCCACTTACGTCGCCGAACATGCGCCGGACAACCGGCGCGGCTACTACACCTCGTGGATCCAGACCACCGCGACGCTCGGCCTGTTCCTATCGCTGGTTGTGATCCTGATCGTACAGGCTTCATTGAGCAAGGAAAACTATGCTGCCTGGGGCTGGCGTATTCCGTTCATCGTGTCTTTCCTGCTGCTCGGCATCTCGATCTGGATCCGGCTTTCGCTTTCCGAATCCCCGACCTTCCAGCGCATGAAAGATGAGGGCAAGGGCTCCAAGGCGCCGCTGACGGAAGCCTTCGGCCAATGGAAGAACGCCAAGATTGCACTGCTGGCGCTGCTCGGCCTCACCGCCGGTCAGGCCGTGGTCTGGTACAATGGCCAGTTCTACGCGCTGTTCTTCTTGACCAACGTGCTCAAGGTCGACGCGCAGTCGGTCAACATCATGATCGCGGTCGCCCTGGCGGTCGGTTCGATCTTCTTCGTCGTCTTCGGCTGGCTCTCCGACAAGATCGGCCGCAAGCCGATCATCATGGCGGGCCTTGCGCTGGCGATTGTCTGCACCTTCCCGCTGTTCAAGGCACTGACATGGGCTGCCAATCCGGCACTCGCCACGGCGCAGCAGAACACCAGGGCGACGGTGACCGCGGCGCCGGGCGACTGCAAGTTCCAGTTCAATCCGGTTGGCACGGCGAAGTTCACGACATCCTGCGATATCGCGACTTCGTTCTTGACCAAGAACTCGGTTCCCTATGACGTGGTGTCGACGGCTGCCGCCGGCACACCCGCATCTGTCAAAATCGGCAATGAGACGGTCGAGTCCTATGACGCCATCGCCGCCGGTGATCAGGCCAAGGCCAAGGAAGCGGCCTTCATCAAGGCCGTCAATATGTCGCTGCAGGACGGCGGCTATCCGCTGAAGCGCGCGGCAGCCAAGGTTGCGGACCAGAAGCTCGATGCGTTTGTTGCCGCCAACCCGGAACTGAAGCTGGACGCCGCTGCCATCCGTGCCGGTGAAAAGGCGACGGTGCCGATCGACCAGGCGGTCAAGGACAAGCTGCTGACCACCGATGAGGCAGCGGGCGCACCCGAAGTCACCGTCTACAACATTCCAGGCGGCGGCGCGTTCGCCATGTTCGCCGATCCTGCAGCAGTGAACTGGCCAATGACGATCGGCATCCTGTTCATCCTGGTGCTGTTCGTGACCATGGTCTACGGGCCGATCGCGGCGATCCTGGTCGAGATGTTCCCGACCCGCATTCGCTACACCGGCATGTCGCTGCCCTATCACATCGGCAATGGCTGGTTCGGTGGACTGCTGCCGGCAACCGTGTTCGCGCTCAGCGCCTACAAAGGCGACATCTACTATGGCCTTTGGTACCCGGTGGTGATCGCGGCTATAACGCTGGTCATCGGCATGATCTTCGTCAAGGATACGCTCGGCACCGACCTGCACGCCAAGGAGTAGGCAGCCCCAGCGTTCAAAAGAAAGCCCGGCGCGAACGATCGCGCCGGGCTTTTTCTTTTCAGGCCAATTCGTTGGCGAGGGCTGCTGCCCTTTGTGTCAGCTCTTGCGGCCCCGGGCCTCTTCCTCGATGGCTGCCTCATGGTACCAGCCGTCGCCGAAATCCGCGCGGGCACCACGCAGCGAGGCAAGCTCTGCCGCAAACTTAGCCTTTCCGCTCAAATTTGAGGCAGAGAGGCGTGCTGCCGCCGGGAACATCAAAATTTTGGCCGACGGTCGTGTGGAAATGACTTCCATTGCCGGGTTCCTTTCTTCCGCCGAACCTTTTCGATTCAACTTGGCCCGAAGATAAGGTCTGCAATCAAGTTAGGCAATATGCCTATGAAAAGATCAGCATTTGCACACTATTTGTGCAAATAAGGACCGTGATGGATCCGGGCGCATTGCTTAGGCGGCTCACCGACTTCCGGTGGATGCCGCGTCAATTTTGTCGCACCCTCCGGACCAAGAATGGCACACGAATTGCATTTTAAGTGTGCGGCAGGCCAGCTGCTGACGGCAGACGCATGTCGACGCCGTTCAGTGTTCGGTGATCAAGCAACGAGAGGCTAGAATGACGAAATACAAGCTCGAGTATATCTGGCTCGATGGATATACCCCGGTCCCCAACCTTCGCGGCAAGACGCAGATCAAGGAATTCGCCGAATTCCCTGAACTCGAGCAGCTGCCGCTGTGGGGCTTCGATGGTTCCTCGACCCAGCAGGCCGAAGGGCACAGCTCCGATTGCGTGCTGAAGCCGGTTGCGGTCTATCCGGATCCCGCCCGCACCAACGGCGTGCTGGTCATGTGCGAAGTCATGATGCCCGATGGTGTCACGCCGCATGCCTCAAACAAGCGCGCCACCATCCTCGATGACGAGGGCGCCTGGTTCGGCTTCGAGCAGGAATATTTCTTCTACAAGGACGGTCGCCCGCTCGGCTTCCCCGAGAGCGGCTATCCCGCACCCCAGGGCCCGTACTACACCGGCGTCGGCTATTCCAATGTCGGCTCCGTCGCGCGTCAGATCGTCGAGGAGCATCTCGACCTCTGCCTCGCCGCCGGCATCAACCACGAAGGCATCAACGCCGAAGTGGCCAAAGGCCAATGGGAATTCCAGATTTTCGGCAAGGGCTCCAAGAAGGCCGCCGACCAGATGTGGATGGCCCGCTACCTCCTGCAGCGCCTGACCGAGAAATACGGCATCGACATCGAATACCACTGCAAGCCGCTCGGAGACACCGACTGGAACGGCTCTGGCATGCACGCCAACTTCTCGACCGCCTATATGCGCGAAGTCGGCGGCAAAGCCTATTTCGAAGCGCTGATGGCGGCCTTCGACAAGAACCTGATGGATCACATCGCCGTCTACGGCCCGGACAACGACAAGCGTTTGACCGGCAAGCACGAGACCGCGCCGTGGAACCGGTTCAGCTATGGCATTGCCGACCGTGGCGCCTCGATCCGCGTGCCGCATTCCTTCATCAAGAGCGACTATAAGGGTTATCTGGAAGACCGCCGTCCGAACTCGCAGGGCGACCCCTACCAGATCGCCTCGCAAATCCTGAAGACGATCGCCTCGGTTCCGGCAAGCGCTCAGGTTTCAGCCGCCGCGTAAGTGTTTCGGACTGTATGACAAGAGGACCCCGGCGTTTCGCGCCGGGGTTCTTTTTTGGCCGTTACCCGGCGGACTGCATTCCCGGTAAAACATACCCAGAAAAAGTCAGGCAGTTCCGGCGGTCGCTAATCGCCCGTGAGTTCCGGCCGCAGCCGTGCGGGTCTGCGGCGATCACTCGCCAGAAAGCCCGGAAAACCGCCTTTTTCCAGCCCTTGTCCGGGGCGATGGATCTTCCATAAGCATCTGTTCATACAACGGAATCGGTCATTCGCCACCCGGCTGGCGGCGTTGACAGATCACGCTACGGCATGCGTATTCGCTGGCCTTGGGGTTACGTCACGCAATGCTGTTCGGACGGGCGGGGTTTTCTTGAACGGCGGCATTGGCGTGGGCGCCGGACGAGCGGTCACTGTAGCCTGAGACAGTGCTCCGCTCGCTCCTGGCTCCGACGTTGGCGGCCGAACCGCCTCCCTTGATCATTTACTGAACACCGCCGAGTTGTGATTGAAGCGACGCGCTCAAAAGCCGGCCGCTCCGATGGACCGTAGGTCCAAGAATCCGGGCATCCTATGATCGTCGAAGACGAAAGGCGGATACGGCTGTCCATGCGCGGCTGCCGTGCAGGCGAGGCATGCCGGTCGGCTGGCAATCCTATTGGAGCGCAGCAAAAAGCCCTTGAAAGAGGGACGTCTTTCAAGGGCTTGAGCATTATAGCTAATCTTGGACCGAGATTGAATCTCAGACGGAGTAGTACATGTCGTACTCGACCGGATGCGGGGTCATTTCGAAGCGCATCACTTCGGCCATCTTCAGCTCGATATAGCTGTCGATCTGGTCGTCGTCGAAGACGCCGCCGGCTTTCAGGAAGCCGCGGTCCTTGTCGAGGCTCTGCAGGGCTTCACGCAGCGAGCCGCAGACGGTCGGGATCTTCTTCAGCTCCTTCGGCGGCAGGTCGTAGAGATCCTTGTCCATCGGCTGGCCGGGATGGATCTTGTTCTTTATGCCGTCGAGGCCGGCCATCAGCAGCGCTGAGAAGGCGAGGTAGGGGTTCGCGCCCGGATCGGGGAAGCGGACCTCGACGCGCTTGGCCTTCGGCGACGAGCCGAACGGGATACGGCAGGAAGCCGAGCGGTTGCGCGCCGAATAGGCGAGCAGAACCGGCGCTTCGTAACCCGGCACCAGGCGCTTGTAGGAATTGGTCAGCGGGTTGGTGAAGGCGTTGATCGCCTTGGCATGCTTGATGACGCCGCCGATGAAGAACAGGCAGCTTTCCGACAGACCGGCGTATTCATTGCCGGCGAAGGTCGGCTTGCCGTTCTTCCAGATCGACATGTGGACGTGCATGCCCGAGCCGTTGTCGCCGAAGATCGGCTTCGGCATGAAGGTTGCCGTCTTGCCGTAGGCGTTGGCGACCTGGTGGACGACATACTTGTAGATCAGCATTTTGTCGGCGTTGCGCACCAGCGCGTCGAACTTGATGCCGAGTTCGTGCTGAGCCGCCGCCACCTCATGGTGATGCTTTTCGACGCGCACGCCCATCTCGGCGAGCACGGTCAGCATTTCCGAGCGCATGTCCTGCGCGCTGTCGATCGGCGGCACCGGGAAGTAGCCGCCCTTGATGCGCGGACGGTGGCCGAGATTGCCGGTCTCATAATCGGTGTCGTCGTTCGACGGCAATTCCGTGGAGTCGAGCTTGAATCCGGTGTTGTAGGGATCCGCCTTGTACTTCACATCGTCGAACACGAAGAATTCGGCTTCCGGGCCGACAAAGATGGTGTCGCCGATGCCTTCGGCCTTCATGTAGGCCTCGGCCTTCTTGGCCGTACCGCGCGGATCGCGGTTGTAGGATTCACCCGAAACCGGATCGAGGATGTCGCACAGGATGACCATGGTCGACTGCGCGAAAAACGGGTCCATGTGGACCGTTTCCGGATCGGGCATCAGCACCATGTCGGACTCGTTGATGGCCTTCCAGCCGGCAATCGACGAGCCGTCGAACATCACGCCATCGGCGAACATGTCTTCCTCGACCTCGATGACATCCATCGTCACGTGCTGCAGCTTGCCCTTCGGGTCCGTGAAGCGCAGGTCGACGAATTTCACGTCGTTGTCCTTGATCTGCTTCATGATGTCTTTGGCTGTCGTCATGTCATGTATCCCTGTGTGATGACTTTTTTTGATGATGACGTTTTTCGGGAGGATGGCGCGGTCGGTCAGACCGCGTCCATGCCCGTTTCGCCGGTGCGTATACGCACGACTTCCTCGATATTGGAAACGAAGATCTTGCCGTCGCCGATACGACCGGTCTGGGCCGCCTTGCGGATGGCCTCGATCGCACCTTCGACCGCGTCGTCGCCAAGCACGACCTCGATCTTCACCTTGGGCAGGAAATCGACGACATATTCGGCGCCGCGGTAGAGTTCGGTGTGACCCTTCTGACGACCGAAGCCTTTTGCTTCGGTGACGGTGATGCCTTGCAGTCCGGCCTCCTGAAGCGCTTCCTTCACTTCGTCGAGCTTGAATGGCTTGATGATCGCTTCGATCTTTTTCATGTAAAAAGTGGCCTCCACTGCCAAAAAAACGGGTTGTGACCCCCCGCTTGCGCCTCCATCAAGCACGAACTGTGCCAATTCAGCGGATTCTAAGCGGTCTCATAAGATTTCAAAGCCGCGCCGCACCGGGATGCAAATTCGCGTCATTCGCTGCACCGGAAGCAGCATGGACTGCCAGAGCCTACACAGCGCCAGCACCCACGTCCGCACAAAAATCGGGCATATTGCCTATCCCCCAGGCAATTTTCTGCCCGCGATGCTTTCGTGCCAACGTTATGGCTGCAGATCTCGGCAACTCCCCCTTGTTTGCTTAGGATCGAAATCGGACAATGCTTGATCGCATGCGGATCGGCAATCCATGAGCAACGAACTTCTTTCCCCGGCCGAAATGAGCGAGGCTGATCGGCTGACGATTGCCGCCGGCCCAGCCGACGGCATCGGCCTGATGCGGCGCGCTGGTGGAGCGGTCGCGGCCGAGGTTCTCAAGCGCTACCCCTCGGCAAAGCACATCCATGTGCTGTGCGGGCCCGGCAACAATGGCGGCGATGGTTATGTCGTTGCCCGCATCTTGGCCGGCAGCGGCGTCGGCACATCGGTCTGGGCATCCGGCGCGCCGAGGCCGAAAAGCGATGCGGCGCTCGCCGCCGCGGAATGCCCGATCAAGCCCCGGCCGCTGTCTGACTTTGACGCCAAGCCTGGCTCGATCGTGATCGACGCGCTCTATGGGGCGGGGCTGTCGAAGCCGCTGTCCGGCGACGCCGCGAAAGCCATCGATACAGTGACAGCCCTGAGCCTGCCCGTGGTCGCGGTCGACCTGCCGTCCGGCGTCTCTGGAAGGAGCGGTGACATATTGGGCAGGGCGTTTCGTGCCGAGGTCACCATCACCTTCGCGCGGAAAAAGCCTGGCCACCTGCTGCTGCCGGGGCGCGGGCAATGCGGTGAGATCGTGCTCGCCGATATCGGCATCGGCGACGGCATCATCGCCCAACTCGCCGTTTCGACCTTCGAGAATGCGCCCGGCCTGTGGTTGCAGGAATTTCCCGTGCCGGCGATGGATGCGCACAAATACAAGCGCGGCCATGTCGGCGTCTTTTCCGGCGGCCCAAGTGCTACGGGCGCGGCGCGGCTGTCGGCGCTGGCCGCCGCCAGAAGCGGGGCAGGGGCGGTCACCGTGCTGTCGCCTGGCAATGCCATGCAGGTGAACGCGACACACCTGACCTCGATCATGCTGCGCGAGGCGGGTTCGCTCGAGGAGGTGCAGGAATTCTTGACGGCGCGGCATCCCGAAGCGCTGGTGTTCGGACCGGGGCTCGGGCCAAAGCCCAAGGTGGGCGATTTCGCCCTGCAGCTGATCAAGGCTTTGGAGGAGGAAGCACGCGACGAGGCGACCGCGAACCACGCCAGTGCGATGGTTCTTGATGCCGACGCCATCACCTCTCTGGCTCACCAGCCCTCGGCACTGTTCGAAGCCGCCCGTCAGCCGAATGCTCCAGCCCTGGTGATAACGCCGCATGAGGGAGAATTCGGCCGCCTGTTCCCTGATATCGCCGGGGACAAAACCATGTCGAAATTGGACAAGACGCGAACGGCCGCCGCGCGGGCCAACGCCGTCATCGTCTACAAGGGCGCCGACACGGTCATAGCAGCGCCCGATGGCAAAGCGGCGATCAACTCCAACGGTGCACCGTGGCTGGCCACAGCCGGGTCAGGCGATGTGCTGTCGGGCATCATTGCCGGTTTGCTGGCGCAAGGCATGCCGCCCTTCGAGGGCACCTGCGCGGCGGTGTGGTTGCATGCTGAGGCCGGCAGCCGGTTCGGACCCGGTCTGATCGCCGAGGACCTGCCGTTGGCACTGGTGCCGGTGTTGCGCGACCTCTTCGACGCGCGCACGGCTGCCCAATGAGCCGCGCGCTCGCTCTGTTGTTTGCCACCCTCATCGTCGTCTTGATGGTGCCGACTGCGCGCGCCGAAGGTCCTGTGACGATCGTCGACGATCCGGCGGTGCTCGCCGCACTCGATGCCAGGGGTTTCGGTTTCGCCGATGTTTTCGGGGTCGACGGCGAGGGCGGTCTGAAGACGCTTTACGACGAGGCGCCGGCCTTTCACGCCATCGTCGAAACGGTTGCCTCCGATGTTGCAGCACTTCGTGCCGATATGAAAGCCGGCGGCCGGACGCTCTACGAAGTCACCGACGGCAATGTCGGCCGCATCATGGACATGCGCTGGCTGAAGACCGACGCCGCGCGCTTCCGGCTGGTCGGCGTCATCAACCGGCTCGATCGTCGCGACTTCGCGGTGCTGCAAGGCGACAGGAGCTGCGGCGAGGTGCGCTTCATCTACCGCCTGGCCTACAGCTTTCGCAAAAACGGCAAGCTGCTGGCGTCGCGCCTGCCATTCAATTTCAATGCCGTCTACAGCGCCGCCCCCGACGCCGATGGCGGCTGCGTCGGTGTTGCCGGGCGCTGGACGCCCCAGCTTGACGAGAGCGTCGATGCCGGCTGGCTGACCGGCGGGCCGCTGGAGAGAGCTGGGCTCACCTTCAAGCAGCTGGAGCTCAACGCACAGGTGGTGCGCTTCCCCTCCGGCCAGGAAACCGAGTTCGGTGGCCAAGCGGCCTATCTCATGCGGATATTCGGCATCGATGGCGCCGATATCAGCGAAAAACCGCTGGACAACACGCCCGACACCGCACGGCTTTCGCAGGATGCGGCGCTGAAGGCACGGCTCGCCGTCTATGTCGGCGCCAATTTGCCGGCGTTTGACGAAGGCGTCTATGAGATTCCCGACGAGTTCCTGGCCAGAAAGATCATCTCATGGTCGACCTTCGGCAGCGCGCGGCAGGCCAATCATCCGTTTACGCAATTGTTCCAGCCCAAGGAATTCGCACCGCTCGATTATTCCACGCTGAAACTGGTGCGCACGCCGGAAGCGCTGGTCGAGCGGCTGGACAATGGCGCCTGCCAAGGTTGCCATCAGGCCGGCTCTACTGCCGGCTTCCATTTCATCGGCCTTGACGACGAGACGACATCGCCGTTGAACCGCATCGAGGTCGGGATTTCGCCGCATCTTCATGCCGAGATCCCGCGCCGCCAGGCCTGGCTGCGCGCTACAGCTGAGGGCAGGGAGCCGAACCGCTTCCGTCCGCTCTCCTTTGCGCCGCCGGCAGCCTGGACGGACGCCGCGGTCGACTACGCGCCGGCCGAGATGGCCATGCCGTGCCTGATGCCGGAAGATGCCGCGCGGTTCGGCGCGACCTGGCAATGCGGCGGCGGCACCGTCTGCACGCCGCTGGCCACCGCTTCGGGCGTGCACACGAAACTGGCGCAATGCCTGCTGCCCAAAGACAGCGAAAAACTGTTTTCCGGTCATCCCTGCCTGACCGGCTCGATCGCCAGCAATGCGGCGCAGCCTTTCAACGACCGCTACAGCAAATCGGGCCAGTTCGCGGCCTTCGCCTCGGACATTTCCCGTACCGCCTACACCTGCCGACCGCCGAAGATCGGCGTGCCTGGCGGCATCGCCTATCGCGGCTGCGACGACAAGGACCGCTCCTTCGCGGCCTTCAAAGCCGGCAAGCCGATGCCGAACGAGATTTGCGGGCTGGTCGGCGGCAAGAAATTCGACATCTGCGTGGCCACCAACAATTTCGACCAATGCCTTGGCGGCGCCGTCAATCGCGGCAACCGGCCGGCCTGTTCGGCCGATCATTTCTGCCGCGAGGACTATATGTGCCAATCGCTGCCGCCGGACACGCCGGGCATCGGCAAGGTCAGAGGCATCGGCTTCTGCTCGCCGACCTATTTCATCTTCCAGATGCGCATCGACAATCACGCAACGCCATGGGTCAGTCCCGTCCGCGCCACCATGGGGGCGGGGTTCGGCGCGGCGGAAGAGGAGTGAGCTACAGCTTTGGCAGCAATTCCGGGCGGCACCTACCGATCGAGATAGGCGGCGATTTTCGACGTCCACTCGCTATCGAAATGATGGACCCGCTCCACAACAATTTCACTGCTCAGCAGGCTCGACAGGGCAGAAATCGAAACCGGTTCTATTGTGGGAGCCGAGTTGTATCCAAGCGCAGCCAGACGTTCCGACCATGGTGGATGGTCTGCCTTTTCGTCATCGGGGGCATCCCAGGCCTTTTGCGCATATTCTTGCAGGATGGGGTGGCTCAATAGCTCATTGGCGGCCATCAGAACCCGTTGAAGCGGCGGATGAGGCGGGACCATCATGCCAAGCAGTTCACGCTTGAGCGGTGTGTAAACTCTATCATTGAAAAATGCATCGGCAGCGGCGATCAAGAGCAGCGCGCGCGCTGCTTCGTGAGAATCGCCTGACTTTGCCGCATGGAGATCGGCATCGATTTCTGCTCGTCGCGACAATCGTATCTCTTCGCGTTCCAGTGACTGAGAGAGCGGACCCAGCAGCATGTAGAACAGGCTTCCGGAAACGGTCTTTCCTGGGGGAGCGTAGTCGAAGATCAAGTCGAAGCTTTTGTCGAGTTCGGCAAGATTGGGCCCGCCGTTCGTATCCTTGTTCTTTAAATGTGCATCTTCGTGAGCCAGAATCGCGGCGAAGGCCTTGTCGTCGGTCACCGCGAGCAATGGAATGCCTACGGTCAAGACCGCCCGACGGCCGAGCAGACCGAGAAATGGACGCTCTTCCCCTATGCTGGCGTTAAGGCTGTCGCTCAGCACGATCGTGGTTCGGCTGGCGCGGTGCTTGCCCGCAATGCTTTCCCACACGGCCCATAACTGGGGAGCCGAATTGCGAGACATGCCTTCCACCTTGCTGCGTCGAAAGCCGGCAAAGAGCATCCCGATCAACAAAACGAAAGCCAACATTGCAGCCGGTATGGCGACAATACCGCCCGCGATGACCGCGAGCGGGTGCCGATCAAGCAACACCAGCCACAGCAGCACCGGGCAGAACAGCGGGAGAGCAAAAAGCAGGATGGCAAATCTGCCAAAGCGCGTTCCCGAATAGAGGATCAAGCGCGACATCAGCGCCTCACAGCGGGATGTTGTCGTGCTTCTTCCAGGGGTTCTGCATGTCCTTGTTGCGCAGCATGCGCAGCGCCCGGGCGATGCGGCGGCGGGTCGAATGCGGCATGATCACCTCATCGACATAGCCGCGCTCGGCGGCGACGAAGGGCGACAGGA
Organism: Mesorhizobium sp. AD1-1; assembly: GCF_020164655.1. Lineage (NCBI taxonomy): Bacteria > Pseudomonadati > Pseudomonadota > Alphaproteobacteria > Hyphomicrobiales > Phyllobacteriaceae > Mesorhizobium > Mesorhizobium sp. AD1-1. The sequence continues at coordinate 35,445 of NZ_JAIUGP010000010.1, forward strand.
AGCGATCCTCGTAAGCCTTTGTATGGGCTGCGATCTTTTCGGCATCACCGATGTCCTTGCGGTAAATGATCTCGACCGCGCCTCTGGCGCCCATCACCGCGATCTGCGCCGTTGGCCAGGCATAATTCATGTCGCCGCGCAGATGTTTTGAGGCCATCACGTCATAGGCGCCGCCATAGGCTTTGCGGGTGATGACGGTGATCTTCGGCACGGTCGCCTCGGCATAGGCGAACAGCAGTTTCGCACCATGCTTGATCAAGCCGCCATACTCCTGCGCCGTGCCCGGCAGGAAGCCGGGGACATCGACGAAGGTGACGATCGGAATCGAAAAACAGTCGCAGAAGCGCACGAAGCGCGCCGCCTTGCGGCTAGCGTCGGAATCGAGCACGCCGGCCAGCACCATCGGCTGATTGGCGACGAAGCCGACCGTGCGGCCCTCGACGCGTCCAAAGCCGGTGACGATGTTCTTGGCAAAACTCTGCTGGATCTCGAAGAAATCGCCTTCGTCGGCGACCTTCAGGATCAGCTCCTTGATGTCGTAGGGCTTGTTGGCGTTATCGGGAATCAGCCGGTCGAGCGACAAATCATGGTCGGTGACCGACTGGTAGCATTCGATCTCGGGAAGCTCCGATGTGTTGGAAGCCGGCAGCAGGTCGACCAGCCGGCGCATCTGCAGCAGCGCCTCGACGTCATTGTCATAGGCTCCGTCGGCGATCGACGATTTCGTCGTGTGGACGGAGGCGCCGCCGAGACTCTCGGCGGTCACCGTCTCGTTGGTCACGGTCTTCACCACATCCGGCCCGGTGACGAACATGTAGGAGGTGTCGCGCACCATGAAGATGAAATCGGTCATGGCAGGCGAATAGACGTCGCCGCCGGCGCACGGTCCCATGATCACGGAAATCTGCGGGATGACGCCTGAGGCCAGCACGTTGCGCTGAAAGATCTCGGCATAGCCGCCGAGTGCCGCCACGCCTTCCTGGATGCGCGCGCCGCCGGCATCGTAGAGGCCGATGATCGGCGCCCGGTTGCGCAGCGCCATCTCCTGTACCTTGATGACCTTCTCGGCATGCGCTTCCGACAGCGAGCCGCCGAACACGGTGAAATCCTTGGCGAAGAGGTAGACCGGGCGGCCGTTGACCGTGCCCCAGCCGGTGACGACGCCGTCGCCGGCGATCTTGGTCTTCTCCATGCCGAAATCGGTCGAGCGGTGTTCGACATACATGTCGAATTCCTCGAAAGAGCCCTCGTCGAGAAAGACTTCGATGCGTTCGCGCGCGGTGAGCTTGCCCTTCTTGTGCTGGGCATCGATGCGGGCCTGGCCACCACCCATGCGGGCGATCTCGCGTCGGCGCTCGAGTTCCTTCAGCACGTCCTTCATCGATTACCTCCCAAGCCAGCGGCATTTCGTGGTAATCGTGCCGGCAAGCGAGCGCAAGCGCCGCTTGCTCCGTGGATTTTGCTGCGCTGCAGCATGACGCCCCTTGCATTTGGTGGCGAACTGGGCCATATGCGGCGGCATAGGCGCTTGGGCCGGAACTTATCCGGCCTTCTCGACGAATGAGACTGGTTGCGTCTGTTTTCCCTCTTTCCGGTATATCGGCCCTTTTTCCGGTAAATCACAAAGCGGCGAAAAAGCCCCGTGGCATGATGCCTGCGGGCACGACAGCGCAGCCGAGTGGACGAACCCGTCCGCCCGCCTTGTCGTTTCATGAAAATTTGTTGGACGGCAGGTTGCGCCCTGCCGCCATCGATGTTTGCGGCCAGAAGCCGCGTGAAAGAAGATTATTTTGACCAACGAAAACACTTTGCCCGGTAGCAACACTGCGGAACTCACCGGTTTCGCGGCACTGGGTATTACGGGCGCGCTGCTCAAGGCCACCCACAACGCCGGCTTCACCGAGCCGAAGCCTATCCAGGCGCAGGCGATCCCGCCGCAGATGGAAGGCCGTGACATTTTCGGCATCGCCCAGACCGGCTCCGGCAAGACCGCGGCCTTCGCTCTGCCGATCCTGTCGAAGATCATCGCACTCGGCACCAAGCGCCGGCCGAAGACGGCGCGTGCGCTTATCCTGGCGCCGACGCGCGAACTCGCCGTGCAGATCGAGGACACGATCAAGATCCTCGCCAAGGGCGCGCATGTCTCGACCGCGCTCGTGCTTGGCGGCGTCTCGCGCTTCAGCCAGGTGAAGAAGGTTGCGCCCGGCGTCGATATCCTGATCGCAACGCCCGGCCGGTTGACCGACCTGGTGCGTGAGGGCGACCTCATACTTGCCGACACCAAATGGCTGGTGCTCGACGAGGGCGACCGCATGCTCGACATGGGCTTCATCAACGACGTCAAGCGCATCGCCAAGGCGACCGCGCCCGATCGTCAGACGGTGCTGTTCTCGGCGACCATGCCCAATGAGATCGCCGAACTGGCCAAGGGCCTGCTGAAGAACCCGATCCGCGTCGAAGTCGCGCCGCAAAGCACGGCAGCGGCCGAGATCGTGCAAGGCGTCGTCTTTGCCCGCACCAAGCAGAAGCGCCAGGTGCTGTCGACGATGCTCGCCGATGAGGCGATGAAGTCCGTCATCATCTTCTCGCGCACCAAGCATGGTGCCGACAGGGTGACCAAGGACCTCGAGCGCGATGGCTTCAAGGCCGCCGTCATTCACGGCAACAAGTCGCAGAACGCCCGCCAGAAAGCGCTGAACGATTTCCGCGACGGCTCGGTGCGCATTCTGGTGGCGACCGACATCGCGGCGCGTGGCATCGACGTGCCCGGCATCAGCCATGTCGTGAATTTCGATCTGCCTGATGAAGCCGAGAGCTACGTCCACCGCATCGGCCGTACCGGCCGCAACGGCATGGACGGCATCGCGATCACGCTTTGCGATCCTTCCGAGAACAGCAAGCTGCGCCAGGTCGAGCGCATCATCCGCACCAAGCTGCCGATCGTTGCCGACCATCTCGGCAGCCCCGATCCGCTGCGCAATCCGGCTGAAAAGAACGAGCGTTTCGAGCCGGCCAATGACCGCAACGACCGCAATGGCCGTCGCGACGGCAGGCGGCCCGGTGGCGAGAACAAAGGCAACGGCTTTGGCAAGAAGCGCTTCGGCGACAAGCCGGCCTTCGCCGGCGAGCGCAAGCCGGACGGCGCCAAGCCGGCCTTCAAGGGCAACAACAAGCGCCGCTTCGGCGGTAAGCGTCCGGCTGCGCGGGCCGCGTAAGCCAGACCGCGCTGCAGTCAGTCAAGCTTCGGCTGGCTGATTGCCGAGACGAAACAAGAAAAGGGCGGCCGAAGCGATGCTTCGGTCGCCCTTTTTCGTCGCCTACTTCACCACCGCTTCGATCCAGACGGCGATCCTTTGCGCCAGAAACGCCGTGGTCGATGGCGACAGCGCGTCGCCGGCAATGACGTGATTGTCCGGGTCGCCAGTGTCGTCGACCGGAACCAGTTCATGCGGCGCGCCCCAGCGCCCGGCAATCTCGCGGCTGCGGTCGGCCCGCACCACTTTGTCCGAATCAGAAAAGATGAACAAAGCAGGGACGGTCGCCTTCTCCACCGGCGCGCCATAGGCAAGCTCGGTCAGCGCCTGCATCGGCAAGGTTGCTTCGATCGGATAGCGGGTGGTCCAGAATTTTTCATTCAGCGCGTTGCGCGGCACGAAGCTATGTTCCTTGCCGGCGACCAGCCTGGCGATCTGTTTGCCCCACGGCATGGTCAGGATCCCGGCGCCCGAAGCCTTGACGCCGAAGTTCGGGGAGATGAACGCAATCGCCGCCACCCCGTCCGACGCACCGGGCTGCGTTGCCGCCCAGACCGCCAGCGAGCCGCCGGTCGAAGTCGAGATGACGATCACCTTGTCGCCGATCGCCCGGCCGATGGCGAGCGCCTCCTCATAGTCGTTGATCCAGGCATTGATGCTGCCTTGCGTCATCGCTGCGCCATCCTGCCCATGACCGGTAAGCCGTGTGTAGAAGAGATTGGCGTCAAGCTGTTCCGCCACTTCGTCAGGCAGCGGGCGGACCTCGCCCTTCGATGCGGAAAAGCCGTGGATGTAGACGATCGATAGCGGGGTCCTGGCATGCACCAACGGATCGGCCCAGACGATCTCCTTCTCCAGCCCGTCTCGGATTCCGGGGATGGCGGCTTCCGCCTTTGCCACATAGGCCTGCGGATCGTCGCCGATGAGCGAGGGATCGAAACGGATCGTGGTGTCGACGCGAACGCGCGGGCCGAACACGAAGGCCAGTGCGAGAACGGCAATAAGGCCCAGCACAGCAAGCACGATCCGTCGCCCCATCGCAGACTCCACGCAGCACTTGTCTCAACCATGGCGACGGCGGCCCGAAAACGGGGAGCCTGCCAATTTCGCAGGCGTCCTATTCGATCGGCGGTTTGCGGTCGTAATGCAGAGGCCGCGCCTTCCAACTGGTCATCAGGCTGATAAACCCTCTGCACAGCGGCCTCGGCAGCAGGGCGAGCAGTTTCAGCGGCCAGCTTGTCCGGCGCGGGAAATGGACTTCGAAACCGCCCGACTTGATGCCCCGCGCCATGCGGCGCGACGCACGGCTGACCGGCATCAGTCCCGGCATCGGCAGCATGTTCTTCTCGGTCAGCGGGGTGTCGATGAAGCCAGGATTGAACACCTGGATACGCACGTTCATCTTGTCGAAATCATACTTCAGCGACTCGGCCAGGATGTTGATGGCCGCCTTGGTGCCGCCATAGGCGGCCGTTGTCGGCCAGCCGAAATAGGACGTCACGGAGCCGACCAGCACGACATGGCCGCGGGCCCGCACACGCATGCGTTCGACCGCCGGCACGAGGCCGTTGATGATGCCGAAATAATTGACCTCGAAGGACCGGCGAAAGTCGTTGACGACAAGATTCTCCCCCGGCGTCGAAATGTAATTCCCTGCATTGAAGATGGCGAGCACGATGGGACCGAGCTCCTTCTCGATCGCGGCGACGGTTCTTGCCATGCGCGGCTCGTCGGTGACGTCGCAGGGAAAGGCCGTGACGCTGCCCGGCATCTGCGCGGTCTCGACGACAAGCGTGTCGATCGGATCGTCGTCGAGCGCCGTCACCGCGACGGCATAGCCCTGGGAAGCAAGATCCCTGGCCAGGGCACGGCCGATGCCGCTCGATCCGCCCGTGATCCAGGCGACGCCGTGCTTCGGGTTGGCCCGGTAGAGTGTCATGCTGCGCCCTGTCGACTTGTTGGTGCTTTGCTCTAGCGATGAAGAAATCGAATGAAAAGCTGCTTTTCAACGTCAGCCGGAAAATGAGCTGTGGCGCAAGAGGTCGGTTTCGGGAAGCGCTGACGCAACTACAGTACCGCAAATGCGACTGGACCAGACAAATTCTTGCCTTGAAACTGCAGCTTCGGGTTTCTAGGGTTTCGGCGCACCTACACAAGGAATCCTGAATGCCCCGTTCTGTGATCGACGCAATCGGCAACACGCCTTTGATCCGCCTCAACAAAGCTTCGGAACAAACCGGTTGCGAGATCCTGGGCAAGGCCGAATTCATGAATCCGGGCCAGTCGGTCAAGGATCGCGCCGGCCTGTTCATCATCCGCGATGCCGAGCAGCGTGGGCTGCTGAGACCCGGCGGTGTCGTCGTCGAGGGAACGGCGGGCAACACCGGCATCGGGCTGACGCTGGTCGCCAACGCGCTCGGCTATCGCACCGTCATCGTCATTCCCGACACACAGAGCCAGGAGAAGAAGGACACGATCAAGCTGCTCGGTGCCGAACTGATCGAAGTGCCTGCCGTGCCCTACAAGAACCCCAACAATTACGTGAAACTGTCGGGGCGGCTGGCCGAGCAACTGGCGCGGACCGAGCCGAACGGCGCCATCTGGGCCAACCAGTTCGACAATGTTGCCAACCGTGACGGCCATATCCGCACCACAGCGGAGGAAATCTGGAGCCAGACCGGCGGCAAGGTCGATGGCTTTGTCTCGGCGGTCGGTTCCGGCGGCACGCTGGCCGGCGTCGCCTTTGGGCTGAAAGCGAAAAGCAAGGATGTGAAGATCGCGCTGGCCGACCCTCTGGGGGCCGCGCTCTACTCCTTCTACACCAGCGGCGAGCTGAAGTCCGAAGGCAGCTCGATCACCGAAGGCATCGGGCAGGGGCGCATCACCGCCAATCTCGAAGGGTTTACGCCGGACTTTTCCTTCCAGATCCCCGATGAGGATGCGCTGCCGATCGTCTTCGACCTGATCCAGGAAGAGGGGCTTTGCGTCGGTGGCTCGACCGGCATCAACATTGCCGGCGCGATCCGCCTGGCCAGGGAATTGGGTCCCGGCCACACCATCGTGACCATTCTTTGTGACTACGGCACGCGCTATCAGTCAAAACTGTTCAACCCGGAATTCCTGCGCGAGAAGCAACTGCCGGTGCCAGGCTGGATGGAGCTGAAGAGCACAATTTCGGTGCCGTTCGAAAAGGTCGCGTGATGGCAAACAGGACGGATGCCCTGTTTCGCGACGACGCCTATCTGCGGACGGCGGATGCGACAGTCGTTGCCGTCAACGACCGCGGCGGCATCATCCTCGACCGGACGATCTTCTACGCCACTTCGGGCGGCCAACCGGGCGATACCGGTTATCTCGAACGCGCGGACGGCAGCCGCATCGCCATTGCCGCTACCCTCACCGGCGAGACCAAGGACGAGATCATCCATGTGCCGGCGCCTGAGCAAGCGGTGCCACAGGTCGGCGAGACGGTGAGGCTGGCCATCGACTGGGAACGCCGGCATCTCCTGATGCGCATGCATGCGGCTTGCCATTTGCTCACCGTCGTCTGTCCGTTTCCAATCACCGGTGCCGCCGTTTCCGAGGACGACAGCCGTGTCGACTTCGACGCTCCGGAGCCGGCTTCACCAAGGAGGACATCACCGCCGGGCTGATGGAGCTGGTGCGGGCCGATCATCCGATCTTTGTCAGGCTGATCAGTGACGAGGAACTGGCCGCCAATCCCGGCCTGGTGAAATCCAAGAACGTTCGGCCGCCGGCCGGCACCGGCAAGATCCGCCTGGTCTGTATCGGCGACAACGCCTCGGTGGACAGCCAGCCCTGCGGCGGCACCCATGTGAAGAGCACTGGCGAAGTCGGCGAAATCCACATCGGCAAGATCGAGAAGAAGGGCCGTGAAAACCGGCGCTTCCGCATCCGCTTTGGGCCGATGCCGGCAAACTGAACAGACAGTGATCGCCAAAAGGCGAGCAGGAGCACAAAATGGCCGAGGACAGCCCCTTCACCGTCGACGCAGACTGGCTGCAGCAACGTCTCGGCCAGCCGGGCCTGACGATCATCGACGCATCCTGGTATCTCCCGGCGCAGAAGCGCGATGCGCGCGGCGAGTACGATTCGGCCCACATCCCGGGCGCACGATTTCTGGATCAGGATGCCGTTTCGGATCCGGATTCGCCCTTGCCGCATACGCTGCCGTCACCGCAGCATTTTGCCCAGTATGTCGGCGCCATGGGCGTTTCGGCCGATGACACCATCGTCGTCTACGATGGTCCGGGCTTCTTCTCGGCGCCCCGGGCGTGGTGGATGTTCAGGGTCATGGGCGTCTTCCAGACCTATATTCTGGATGGCGGCTTCGATGGCTGGAAAGCCGCCGGCAGACCGGTGACGGCTGAGCCGACGAAGATCGCGCCAAGCGTGTTTCATGCCGATTTCGACTCCGGGCGCGTCGCCAGCCTCGCCGACATGCGCCGGATCGTCGACACCAGGGCAAGCCAGATCGCCGACGCCCGGGGACCGGGCCGCTTCACCGGCACTGAACCTGAGCCGCGCGCGGGTATCCGCTCCGGCCATATGCCTGGCGCGCGCAATCTGCCCTATTCGGTGCTGTCGGAAAATGGCGAGCTGCTGTCGAAGGACCGCCTGCGCAAGGCGATCGAGGAGGCCGGCATCGATCTGTCGAAACCTGTCGTCACCTCATGCGGCTCCGGCATTACCGCAGCGGTGGTGACGCTGGCGCTGGAAACACTTGGCCATACCAACAACAGGCTTTACGACGGCTCCTGGACGGAGTGGGGCGGGCTTTCCGACACGCCTGTCGTGACCGGCCCCGTTGTGATCGGCAAGGAATGAAGACGATGGAAAACGGCGCGCTGGAAGATATTGACGTCACGGTGACGTTTCTCGAGATGCATGTGCCGCCGGCCTATTCGCCGCCGGTGCCCTACAACCGTCAGATCGCGCTGCTGAAGACCAAGGACATTCCGCTGCATTTCTACCGCTATCTGATGGACCGGGTGGGGCGCAAATGGCACTGGGTCAATGTGCTGAGGCTGGATGACGACGAGCTTGCCGCCGGCATTCATCGCGAGGATCGCGACATCAGGGTCCTTTATCTCGACGGCGCACCCGCCGGCTTTTTCGATCTCAAGCCGCATCTGCCGGAAGAAGTCGAGCTCGCCTATTTCGGCATGATGGAACATGCGACGGGACAAGGCATCGGCCGCTGGTTCCTGGGCTCCGCGATCGCTGCCGCCTGGTCGCATGGGCCGAAGCGGGTGACGGTGCAGACCTGCACGCTCGATCATCCGGCGGCTCTGCCGCTCTACCAGAAGCTCGGCTTTGCACCGGTGGCGCAAAAGAAGGAAATCGTGCATCCGCTGCCTTTCGCCGAGCGCGCGGCCAGCGTCATGCGGCCCTAGCCGGAAGCTGACACCAGCTCGAATCTGAACCTGTCGTTCATCGGCCCTTCAGGCTGCTTTTGGCATGTTGCCCGCACCATCAATGCGGCCAAGGCCGAAGGAGACGAAGACATGCTGACCCGCCGTACACTTGCCGCCGCGCTGATCGCGGCGATTGCCATGCCAAGCCTCGCCGCAGCCCAGGCGACGACGCCTTCGGCCGCGACGATCGAGCGGAAGCTCGAGGCGGCACCGCGTGTGAAATTGCGGCCGAACGAGCGCGTCACCATCCGGGAATTCAAGCGGCGCCCGGATTTGCGCCGCATGGCCCGCTCGATCGATATCCAGTCGATCAACTTCGCCTTCGGTTCGGCGGCTATTGCCAACTCGCAATACGACAAGATCGAGACTATTGCCGACGCGCTGCGGCGAATCCTGCGCCGCGATCCCGGCGCCCGCGTGCTGATCGAGGGCCATACCGACGCCGTCGGCTCCTTCCAGTCGAACCAGGCCCTGTCCGAACAACGCGCCGCTTCGCTCAAGCGCACATTGGTGCGCGAATTTAGGGTGCCCGGCCATGCACTGGAAACGGTTGGTTACGGTGAGGAGTTTTTGCTGGTGCAGACGCAGAACGAAAACTGGCAGAATCGCCGGGTGACGCTGCGCCGCTTCGACGATTTCATCCGTTGAGTCGCAGCTCCGAAATTTAATTAGCCGGCGCCTTTGACAGGAACCTGATGAGAGCCGATCGCCGAGGGGCGATCGGCTTTTCGACATTTGGCAGGAATCGGGTGGGCGGCGAGGGTTCAAGGACATAATTTCCAATCACGACACCGGAGATTTTTCCATGACCATCCAGTTCAAAGCTTTGCCGACCGAAGCTGTCAGGACGCTGCAGCGTGGTGGCGTCGATGCTTATGGCCAAACGCCCGAGCGAAAGGTCTCAGATGGTGACGGCATGCCTTGCCGGCATTGTTTGAAGAACATAGGAGCCGGCGATGCCTATCTTGTTCTGGCATACAGGCCATTCCCGCAGCTTCAGCCCTATGCCGAAACCGGGCCGATCTTCCTGCATGCCGAGGCATGCGACGGCGCTGCCGAGGGCGAGGCGCTGCCCGAGATTCTCGACAGCCCCGACTACATCGTGCGCGGCTATGGCAGGGATGACCGTATCGTCTATGGCAGCGGCGGCGTGGTCCCGACCGGAGACATCACCAGGCGGGCCAAGACCTTGTTGGAACGCGACGAGATCGCCTACGTCCATGTCCGCTCGGCGCGCAACAATTGCTACCAGTGCCGCATCGAGCGCGCTTGAGGCTGAGATTAGCCGCTGGAAACAGCTGTCGTACTCCCGTCGCATAGTCGCGATAGAAAGCCATTGTCGATCGATTTGCCGACCGCGGATGAACCGGCGGCAAATCTCGACATCGAGGAAGCGGGGCTTTGGCTCCGCTTTTTTGTTGCGTGCGTTTGGAGCAGACGTATTCCACGCAAGAAAAAAGCCCGCCGGCATGGCCGACGGGCTGCAACTGTTTGGCTGGAGGGCCTTTTAGTTGAACTTGTACTTCGCGCCGAGGCGCACGGTGTGGAAAGAGGAAGTCGAGGTAAGGGTGTCGTCAGGTGCGCCGAATTCCGAAGAAAAGTCCTTCTTGGCGAACTGCGAATAGCGATATTCGAGGCCAACGGTGACATTGCTGGACAGAGCCGTTTCCAGTCCGCCACCGACCGAGAAGCCGCTGGAGCCCCAGTCGAGGATGTCGCCGATCGGGTCGGAAGCGTTCAGGTCGAAATGCTGCCAGCTGTAGCCGGCAAGCGCATAGGCAAGGGTCGATTCGTTCATCTTCATGCCAACGCGGCCCAACACATCGAACCCATAGTCGGTATCGACGTTGATCGATCCGCCGCCGAGATCCAGCTTGGAAGTCATGCCGGAGTAGCGTGCATCGACCATGACGCCTGCGACCCAGCTGCCGAAGTCATGATCGTAGCCGACGTTCAGTTCACCAAAGGCACCTTCGCCACCGAGACCATTGAATTCCAGGTCGCCGAGCGGCGGAACGTTGATCTGGTGCACGGACGCACCGGCACCACCAGCGCCGCCGATATAGAAGCCGGTCCAGTTGTAGGCTGGCGTCTCGAAGGCAGCACCGCCGCCGTTCTGGGCACCGAAACGGTAATTGGCTGCGATCTGGAAAGTATGGCGCGAGGTGTCAAGATTGAGGAGACCGTCCGGAACCCCGACGATGCCAGCCTCGGAAAGAAGATCGTCCTTGGTCCCGAAGCCCGTATAGCGATACTCAGTCTTGATCGTCCAATTGCTGTTGATGGCCGTTTCGATGCCACCTCCGACAAAATACCCGCTCTGATCCCAATCAAAGTCGAAGCCAGCGTTCGTATCGAGCTTGTACTTCTGCCAGGAATAGCCACCCAGCACGTATCCCAGAGTGTTTGGCGTCAAGAGGTAGCCGAGACGCAGGCCAGCGTCGAAACCGTAGGTTTCCTTGATCGAAGCGTCGAATCCCGTAATGTCCAGCGTGGTCCCGATGTTGCCGACGTGAGCGTCCAGCAGACCACCGATGAGGAACCGCGGCGCGACCATATAGTCATAGCCAACCGTCAGCTCACCGTAGACGCCTTCGCCACCAATGCCGTTCAGCGAGACTGGAATAAAATCGCTGCTGAGCTTGTGTACGTTGGCACCGGCGCCGACGCCAAAACCAACGTATAGACCGCTCCAGTTAAAGCCGGCAGCTTCTTCTACCGGCTGCACGACGTCTGCTGCGTGAGCAGCAGATATCAAAGCCACAGCAGAAACAGCACCAAGAAGAAAAGATTTCGCGGATGTGCGAATGAACATATGCCCGTACCCCATGAGTAAACCCAGAATGTCTCTAGCAGGGAACCGGCCGGCACGGGAATGACAAATATGCAACAATGATGAGCAAAGTGCCGTTGCGTCACATCTTTCGGCGCCATGCTTTGCCTGAAAAACAGGCTCGCAAGAAAAAACCCGCCGGCATGGAACCGGCGGGCTGGATTGAAAGGAGCTGTTTTTCGCGAAAATCAGGCGGCGAGTACCGCTTTCGGCTCGACCAGTTCGTAGCCGAGCGCCTCGGCGACTGCGCGGTTGGTGATCTTGCCCTTGTGGACATTGAGGCCGTTGCGCAGGTGATGATCGTCGACCAGCGCCTTCAGGCCCTTGTCGGCGAGCTGCAGGCCGTAGTGAAGCGTCGCGTTGTTGAGCGCGTGGGCCGACGTGACGGGCACGGCACCCGGCATGTTGGCGACGCAATAGTGGATGACGCCGTCGACCTCATAGGTCGGCTCGGCATGGGTGGTGGCGTGCGAGGTCTCGAAGCAGCCGCCCTGGTCGATGGCGACATCGACCAGCACCGAGCCTTTCTTCATGCCCGACAGCATTTCGCGCGAAACCAGTTTTGGCGCCGCGGCACCCGGGATCAGCACCGCGCCGACGACGATGTCGGCTGAAAAACACTCTTCTTCCAGCGCCTCGACAGTCGAGTAACGAGTGTGGACGCGGCCGGCAAAGAGATCGTCGAGCTGGCGCAGGCGCGGGATCGAGCGGTCGATGATGGTGACGTCGGCGCCAAGGCCCGCCGCCATCCTGGCCGCGTGCAGGCCGACGACGCCACCGCCGAGAACGGTGACCTTGCCGGGCAGCACGCCGGGCACGCCGCCCAGCAGCACGCCGCGGCCGCCATTGGCCTTCTGCAGCGCCGTGGCGCCGGCCTGGATCGACAGGCGTCCGGCAACTTCCGACATCGGCGCCAGCAGCGGCAGGCCGCCACGGTCGTCGGTCACGGTCTCGTAGGCGATTGCCGTTACGCCGGACGCAAGCAGGCCCTTGGTCTGCTCCGGATCCGGAGCAAGGTGGAGGTAGGTATACAGGATCTGGCCTTCGCGAAGCTGCGCCCATTCGCTGGGCTGCGGCTCCTTGACCTTGACGATCATGTCCGACCTGGCGAACACCTCGGCGGCCGTCTTGGCAATCGTGGCGCCGGCGGCGCGATAGGCGTTGTCATCGGCGCCGATGCCGGCACCGGCCCCGGTCTCGACCAGCACTTCGTGGCCATGGGCGACATATTCGCGGACCGAGCCGGGGGTGAGGCCGACGCGGTATTCGTGGTTCTTGATTTCCTTGGGGCAGCCGACGCGCATTTTCTTCTCCTGATCCGGCCCTTTTGGGCTCGTTCCCTGTATGGCTGGAGTGAACCACGAATCGTTGCGCAGGTGTTTGCGAATGCGCTTGCGCCCACCGGCCGGTTTCGATAATTGTTGCGCGAAACAGCAAGATATTCGCAGGATTCACGAATAATGCCGCTCGACAGGATCGATATCGCCATTCTCGAGGCTTTGCAGAAGGATGGCAGGATACCCAATGCGGCGCTGGCCGAGAAGGTCGGCCTGTCGCAGTCGGCCTGTTCGCGCCGGCTCGACAATCTGGAGAAATCCGGAACCATTCGCGGCTACCACGCCCGGCTTTCCAATGTGGCACTTGGCCACCAGATGACGGCGATCGTGCACATATCGCTGTCGGGGCAGTTCGAGAAGACGCTGTCGGATTTCGAGGCGGCGATCAAGCGCTGCCCGAACGTGCTGTCCTGTCACCTGATGTCGGGCGAATACGACTACATCCTGCGGATCGCGGCGAAGGATCTCGTCGACTATGAGCGCATCCACAAGGAATGGCTGTCGGCGATGCCGCATGTGACCAAGATCAATTCGTCCTTTGCGCTACGCGAAATCGTCGACAGGACCGCCATGGGCATGAAGCCGGAAATGGCCTAGGCCTCCGTTACCACCCGATCCATCGGAATGTCGTGCGGCTGCGGGTAGATGGTCGCGATGCGCTGCAGCTCGTAGCCGACGCCGATGACCAGTGGCTTGAACGGCATCGCTGCCAGCGTACGGTCGAAGAAACCGCCGCCATAACCCAGGCGGTAGTTCAGGGGATCGATGCCGACGATCGGCGAGATGACGATGTCCGGCAGCACCGGATCGCCCTCGGCCGGGATCGGGATGTTCCAGACACCTTTCTCCAGCCGGTCGCCTGCTTTGTAGGCGCGGAAGATCAGCGGCTGCCCCTTCTCGATGACGATGGGCAGGGCGGTGCGGCCGCCGCGTTCGTTTATGGACGCCATCCAAGACCGCAAATCCGGCTCGCCGCGAAACGGCCAGTAGAGACTGACCATGCGGCCGGCGATCTCGCCGATTACCGCGTCGAGGCCATCGGCGATGCGTTGCGACATTACCGTTCGCGCGTCGGCCGAAACAGCAAGACGCGCGGCGATCAGGCGTTCGCGCTCAGCCTTGCGCCAGCGTCTCACATCGGTCCAGTCGCTCGAAGGCGCACGGAATTCCGGATCGAGTTCGTGCATGAAACAGGGCGGCGAAGAATACTGCGCCGGAGCATCGTCGTCACGATCGTTGGCCATGCCTCACCTCATCGCGTGTTCGATGACGCTATACCTCGCGATACGATACAACATGTGCATTCACGACATGCAACGACGAGTCTCGGGCACTGGCCATCTGTTGTTGCATTGCACAAAAATACCTACATGCAGGACAGGCAATCTTGCTATCAAGGTGAACGAAATGAACGAAGCCAGGCATCATGTCGTCGTTGTCGGCGCGGGTTTCGGCGGCCTCGAGTTCACCCGTGCGCTTGCCGGCGCTCCCGTGCGCATCACCATGATCGACAAGCGCAACCATCACCTCTTCCAGCCGCTGCTCTACCAGGTGGCGACGACGGCGCTGGCCACCTCCGAGGTTGCCTGGCCGATCCGCCACCTCCTGCGCAACCGCAAGGATGTGACGACGCTGCTCGCCAATGTCACCGGTGTCGACCGCGCCGGCAAGCGCGTGCTGCTCGACGACGGCAGCGCGGTCGCCTACGACACGCTGCTGCTCGCCACCGGTGCCCGCCACGCCTATTTCGGCCATGACGAATGGGAGCCGTTCGCGCCTGGCCTGAAGACGCTGGAGGACGCCACCACCATTCGGCGGCGAATTCTCCTGGCCTTCGAACAGGCCGAGCGGGAGGCTGATCCCGCCAAGCGCCAGGCGCTGCTGACAATTGCGATCGTCGGTGGCGGGCCGACCGGCGTCGAGCTTGCCGGCACCATCGTCGAGTTGGCGCATGACACGCTGCGCGGCGAGTTCCGCAACATCGACACGCGGCAGACGCGCGTGGTGCTGATCGAGGCCGGCGACCGCATTCTGGCCAATTTCGCACCGAAACTTTCCGACTATGCCAGCAAAGCGCTCGAGCGGCTCGGCGTGACGGTCGAGCTCGGCCGGGCCGTCACGCGCTGCGACGCCGAAGGTGTCGTGTTTGGCGATAAGCAACTGGCCGCCCGAACGATCCTGTGGGCAGCCGGCGTTGCCGCTTCGCCAGCCGCTGAATGGCTGGGAGCGAAGGCGGACCGCGCGGGCAGGGTGCTGGTCGAGCCCGATCTAAGTGTGCCTGGCAGCCCGGAGATCTTCGTCATCGGCGACGCCGCTCATGTGCTGCGGCCAGACGGGCGGCCGGTTCCCGGCGTGGCGCCTTCCGCCAAGCAGGAGGGCCGACATGTTGCGGCTACCATCAAGGCCAGGCTCGGCGGCGACACGACCGCGCGTCCTTTCCACTACAGGCATGCCGGCGATCTGGCGACGATCGGCAAACGCGCCGCCGCCATCGATTTCGGCTGGATCAAGCTCACCGGCTGGCTCGCCTGGTGGCTGTGGGGAGTGGCCCACATCTATTTCCTGATCGGCTTTCGCAACCGGCTTGCTGTTTCGCTGAGCTGGCTATGGATCTACGCGACGGGGCAACGCAGCGCGCGGCTGATCACCCAGGGCGACGACGACAAGGGCTGATTTCCTCACCGGCACCGTTCATCCGCACGTCATCTGTTGCTGGTCGACTGACCTTCCGATGCACGCAACTTCTTGAATGGACTTGAGCCGATTTCGGCGCGAAGTTCGCTTCGGGGCAGGGCGTGTCACGTTGTCGATGAGGAGAAAACATGTCGCAACTGCTCCATCCCGTCTCCCGCCGCGATTTCCTCGCTGGCACCGCAGCTACAGGGGCGCTGATCGTGCTTCATCCCTTCTCCGCTCGCGCACAGGCCAACCAGGCGCATCTCCGGATCATGGAGACCACCGACATCCATGTGAACGTGCTGCCTTACGATTATTACGCCGACAAAGCGAACGACACGCTGGGCTTGTCGCGCACGGCCTCCCTGATCGACGCCGTGCGCAAGGAAGCGGTGAATTCGATGCTGATCGACAATGGCGACCTGCTGCAGGGCAATCCGATGGGCGACTACATCGCCTATGAGAAGGGCCTGAAGGACGGCGACCTGCATCCGATCATGAAGGGTATGAACCTGCTCGGCTACGAGTGCTCGACGCTGGGCAACCACGAGTTCAACTATGGCCTGTCGTTCCTGGACAAGGTGCTGGCCGGCGCCAATTTTCCCTTCGTCTGCGCCAATCTGATCCGCGGCACCGAGCTTGCCGCGAACCCGCGCGACGACAAGCTCTATCTCAAGCCCTATGTCATCCTCGACAAGAAGATCAAGGATGGTTCGGGCGCCGAGCAGCCGATCAGGATCGGCATCATCGGCTTCGTGCCGCCGCAGATCATGGTCTGGGATCTCAAGAACCTCGAAGGCAACGTCAAGACGCGCGACATCGTCGAGGCGGCCAAGGCCTGGGTGCCGCAGATGAAGGAGGCGGGCGCCGACATCGTCATTGCGCTGTCGCATTCCGGCATCGACGTGAAGCACGGCGACATGATGGAGAACGCCTCGTTCTTCGTCGCCGGCGTCGCCGGCATCGACGCGGTGTTCACCGGGCACCAGCATCTGGTGTTCCCCGGCAAGAAGGATTTCCAGTCGCTCGATGGTGTCGACACGCAAAAAGGCACGCTGCAGGGCAAACCCGCCGTCATGGGCGGCTTCTGGGGCTCGCATATGGGGCTGATCGACCTGATGCTGGAACGCGACGGGTCGAAATGGAAGGTCGTTTCCGCCACCTCCGAGGCGCGGCCGATCTTCGAACGCGTCGACAATAAGAACAAACCGACTGTCCCGGACGACAAGCGGATTATCGCGGCCCTTGAGCAGGACCACCAGGCAACACTGGCCTATGTGCGCCGCCCCGTTGGCAAGACCTCCGCGCCGCTCTATTCCTATTTCGCGCTGGTCGCCGACGATCCGTCGGTGCAGGTCGTCAGCCAGGCGCAGACCTGGTACCTCAGGGATATTCTGAAGAACACGCAATGGAAGGATGTGCCGCTGCTGTCGGCGGCCGCTCCGTTCAAGGCCGGCGGGCGCAACGGCGCCGACTACTATACCGACGTGCCCGCCGGCGATATCGCCATCAAGAACGTCGCCGACCTCTATCTCTATCCTAACACCGTGCGTGCGGTCGAAATCACCGGTGCGCAGGTCAAGGAATGGCTGGAAATGTCGGCCGGGATCTTCAACCGGATCGAGCCAGGGAAGGCCGACCAGGCCCTCATCAACACCGACTTCCCATCCTACAATTTCGACGTCATCGACGGCGTCACCTATAAAATAGACCTGTCGCAGCCGCCGAAATACGATGCCAAGGGCGGGCTGGCTAACGCCGGCGTCAATCGCATCGTCGACCTGAGTTTCGATGGAAAACCAATTGACCCCAAACAGAAATTCGTCGTCGCGACCAACAACTACCGGGCCGGTGGCGGCGGCAATTTCCCTGACATCAATGCCTCGAAGATCATCTATGAAGCGCCGGACACCAATCGCGACGTCATCGTCCGCTACATCGTCAGCGAGGGTACAATCAACCCGTCCGCGGACGACAACTGGTCGTTCGCGCCGCTGCCTGGAACCAGCGCCGTGTTCGAAACCGGCGCCAAGGCGAAGGATTTCATTGCGCAGCTGAAATCGCTGAAGATCGAGCCGGCAGGCGAGGGCGAGGCAGGTTTCGCGAAATACCGCATCCTGCTTTGAAGGTGGTTCGGGTCGGCTCGAGTCCCGGCCTTATGGCGTGGATTGAGCCGGCTGGGTGAAACGTTCCTTGATGTCAGGCATGACGAGATCCAGCGCATCGGTGGAAATGCCGCCGGAATAACCGTTCGGCAGCTGCTTGATCAGTTCGGGATCGTCCAGCCCTTGCGAAAAGTCGCCGCCGGTGTACGGGCCGAGCAGATAGACGCGGCTGTCGACGCCTTGCATGCGATCGAGAAACCGGTTCGGCCAACCCCACATCCATTTCGCGATGTTGACGGGAATGAGCAAGGTACCTTTTCGGCAGGCATCTGGAACATAGCCGCTCCAGCCAAGCGCGGCATAGCGCAGAATGCATTGCGTCAGCGACGCGCGGCTCAGTGTATGCATGTCCGGCAGTGCTGCCTTGACTGCGGCAATCGGCTTGTCGCCGCCATAGACCGAGAGATAGAAGCGCTCGTTCGGCGATAGCATGGCAAGCCGTGCGGCCAGCTTTTCGCCTTCGCTCGGATCGTTGCTCTTGACGTTGATGTTGAAGCGGCGGGCCGGGAAGTGCGCCAGAACCTCATCCAGCGACGGCATCATGCCGAGACCCTTGCCGCGAAACGGAAAGGTCTTGCCGCCATCCGCCGTATAGCCATAGCCGACATCGAGGGTCTTCAACTCGGCCATGGAATGGTTACGTGTTTCTCCCTTGCCTTCCGTGCGGCAATCCAGCGTCCAGTCGTGGAAGACGGCGAAATTGCCGTCTGTCGTCGGGTGAACATCCAGTTCGAGCGCGTCAGCGTCCAGCGCGAAGGCGGCTTCCATCGAGGGGATCGTGTTTTCGAGGTAGGCATGGCGCGGCGGCAACATGCGACTGGCCGTGCACGTCTCACCCGTCATGCCTTCCCGTGCGTAGTCCTGGGCAAGGCCGCGATGGGCAAGCACTTCCGGCTTGCCGGCGGGGCGGCTCGACAACAGCGAGGTGTTGTTGAGCCAGATGCCCGCCGCGGCGACAACGATGATGCCGAAGAAGATCGTCCGTTTGCGCATCAAGTGATTTCCGATTCGTCCGTCCTGCGCGGCATCCTGCTTTGCGATCGGACTTTTTGACGGCGACCGGGCGGCGACATCGAGATCATCCTCGATATCGCCTGGTCGGCGGCAATGAAATCGAAGAACGTGTCGACTTACGCCTTGTAGACCACCTGGCGCACGTCGATGTAGCTGGCGCGGAATCCGGCCTCGCAATAGTGCAGGTAGAACTCCCAGAGCTTCTTGAAGCGGTCGTCGAAGCCGAGCGGGACGATCTTCTCCCATGACGCCCAGAACCGGTGGCGCCATTCGGCAAGCGTGCGCGCATAGTCATCCGGAAACACGCGCTCGCGCAGATGGGCAAGGCCATGATCCTTGCCCAGTGTCTTCAGGATCGACGGTGTCGGCAGCATGCCACCCGGGAAAACATAGCGCTGGATGAAATCCGGCCTTGCGCGATACGTGTCGTAGGCGGCTTCGTTGATGGTGATGATCTGCAGGCCGGCGGTGCCGCCGGGTCTCAGGCAAGCCTTCATCTTGCCGAAAAACACCGGCCAGTATTTCTCGCCGACCGCCTCGAACATCTCGATCGAGGCGATGCGGTCATAGGTGCCGGTTTCGTCGCGATAGTCCTGCAGCTTGATGTCGACCTTTTCGGCAAGGCCAGCCTTGGCGATGCGAGCCGTTGCAAAATCGTGCTGCTCGCGGCTGATCGTCAACCCGGTGACGCGGCAGCCGATCTCGCGCGCGGCGAATTCGGCGAAGCCGCCCCAGCCGCAGCCGATTTCCAGCACATGGTCCTTCGGGCCGATCCCTGTGTCTTTCGCCAGCGCGCGATATTTGGCGGCCTGGGCGCTTTCCAAGTCGTTGGCGCCGGTCGTGTAGAGCGCCGAGGAATAGGTCATGCTCGGATCGAGCCATTGCTTGTAAAAGGCGTTGCCGAGGTCGTAATGCGCCGAGATATTGCGCTTCGAACCGGTGCGGGTGTTCTGGTTGAACCAGTGGCGGATGCGCTGGACGGTGTTGATCAGCCAACTGGTGCCGCCCGCGATACGCTCGCCAATGACCGAATTGACCACGAATAGCTCCAGGAAGCTGGTCACATCAGGGCTTTCCCAATCGCCGTCCATGTAGGATTCGGCTACGCCGATCGTGCCGCCGGAAAAGGCGCGGCCGGGCAAGCGCCAATTCTTCAGCACCAGTTCGGCATCTGGGCCAGGTCCCTTGCCGCCGACGAGGACGGCGCGGCCGTCCGGCAGCCTCACCTTGAGTGAACCGCGCGGCAGGTTCATCGCCGCCGACAGCACCATGCGCGCTTTCGCCGGCAGACCTTTGACAATCTCGGCGAAATTGAACTCATCGAGCCTGACCGCGTCGCTCAATGCTGCGCCAAATAGTTCCTTTTGTGCCATCTCGTGCCCCCTGGATTTCCGCGGTGTCGGGGCAGATTGCCGAGCCACGGTTCTCTTGGATCATTCGCCAGCTTCGAACGCCGTTGCCGGTCCCGGGCGCTGACCGGCTCAGTGACGGGCGGGCTCGAATGAAACACGCGCTCTTTTACCAGAGCTTTAGCGCTTCCCAGTGAATCCCTGCGGCGATCTTCCACGTCATGCGGCGAAACTTCAAGAGGCAGGCCGCAAGCGGGGCTGTGCCACGCGGAATGCTTGCGCCAGCGAGAATCCGCTTTTTTGCACAGCAAAGGCCGAGCGCGCAAAAAACGCCTATGGTCGCAGAATTGCTCGTGCGATAGATCTAGCCATGCGTTATGTAATCGTCATTGCCGCCATCGCGTTTTTCCTGATCTGGGATGGCATGTACAATCAGGGCCGCTATCTCGACACAACAGTGAGAGAGCTTAGCCATGTTGTGCGATATGTTACCGGCAGAGCTTAACTCCAGTGGCGGCAGCCGCGACATCCTAGTCGATTGACGCCAACGTCCTGCCGTCACAAAAGACCCCAGCATTTTGATCGAGGAGGCGGGGTTGATCCGGCATATCGTTTTCTTCAGCGCGCGGCGAAAAGAGGATGTCGAGGCTGTGCGCACCGGCTTGCTGGCGCTCGGCAACATTCCTCATTCCAGCCTGTTCGAGGTCACGCTCAACACCAAGGTGGATCCGCTGTCGGACGAGGTCGACGTGGTCGTCTATGCGGAGTTCGCCGATGACGCCGCGCTGGCCGCCTACAAGGCGCACCCGCTCTATGCGCAGACCACCAGCAAGGTCAAACCGATGCGCGAACTGCGCTATTCCGCCGATGTCGTTGCCGGAAGCTGATCGAGGCTTTGTCCCAACTGGTGCCTTTTTCGACGTCCGGTGAACTGGCGGGGGCGAAATGGCCGGGATTGCGATCAAGTCTTGAACCGATTTGCGGAATGATGCACATCGCGGCTGCATGACCCGAACCATCACTGGCACTCATCCGCTCGATCACCTGGTGCTGCCAACGCAGAGCCTTGAGGTGGCGCGAGCCCGGCTCGCCGCGCTTGGCTTCGTCGTGGCCCCGACCGGCATCCATCCCTTCGGAACGGAAAACTGCTGTGTTTTCCTGGCCGACGGCACGTATCTCGAACCGCTGGCGGTCGGCGACGAGCAGGTGGCGGCAAAGGCTATCGCGGACGGCAATGTCTTCGTCACGCGTGATCGCGCCTATCGCGACAGCAACGGCGACGAGGGGTTTTCCGCCATTGTTCTAGGTACGGGCAATGCCGATGCCGACCATGCACGCTATGTCGATGCCGGCATCTCGGCGGGAGACATGCTGGGTTTTTCGCGCGCTTTCACCGACCCAGCCGGCAAGAGCGACATCGCATCGTTCAAGCTCGCTTTCGCGGCCGGAGCCGAAGCCACGGACGCCTTCCTGTTTGCCTGCGAGCGGGTCAACGCGCCTGATGTCGACCGCGCGGCTTTGCAGGCCCACGCCAACGGCGCGACCGGAATTGTCGAGATCTTGGCGGTCAGCGATGCGCCTGGAAAGCAGCATGAGTTGATTTCTGTCACGGTGGACAATCCGGCCGCCGAAAGGCAGGGCGGCATGTTTTCCCTGCCGAATGCAGATTGGAGCGTGCTTGACCGCGCGGCTTTCACCGCGCGCTTTGGCCTGCCGGCCGGCGCGCCGACAGATCTACGCTTCGCAGCGGTGGTCTTTTCGGTTCGGAACGCCGATGTGACATCGAGGCTGCTTGCGGCCAATTCCATCCAACACGATATAGCGGGCAATGATATTGTCGTGCAGCCTGCACCCGGACAGGGCGCGGCTTTCATCTTCCGGGAGACCAAATGAACAAGCCCGTCGCGCCCAATTCAGCGGTAATTGTCGGCAATGTCGTCTTCGACAACAAGGCGGCTCTGTCGCTGATCGCCGGACCGTGCCAGTTCGAGTCGCGTCAGCACGCTTTCGACATGGCCGGCGCGCTGAAGGAACTGACCGGCAGGCTCGGAATAGGCCTCGTCTACAAGACCAGCTACGACAAGGCCAACCGCACCTCGCTGTCGGCGACGCGCGGCGCCGGCATGGACGCGGCACTTCCCGTCTTCGACGAACTGCGCAAGGAATTTTCGCTCCCGGTGCTGACCGATGTCCACACCGAGGAGCAGTGCGCCATCGTGGCGCCGCATGTCGATGTCCTGCAGATTCCGGCTTTCCTGTCGCGCCAGACCGACATGCTGGTCGCCGCGGCGAAAACCGGCAAGGTCATCAACGTGAAGAAGGGACAGTTCCTTGCCCCCTGGGACATGAAGAACGTCGTCGCCAAGATCACCGGATCCGGCAATGCCAATGTGCTGACCACCGAGCGCGGTGCTTCTTTCGGCTACAACACGCTGGTCTCCGACATGCGCGCTTTGCCTGTCATGGCAGAGATCGGCGCGCCGGTGATCTTCGATGCGACCCATTCGGTGCAGCAGCCGGGCGGGCAGGGCGGTTCCTCGGGCGGTGAACGTCGTTTTGTCGAGACGCTGGCGCGCGCGGCCGTCGCTGTCGGCGTTGCCGGCGTCTTCATCGAGACCCATCAGGATCCTGACAACTCGACCTCTTCCGACGGCCCCAACATGCTGCCGTTGAAGGACATGCCCGCCCTACTCGAGCGGCTGATGGCATTCGACCGCATCGCCAAGGGTCTCTAGGCCGGACATATCCTCTGTCGACCGCCGATGCTTGTGGACGGCGCAAGCCGCCTGTACGCTCGACCGGCAAATGAGCGTTTTGGCAGGAGGAAGCCATGTCTGTCGCCCGCGTCACCGAAATCACATCGTCGTCGAAGAAGAGCTTTCAGGACGCCATCGAACAGGGAATTGCGCGCGCATCCAAAACGCTGAAGAACGTCGAGGGCGCCTGGATCCAGGACCAGAAGATCGTCGTCCAGGACGGCAAGATCGTTGCTTATCGCGTCAACATGAAGGTTACCTTCATCCTCGCGGAGTGATCGGTCGACGCCGAAAAAGTCGGGAACCTTCGCCCGCGCCCCTCATTGTCCAATTATGGTTCGAAACCACAATGAGGAGCACAATCATGGCAACCCAGACTGGCCACACCCAAGCCATTGCCGCTTCGCGGGTCATCGGCACATCGGTCTACAACACCGAAGGCACAAGCATCGGCAGCATAGAGGATGTGATGCTCGACAAGATGACGAACGGGATCATGTTCGCGGTCATCGGTTTTGGCGGCTTCCTTGGCATCGGCGAGAAATATCACGCCATTCCCTGGGCAAGCCTCGACTATGATGAGGACAAGGGCGGTTATGTCGTGCCGTTTTCCAAGGAACAACTCATGGCGGCACCGGCCTATTCGATCAACGAACTGACCGGTGCCGATGGCGAGGCGGCGCGCGACGAATCCTACAATTATTACAAGGTCACGCCTTACTGGCATTAACAACAACGACAAAGCGGCCCCGTCGAGAGAGACGGGGCCGCTTTGGATTCCGGCTTATTCGCTGACGTGTAAGGGGGCCATCGCCTTCGGCGGCGACTGCTGATTGTCGCATGACGTCAGGAATGCCGCCGCGATCAGAAACAGACTCACGATACCGCTCAACTGAGACATGGCGAAACTCCTCCTGTTTCGCCCCGCGCGCTGCACCTTAACCGGAAGTCAGCCGACCGTACATGACTTATGATGACAGCGATTTGCGCTTCGTGAATCGTTCGGACGCTGTTGCCGCGGCAATAATTGCCAGCGGGCCGATTGCCTTTTGCAGCACTTTGGCTAAGACGTGCGGCATTCTTCAGATCAATCGAGGACATCGCAAATGACCGCCATCGTCGACATTGTCGGGCGTGAAATCCTGGACAGCCGTGGAAATCCGACCGTCGAGGTCGATGTCATTCTCGAAGACGGCTCGATGGGCCGCGCGGCGGTGCCGTCGGGTGCTTCGACCGGTGCCCACGAGGCCGTCGAACTGCGCGACGGCGGCGCCCGCTATCTCGGCAAAGGCGTGCTCAAAGCCGTCGAGGCGGTGAACGGCGAGCTGTTCGAGGCCATCGGCGGCATGGAAGCCGAAAACCAGATTCATATCGACCAGACCATGATCGAGCTCGACGGCACGCCCAACAAGAGCCGGCTTGGCGCCAACGCCATTCTCGGCGTTTCGCTGGCGGTGGCCAAGGCGGCCGCTGATGCCGCCGGCCTGCCGCTCTACCGTTATGTCGGAGGCACCAAGGCGCATCTCCTGCCGGTACCGATGATGAACATCATCAATGGCGGCGCGCATGCCGACAACCCGATCGATTTCCAGGAATTCATGATCCTGCCGATCGGCGCGCCGACGCTGCGCGAAGGTGTCCGCTGGGGTTCGGAAATCTTCCATACGCTGCGCAAGAAACTGAAGGATGCCGGCCACAACACCAATGTCGGCGACGAGGGCGGCTTTGCCCCGAACCTGAAAAGCGCTCCGGTGGCGCTCGATTTCATCATGGAATCGATCGAGCAGGCCGGCTTCAAGCCGGGCGACGAGATCGCGCTCGGCCTCGATTGCGCCGCGACCGAGTTCTTCAAGGACGGCAACTACGTCTATGAAGGCGAGAAAAAGACGCGCGATCCCAAGGCCCAGGCCAAATACCTGGCCAAGCTTGCCGCCGACTATCCGATCATCTCGATCGAGGACGGTCTTGCCGAGGACGATTGGGAAGGCTGGAAGTACCTGACCGACCTGATCGGCAAGAAGACGCAGCTGGTTGGCGACGATTTGTTCGTCACCAACACGGCGCGGCTGCGCGACGGCATCCGCATGGGGGTTGCCAACTCGATCCTGGTTAAGGTCAACCAGATCGGCTCGCTTACGGAAACGCTCGACGCCGTCGAGACCGCGCACAAGGCCGGCTACACCGCCGTGATGTCGCACCGCTCGGGCGAAACCGAGGATTCGACCATTGCCGATCTCGCCGTCGCCACCAATTGCGGACAGATCAAGACCGGCTCGCTGTCGCGCTCGGACCGCATGGCCAAGTACAATCAGCTGATCCGCATCGAGGAAGAGCTCGGCAAGCAGGCAAGCTACGCCGGCAAGTCGGTGGTCAAGGGCTGATCCGGAAACACCGGCTCATCGATACCGGACAAAAGGGCGGGAGCATTCCCGCCCTTTTTCGTTTCGGCGCCGCCAAACAGGTCACCCGTAACCGTCCGTTAAGCACAATCGGGCGAGAAAGATCGTGAGCCGCCTGAGTTCGCGGGCTAGAGCCGGATGATCTCAGGTCTGTTCGACCTGAAATCTGAATCCGACTCTAAATCAAAGAGATAGAGCATGATGTCGTCCGAAAACCGCTTCACACTTTTCGGCATCATGCTCTAGAGGAATCGGGCGATGTGGACGCGTCAGCACAAGCAGAGAAACACCGGCCGGCTGATCATTCCCTCGCTTTGCGTGGCGTTCCTGGCCTATTTCGGCTTTCATGCCTATCACGGCGAATTCGGTATCTACTCGAAATATCAGCTGGAAGCCCAGACGGTTGCGCTGCAAGGCCAGCTCGATGCGATCAAGGCGCGCCGCATGGAGCTCGAGCGCCGCGTTCGGCTGATGCATGAAGGCACGCTCGAGAAGGACATGCTCGATGAGCAGGCGCGCAAGGCGCTCAATCTGTCCCAAGCTGACGAAATCACCATTATGTTGCCGACCTCGGCGAAATAACTGATTTCAAGTTAATCACCAATATTTTCAATGATTTTAATCGCTTAGGCGCATGCCAGCTATGCAAATTCGGCATGGCGCAACGCTTTGACGCGTGTTAGCCTCCCTAAAATCGGTGGGGAGGAGCTGATCTCCCCAGAGCAGATTTCATCCTGCTCTAATGTCCACGAAGAGACGCCAACAGGGAGTGATGCATGGCCACCGCCGCCAGAAAAGCGCCTGCCAAATCCAAATCCGACGGCAAATCGGGGCTTTCGACCCCCAAACCTGTCGAATTCACCAAGGACGAAGAGCTTGCCGCTTACCGGCACATGCTGCTCATCCGTCGTTTCGAGGAAAAGGCCGGCCAGCTCTACGGCATGGGTTTCATCGGCGGCTTCTGCCACCTCTATATCGGCCAGGAAGCGGTCGTCACCGGCATGAAGATGGCGCTGATCGACGGCGATCAGATGATCACCGCCTATCGCGACCACGGCCACATGCTGGCGATGGAGCTGTCGCCGCGCGGCGTCATGGCCGAGCTGACCGGGCGTCGCGGCGGCCTGTCACGGGGCAAGGGTGGCTCCATGCACATGTTCTCCAAGGAAAAGCACTTTTATGGCGGCCACGGCATCGTCGGCGCGCAGGTGTCGCTCGGCACGGGCTTGGCCTTCGCCAACCGCTACCGCGACAACAACAATGTCTCGCTGACCTATTTCGGCGACGGTGCGGCCAACCAGGGCCAGGTCTATGAAAGCTTCAACAT
Source organism: Mesorhizobium sp. AD1-1 (assembly GCF_020164655.1). Lineage (NCBI taxonomy): Bacteria > Pseudomonadati > Pseudomonadota > Alphaproteobacteria > Hyphomicrobiales > Phyllobacteriaceae > Mesorhizobium > Mesorhizobium sp. AD1-1. The sequence continues at coordinate 61,993 of NZ_JAIUGP010000010.1, forward strand.
GGCCTCGCTGTGGAAGCTGCCGGTGATCTACATCATCGAGAACAACCGGTATGCCATGGGCACCTCGGTGTCGCGCTCTTCGGCGGAAACCAATTTTTCGCACCGTGGCGCTTCGTTCAAGATTCCCGGCATCCAGGTCGACGGCATGGACGTGCGCGCTGTCAAGGCCGCCGGCGACCAGGCGACCGAATGGTGCCGCGCCGGCAACGGGCCGATCATTCTCGAAATGCAGACCTATCGCTATCGCGGTCACTCGATGTCCGATCCGGCGAAATACCGCTCAAAGGAAGAAGTGCAGAAGATGCGCTCCGACCATGACCCGATCGAACAGGTCAAGGCGCGGCTGATCGAGAAGAAGTGGGCAACCGAGGACGAGCTTAAGGCCATCGACAAGGAGGTCCGCGACATCGTCGCTGACGCCGCCGAATTTGCCCAGAACGATGCAGAGCCGGATCCGTCCGAGCTCTGGACCGATATCGTATTGTAACGGGAGGGCAAGGACATGCCGATCGAAATTCTCATGCCCTCTCTCTCGCCGACCATGGAAGAGGGCAATCTTTCCAAGTGGTTGAAGAATGAGGGCGACAAGGTCGTCGCCGGCGACGTCATCGCCGAGATCGAAACCGACAAGGCGACGATGGAAGTCGAGGCCGTCGACGAAGGCACGCTTGGCAAGATCCTGATCGCCGCCGGCACCGAAGGCGTCAAGGTCAACACACCGATTGCCGTTTTGCTGCAGGACGGCGAAAGTGCCGGCGATATCGGCAAGTCCTCGGCTCCCGCCAAGGCGGAATCACCGGCAAAGGCAGAGGCTCCAGCCGCGGCGGAGGACAAGGCGGAGGCCGCAAAACCGGCTGCCGCGCCGGTGGCTGCTGCACCGAAGACGGAAATCGCCGCCGATCCGGACATTCCGGCCGGCACAGAGATGGTCTCGACCACGGTACGCGAAGCGCTGCGCGATGCGATGGCCGAGGAAATGCGCCGCGACGGCGATGTCTTCGTCATGGGCGAGGAGGTCGCCGAATACCAGGGCGCCTACAAGATCACGCAAGGGCTGCTGCAGGAATTCGGGCCGCGGCGCGTCGTCGACACGCCGATCACCGAGCATGGCTTTGCCGGCGTCGGCGTCGGCGCGGCGATGGCCGGCCTGAAGCCGATCGTCGAGTTCATGACCTTCAACTTCGCCATGCAGGCGATCGACCAGATCATCAACTCCGCCGCCAAGACGCTCTACATGTCGGGCGGCCAGATGGGTGCGCCGATCGTTTTCCGTGGACCGAACGGCGCTGCCGCACGCGTCGCCGCGCAGCACTCGCAGTGCTACGCCGCCTGGTATAGCCACATTCCGGGCCTGAAAGTGGTGATGCCCTACACCGCCGCCGACGCCAAGGGCTTGTTGAAGGCGGCGATCCGCGATCCCAATCCGATCATCTTCCTCGAGAATGAGATCCTCTATGGCCAGTCCTTCGACGTGCCGAAGCTGGATGATTTCGTGCTGCCGATCGGCAAGGCGCGCATCCACAAGACCGGCAAGGACGTCACCATCGTCTCTTTCGGCATCGGCATGACCTATGCGGTCAAGGCGGAAGCCGAGCTGCGCGGCTTGGGCATCGATGCCGAGATCATCGACTTGCGCACGATCCGGCCGCTCGATCTCGACACCATCATCGCCTCGGTCAAGAAGACCAACCGGCTGATCGTTGTCGAAGAGGGATATCCGCAGAACTCGGTCGGCGACCATATCGCCAACCAGGTGTCGCAGCGCGCCTTCGATTTCCTCGACGCGCCGGTCATCACCATCGCCGGCAAGGATGTGCCGATGCCCTATGCCGCCAACCTCGAGAAACTGGCTTTGCCGAACGTCGGCGAAGTCATCGAGGCGGTCAAAGCCGTCACATATCGCTGAACCGGGCGGGAGGACAAAATGCCAATCAACATCACCATGCCGGCCCTGTCGCCCACGATGGAAGAGGGCAATCTGTCCAAGTGGCTCGTCAAGGAAGGCGACAAGGTTTCGCCGGGCGATGTCATTGCCGAGATCGAGACCGACAAGGCGACGATGGAAGTCGAGGCTGTCGATGAGGGCACGGTCGCAAAGCTCGTCGTTCCCGCCGGCACCGAAGGCGTCAAGGTCAACGCTCTGATCGCCGTGCTCGCTGCCGAAGGTGAGGATGCAGGCGCTGCCGCGAAAAGCGGGGGCGATGCTGCTCCAGCGAAAGCCGAGGCCAAGCAGGACAAGGCGCCAATCTCCCCACCCGTGGGGGAGATGTCGACGAAGTCGACAGAGGGGGGCGCTGTCCCGCCGTCCTCTCAGCGCGAGACGCCCCCCTCTGGCCTGCCGGCCATCTCTCCCACAAGGGGGGAGATCAGCCAGTCGCCGGAAGGACGCACCTTCGCGTCGCCGCTCGCACGTCGCATAGCCAAGGAAGCCGGTGTCGATGTGTCTGCCGTGACCGGCACCGGTCCGCATGGCCGGGTGGTGAAGGCGGATGTCGACGCGGCGATTGCCGGTGGCGGCGCCCAGGCGGCGCCTGCCGCCAAGGCTCCGGCTGGCGTGCCCGCTGCTGCTCCTGCCGCGCCGGTAAAGGCGATGTCGGACGATCAGGTGCTGAAACTGTTCGAACAGGGCTCCTACGACCTCGTCCCGCATGACAATATGCGCAAGACCATTGCGCGCCGCCTGGTCGAGGCCAAGACCACCATTCCGCATTTCTACCTGACGCTCGACTGCGAGCTCGATGCGCTGCTGGCGCTGCGCACGCAGATCAATGCGGCAGCCCCGGTGAAGAAGACCGACAAGGGTGATGCTCCGGCCTACAAGCTGTCGGTCAACGATATGGTCATCAAGGCGATGGCGATGGCGCTGAAGGCAGTGCCGGATGCCAATGCCTCGTGGACTGAAAGCGCCATGGTCAAGCACAAGCACGCCGATGTCGGCGTCGCGGTGTCGATCCCCGGCGGGCTGATCACACCGATCATCCGCAAAGCCGACGAAAAGACGCTGTCCACCATCTCCAACGAGATGAAGGACCTCGCCAGTCGCGCCCGCAGCCGCAAGCTGAAGCCGGAAGAGTATCAGGGTGGCACCACGGCGGTGTCCAATCTCGGCATGTTCGGCATCAAGGATTTTGCTGCGGTCATCAACCCGCCGCACGCGACGATCCTGGCGGTCGGCGCCGGCGAGGAGCGGGCGGTGGTCAAGAATGGCGAAATCAGAATAGCCACCGTGATGTCGGTGACGCTGTCGACCGACCACCGCGCCGTGGACGGTGCGCTGGGTGCCGAACTGCTGGTCGCCTTCAAGCGCCTGATCGAGAACCCGATGGGCATGCTGGTTTAGGGAAGCGAGAGGGCGGTGCGGATAGTCTTCACCAGCCTCTTCGCTTTCATCATTTCCGGATTCGCCACCGGACTGGCTGCTCGGAAACGGGCGGTCACAACCCATGGATGGCGGGTGAAGCATGGGTTGATCGACGCGCAGGTGGGTGCATGAAGACGGTTCTTTGTTACGGCGACTCGCTGACCTGGGGCTACAATGCCGAAGGTGGCCGCCATGCGCTGGAAGACCGCTGGCCAAGCGTGCTGCAGGCCGGCCTTGGCAGTGGCGTGGAAGTTATCGCCGAAGGCCTCAATGGCCGTACCACCGCCTTCGACGACCACCTGGCCGGTGCTGATCGCAACGGCGCCAGGCTGCTGCCAACGGTGCTGACGACGCATGCGCCGATCGACCTGATTGTCATCATGCTCGGCGCCAACGACATGAAGCCGTGGATCCACGGCAATCCCGTCGCGGCCAAGCAGGGTATCCAGCGGCTGATCGACATCGTGCGCGGTCACGACTATCCGTTCGACTGGCCGGCGCCGCAGATCCTCATCGTTTCGCCGCCTGTCGTCAGTCGCACCGAAAATGCCGAATTCAAGGAAATGTTTGCCGGCGGCGACGACGCCTCGAAGTTTTTGGCACCGCAATATGCCGCGCTCGCCGATGAGGCCGGCTGCGGCTTCTTCGACGCCGGCAGCGTGGCGCAAACCACACCTCTCGACGGTGTTCATCTTGACGCCGAAAATACGCGAAACATCGGCGAGGCGCTGACACCAGTCGTGCGCGTCATGCTGGAATTGTGAAGGAGAAAACCCGTGGCTGAGAACTATGACGTCATCATCATCGGCTCCGGTCCCGGCGGCTATGTCACCGCGGTGCGTTCCGCGCAGCTCGGCTTCAAGACGGCGATCGTCGAGCGCGAGCATCTCGGCGGCATTTGCCTTAACTGGGGCTGCATCCCGACCAAGGCGCTGCTGCGCTCGGCCGAGATCATGCACTATTCGGATCACCTGAAGGATTACGGGCTGAAGCTCGACGGCAAGGTCAGCGTGGACACATCGGCCGTCGTTGACCGCTCGCGCAAGGTGTCGCTGCGGCTCAATGGCGGCGTTGCCTTCCTGATGAAGAAGAACAAGGTCGACGTCATCTGGGGCGAGGCCAAGCTTTCGAAGGCGGGCGAGATCGTCGTGTCCAAGACGGCCAAGAAGCCGATGGAGCCACAGCCGCCGGTGCCGAAAGGCGTCAAGGGCGAGGGCACCTATACCGCCAAGCACATCATCCTGGCGACCGGCGCCCGGCCACGCGCGCTGCCCGGCATCGAGCCGGACGGAAAGCTGATCTGGACCTATTTCGAGGCCATGGTGCCGAAGGAGATGCCGAAGTCGTTGCTCGTCATGGGGTCGGGCGCCATCGGCATCGAATTCGCCTCCTTCTACCGCACAATGGGCGCCGAGGTGACGGTGGTCGAATTGCTGCCGGCGGTGATGCCGGTCGAGGACGCCGAAGTCTCGAAGTTCGCGCAGAAGCAGTTCGAGAAGCAAGGCATGAAGATCATCCTCGAAGCCAAGGTGACCAAGGTCGAGAAGGGCACGAACTCGGTCACCGCGCATGTCGAGATGAAGGATGGCAAGGTCGAGAAGATCACCGCCGACCGGATGATCTCGGCCGTCGGCGTGCAGGGCAATATCGAAGGCCTCGGACTCGAGGCGCTTGGCGTGAAGACCGAACGCGGCTGCGTCGTCATCGATGGTTACGGCAAAACCAATGTGCCGGGCATCTACGCCATCGGCGATGTCGCCGGCCCGCCGATGCTCGCCCACAAGGCCGAACATGAGGGTGTCGTGTGCATCGAGAAGATCGCTGATTTTCCTGGCGTACATGCCACCGACAAGCTGAAGATTCCGGGCTGCACCTACTGCAATCCGCAGGTCGCCTCGGTTGGCCTGACCGAAGCCAAGGCCAAGGCCGAGGGCTGGGATATCCGGGTCGGGCGCTTCCAGTTCGCCGCCAATGGCAAGGCGATCGCGCTCGGTGAGGATCAGGGCTTCATCAAGACCATCTTCGACAAGAAGACCGGTCAATTGCTCGGCGCCCACATGGTCGGCGCCGAAGTGACCGAACTGATCCAGGGCTTCGTCGTGGCGATGAACCTGGAGACGACCGAGGAAGAGCTGATGCACACCATCTTCCCGCACCCGACGCTGTCGGAGATGATGAAGGAAAGCGTGCTCGACGCCTATGGCCGCGCGCTCAACGCGTGATAGATTGAAAGCGCTGCTACAGATGGAACCCGGCGGCAAGGTACATCGTTTGCGGATGCACTTTCATCCATCACACAAGGAGAAGGCATATGCACCTGAATGGCGTCGGCTGGATAGCAGCCATCATCATCGGCGGCCTGGCAGGCTGGTTCGCCGAAATGTTCATGAAGAGCAACACCGGCATCTTCATGAACATCGTTATGGGCATCGTCGGCGCGATCGTACTGAACGCCATTCTGCAGGCTCTCAATTTTGGCCCGTTCGGCGTCGGCTGGATTGCCTATCTGATCACCGGCTTTATCGGTGCCTGCCTGCTGATCTGGGCGGGACGCCTGGTGCGCCGCTGACATCCCTGAAGAGCTGCCATGCGAAAAAGGCTGTTGCGGCATGCGCCGCAGCGGCCTTTTTCTTTGCGCCGAAAAGTCCTAGATGACGTTATGACAACGAACGCCTGACTGGCGCTCGCCAATGAACCAGGTTTCCCGATGGTCACTGTCCTCGATACGATCGCCAACGCACCGCGCCTGCGGCATCCGGAAAAGGCGCACAAGCCTGATCAGGATGTCCTGCGCAAGCCCGACTGGATCCGCGTCAAGGCGCCGATGTCGAAGGGCTATGCCGAAACGCGCGAAATCGTGAAGTCGCACAAGCTGGTGACGGTCTGCGAAGAGGCCGGATGCCCCAACATCGGCGAGTGCTGGGAAAAGAAGCACGCCACCTTCATGATCATGGGCGAGATCTGCACCCGCGCCTGCGCCTTCTGCAACGTCGCCACGGGCATTCCAACTGCTCTTGACCCGGATGAACCGGCCCGCGTCGCGCATGCGGTCAAGCAGATGGGCCTTACCCATGTCGTCATCACCTCGGTCGACCGCGACGACCTCGCCGATGGCGGTGCGCAGCATTTCGCCGAGGTCATCCGCGCCATCCGGGCGGCGACGCCGCTGACGACGATCGAAATCCTGACGCCCGACTTCCTGCGCAAGGACGGCGCGCTGGAGATCGTCGTGGCGGCCAAACCCGACGTCTTCAACCACAATCTCGAAACCGTTCCGTCGAACTATCTGACGGTTCGTCCGGGCGCTCGCTATTTCCATTCGATCCGGCTGTTGCAGCGGGTCAAGGAGCTTGATCCGTCGATCTTCACCAAGTCCGGCATCATGGTGGGGCTGGGCGAAGAACGGAATGAAATCCTGCAGTTGATGGACGATCTGCGTTCGGCCAATGTCGACTTCATGACCATAGGCCAGTATCTGCAGCCGTCGAAGAAGCACCACCCGGTGATCCGCTTTGTTACGCCGGAGGAGTTCAAATCCTTTGAGACGATCGGTCGGACCAAGGGTTTCCTGCTGGTGGCGTCCAGCCCGCTGACGCGTTCATCGCATCACGCCGGCGACGATTTCGCCAAGCTGCGTGCGGCACGGGAAGCGATTCTCAAGAAATCAGCTTAATCAGCCGGTTTCATGCCAAAATTCGAAGCCACCCGACGCGTATCCCATACACCCGAGCAGATGTTCGCTTTGGTCGCCGATGTTGAATCCTATCCGCAATTCCTGCCGCTTTGCGAAGCGCTGACGGTTCGCTCGCGCAAGGAGCGTGACGGGCGTACCGTTCTCCTTGCCGACATGAGCATCGGCTACAAGGCGATCCGCGAAACCTTCACGACGCAGGTACTGCTGAAGCCCGACGAGAACACCATCGACGTGAAGTACATCGACGGGCCGTTCAAATATTTAAGCAATGTCTGGCGTTTCGAACCCGACGGCGCCGGTTGCGCCGTCCGCTTCTTCATCGACTACGAGTTCAAGAGCCGTATTCTGGGCGCGGTCATGGGAACCATGTTCGATCGTGCCTTCCGCATGTTCGCCGAAGCCTTTGAGAAGCGCGCCGACGTCATCTACGGTACAAAACCGTCTTGAGGCTTGCGCATGCTTTTCTGGATAGCAAGCACCGTTGGACTGGCGATCGCCTATCTCTTCGGTTCAATGCCCACGGGTTATCTGGCGGGAAAGCTGCTCAAGGGCATCGATATCCGGGAGCATGGCTCCAAATCCACCGGGGCAACGAACGTCTTGCGGGTCTTGGGAAAATGGCCTGCGTTGGTGGTGTTGCTGGTGGATGTGCTGAAAGGTGCTGCGGCGATCGTCTTTGCCCGCTGGTTCTATCCCTGGTTCATCACGTTGCCGTTTGTTACGCCATCGACCCCGCTTGACCTGCAAGCCTGGGTGCCTTGGGCTGTTTGCCTGGCCGGAATTGCCGTGTTGTTGGGACATGGCCGTTCGATCTGGTTGAATTTTACAGGTGGCAAATCCGCTGCGACGGGGCTTGGCGTGTTGCTGGCTCTGTCTTGGCCGGTAGGTGTGGGGGCTGCGGCGGCTTTTGGTGCTGTGCTGGCTACGTCTCGGATAGTTTCCCTGAGTTCGATGGTAGCGGCGTTGACCGCGATCGCCCTCATCTGTGGCCTGGAGCAACCGTTGGCCTATCGGTTGCTGGTGATTGCGGGCAGCATCTATGTGGTTATGCGCCATCGTGCCAACATTCAGCGGCTGCTGGCTGGGACGGAGCCACACTTGGGGCAAAGCAGCCCGGAATCGAAAACGTAGCCGCAAATCCGGCTTTCGGGTCCGCCCGCCCAACGTTTTATAATCCTATCCGAGTGCTTGCAGGCCCAGTTCCAGCGCTTGCCGGACCGTTTCGCGACGGATGAAATCGCGGCCTTTGTCTGCAAAGAGTTGGTGCTCGGCGACAATCGGTCGGCCGTCCAGCGCAACCCCGAACCAGACCAGGCCGACCGGTTTTTCCGCCGAACCGCCGCCAGGCCCGGCGATCCCGGTAACCGCCAGGGTCAGCCCGGCGCGCGAACGGGTAAGCGCGCCTGTCGCCATTTCGATCGCAGTCTCGCGCGAAACCGCCCCATGCGCCTCGAGCGTGGCGGCGGAAACGCCGAGCATGTCCATCTTGGCTTCGTTGGAATAGGTGATGAAGCCGCGATCGACCACGGCGGACGAGCCGGCGATGTCGGTGAGTGCCGCGATGATCATGCCGCCGGTGCAGCTTTCCGCCGTTGCCAGCATGATGCCGCGTTTCTGGCAGGCTTGCAGCAAGGCATTTGCCAGGTCGCTGTTGGTCATTCCGGCACCTCGCCGGGAAACACCACGCTGGCAGTGGCGATCGCCGCAATGCCTTCCTCGCGCCCGACGAAGCCGAGCTTCTCGTTGGTTGTCGCCTTGATCGAGATGCGATCCGCGGAAATTGCCAGCATCTGCGACAGGGCTGCCGTCATCGCCTCGCGGTGCGGGCCGACGCGCGGCGCTTCGCAGATCAACGTGATATCGGCATTGGCGATGCGGCCGCCGCGCTCGCGCACCAGCCTTGCCGCATGCTCGACGAAGATCCGCGACGCAGCGCCTTTCCATTGCGGGTCGGACGGCGGAAAATGCGTGCCGATGTCGCCGGCGCCGCAGGTCGCCAGCAACGCATCGGTCAGAGCATGCAGACCGACATCGGCGTCGGAATGGCCGGACAGTTTCTTGTCATGAGCAATGGCGACGCCACACAGTGTGACATGGTCGCCGGGCTCGAAAGCATGGACGTCGTAGCCATTGCCGGTCCGGATGTCGGGAAAGCGCACACGTTCGCCGGAAAGCCGCTGATCCGCCATGGCAATATCCCGTGCCCAGGTGAGTTTGACATTGTCCGGCGAGCCCGGAACGATCTTGACCGGAATATGCGCCCATTCGGCGATCGCGGCATCGTCGGTAAAATCCATTTTTCCCAGATGATGGGCTTTCTCGTGCGCGGCAAGGATGGGCCAGAACGGAAAGCCCTGCGGCGTTTGCGCCGCGTGAAGACCGCTGCGCGAAACGGTTTCGCCGACCACCCCGGAGGCCGATTCGCGCTTCAGCGTGTCGGCGACGGGCAAAGCGGGCAATGCGCCCTCGCGCTCGCCGATGGCGGCGATGGTGCGATCTATCAGGTCCGTATCGACAAACGGACGCACGGCATCGTGGATCAGAACCTGCCCCGGCGCGTGGTCTCTAAGGGCAAGCAGGCCGAGCCGGACGGATTCCTGCCTGGTCGCCCCGCCGATAACGGCGCTAACGCGCTCGGCGTTGGTGCCCGCCGCCTGCCGGAACAGTTCATGGTCGTCGGCATGAATGGCGACGACGATCTCGCCGGTCCGCGGGTGGGCCAGAAAAATGTCCAGCGTGTGTGCAATGACGGCAAAGCCGCCAATGTGTTGATATTGCTTCGGTCCGTTGGCCTGTCCGGCGCGCGCGCCACGGCCGGCCGCGACGATTACCACCGCGACCTTGCCATCCGCACTCGAAACGTGATTTTCACTTGCGTCAGTCATTGCAGATTGGCTTAGCGCACGATCCCGAAAAGTGTAATCGGTTTTCGGCAAAGATCGTGCGTCAAATATGAATCCCAAAGCGTCCTTTGCGCGTCCCACGGGGCGCGCGGCGCTTTGGCCACACCCAATCCCGAAGGCCAGCATTTTCCCAATTGCGCCTTAATGTGGCGTCATTCCGCGTTGCACATTGCGGCCGATATGGCTAGAGAATGTGCAACGAATGAAGATGCTTGGTTTTTGTGCATGGTTAATTTGACCAAATTGGCCGCGCCGCTTAACGTCGGCGGCGTGAAACTCCGCAATCGCGTGTTCCTCGCGCCGATGTCGGGCATTACGGACGAGCCGTTCCGGCAGCGTGCCCACGCGCATGGAGCGGGCCTGGTCGTGTCCGAAATGGTTGCCAGCGGCGAGCTCGCCAAGGGCAGGGCCGGTTTCAACCTGCGCATACGCCACTCCGGCCTGCCCGTCCATATGGTTCAGCTTGCAGGCCGCGAGGCGGTGCACATGGCCGAAGGTGCCAGAATCGCCGCCGGCGAGGGCGCCGACATTATCGACATCAACATGGGATGCCCGGCCAAGAAGGTCACTGGCGGCTACGCTGGTTCGGCATTGATGCTGGATCTCGACCACGCACTGTCGCTGATCGACGCCGTTGTCGGCGCGGTCGAGGTGCCAGTGACGGTCAAGATGCGGCTTGGCTGGGACGAAGGCGCGCTCAACGCGCCGATACTGGCGCGCCGCGCCGAGCAGGCCGGTGTCAGTATGGTGACCGTGCACGGCCGAACGCGCTGCCAGTTCTATCAGGGCAAGGCCGACTGGCGCGCCATCGCCCGCGTCAAGGAAGCCGTGTCCATCCCGGTCGTCGCCAATGGTGACGTCTCTTCGCCGGCGGAAGCGGCCGACATTCTCGATCAATCGGGTGCCGACGCAGTGATGATCGGCCGTGCCCATTATGGCGCCCCTTGGATCGCAGGTGGCGTTGCGGCCGCAGCGACAGGCGAAGCGACGCCAAATATTCCACAGAACCCGACGGCGCTCGCCGACTACATCGTGGCCCATTATGAGGACATGCTAGCGCTCTACGGCGCCGAAAGCGGCCTGCGCCAGGCGCGCAAGCATCTCGGCTGGTATCTTGATCGGCATGCCGGCGGCGTCGCCGACGACAGCCGAAAGGCCATACTGACCGCATTCGAGCCCGCGCGCGTCATTGCCTTGCTGCGCGATGTGTTTTCGCGCGATCCGCAACCTTTGACCCTGCGGAGTGCCGCATGAACGCCGCCGCCGGCCAAGGCGCTGAAATGGCGGATGCCGCCCAGATCGTGCTCAACACCATCCGCCGCCCGGTGATCATGATCAGCGAGGAAGGCTTCATCACCTTCGCCAACGCCGACGCGGAAGACTTCTTTCGTTCAAGCGCGACCATGCTCGCCCGCAACACGCTGTCAAAACTCATTCCCTTCGGCAGCCCGCTGCTGACGCTGGTCGACCAGGTGCGCGAGCGCCTGGCACCGGTCAACGAGTATCGGGTCGACGTGTCGTCGCCGCGTCTCGGCATCGAGAAGGTCGTCGATCTCTATGTCGCGCCGGTACCGGAATTTCCGGGCTCGGTGGTGGTTATGTTCCAGGAACGGTCGATGGCCGACAAGATCGACCGGCAGATGACGCATCGCGGTGCGGCGCGCTCGGTCACCGGCCTGGCGGCGATGCTTGCCCATGAGATCAAGAACCCGCTCTCCGGTATCCGTGGCGCTGCCCAGTTGCTGGAACTGTCGGCTTCCGACGAAGACCGTGCGCTGACGCGGCTGATCACCGACGAGACCGACCGCATCGTGTCGCTGGTCGATCGCATGGAGGTGTTTTCCGACGAGCGGCCGATCGACCGCTACCCCGTCAACATCCATGTCGTGCTCGACCATGTCAAGGCCATTGCCAAGAACGGTTTTGCCAAAAGAATCAAGATATTGGAGGACTATGATCCTTCGTTGCCTCCGGTGTTTGCCAACCGCGACCAGTTGATCCAGGTGTTCCTCAACCTGGTCAAGAACGCCGCCGAGGCGATCGGCAGTGACCCGCAGGGCGAGATCGTGCTGTCGACCGCCTTCCGGCCAGGCATCCGTGTTTCGGTGCCGGGCACGCAGGACCGCGTGTCGCTGCCGCTGGAGTTCTGTGTGCGCGACAATGGCTCCGGCGTCTCGGAAGACATCCTGCCGATCCTGTTCGACCCGTTCATCACCACCAAGCCGAACGGCTCGGGGCTGGGGCTGGCGCTGGTCGCCAAAATCGTCGGCGAACATGGCGGCATCATCGAATGCGAATCGACGCCGCGCGGGACCACATTCCGCATCCTGATGCCGGCCTGGAAAGAAGCGCCATACGGCGCCGATGAAGACGGTGAAGGAGACCGCAAATGACCGTTCGCGGCAATATTCTCGTCGCCGACGACGATGCGGCGATCCGCACTGTCCTCAACCAGGCGCTTTCGCGCGTCGGCCACGAGGTGCGCGTCACCTCCAATGCTTCGACTTTGTGGCGCTGGGTGGCGGCTGGCGAGGGCGATCTGGTCATCACCGATGTGGTGATGCCGGACGAAAACGCCTTCGACATGCTGCCGCGCATCAAGAAGGCGAGGCCGGAACTGCCGGTCATCGTCATGAGCGCCCAGAACACCTTCATGACGGCGATCCGCGCGTCTGAAACCGGCGCCTATGAGTATCTGCCCAAGCCGTTCGACCTGACCGAACTGCTCAACATCGTCAACCGGGCGCTTTCCGAGCCGCGACGGCCGAAGATCGATGCGCGGCCGGAAGAGCAGCCCGATGCAATGCCGCTGGTCGGCCGTTCGGCCGCCATGCAGGACATCTACCGCATGCTGGCGCGCATGATGCAGACCGACCTGACGGTGATGATCTCGGGCGAATCCGGCACCGGCAAGGAACTGGTGGCGCGCGCGCTGCATGAATATGGCCGCCGCCGCGGCGGCCCCTTCGTCGCCATCAACATGGCGGCGATCCCGCGCGACCTGATCGAATCGGAACTGTTCGGTCACGAGAAGGGCGCCTTCACCGGCGCGCAGAATCGCTCGACCGGACGCTTCGAGCAGGCTGAAGGCGGCACGCTGTTCCTCGATGAAATCGGCGACATGCCGATGGAGGCGCAGACGCGGCTGCTGCGCGTGCTCCAACAGGGCGAATACACGACGGTTGGCGGACGCACGCCGATCAAGACCGACGTGCGCATCGTCGCCGCCACCAACAAAGATCTGCGCACCCTGATCAACCAGGGGCTTTTTCGCGAGGATCTGTTCTATCGCCTCAACGTGGTGCCGCTCCGGCTGCCCGCGCTGCGTGAGCGCTCCGAGGATGTGCCCGACCTTGTCCGTCACTTCTTCAAGCTCGGCGAAATGGAAGGCCTGCAGACCAAGCGCATTTCTTCCGGCGGCATCGAGTTGATGAAGCGCTATCCGTGGCCGGGCAATGTGCGCGAACTGGAAAACCTGGTTCGCAGGCTCGCCGCGCTCTATTCGCAGGACGAGATTTCCGCCGAGGTCATTGAGGCCGAGCTCAAGACCGGCGAACGTCCCGTGGTGCCGGGTGGCGGCAACCTCATTCCCGACGATTTGTCGATCGGCCAGGCGGTCGAGCACTTCCTGCAACGCTATTTCGCCTCGTTTGCCGGCGATTTGCCACCTGCCGGGCTTTATCAACGCATCCTGTCCGAGGTCGAGTTTCCACTCGTCCTGGCCTCGATGACGGCAACCCGCGGCAACCAGATCAAGGCCGCGGAACTGCTTGGCTTGAACCGCAACACGCTGCGCAAGAAGATCCGCGAACTCGGCGTCAACGTCTACAAATCGTCGCGCCAGGGCTGAGCCTTGATCTGAGCCCGCGCTCTTTTCAGGGGATCGGCTCGCGAAAGATTTCCGTCTCGGTCACACTTGTTGCATAATCGCCACAATGCGTTGCATACATCCGACGCAATCATGGCACTAGACGGCGACATGGCCCCGCAGGCACCGACAACAAACCAACCGCTTTTCAGCGAACCCGGCGCTCGTGACGGGCGCCGGCTGCTTGCGCTGCCAGGCGTGATCGCGGTCGTCGGCGCGCTGATGACGGCGGCGATCTCGTTCACCATCCTCGTTGGCGCCACGCCGATCACACCGAACGAGTCGACGACGCTGGCGTTGATTGCCCTCAACGCGGCTTTCGTCCTGATTCTTATCGCGCTGGTCGGGCGTGAGGTGCACCGCATCCTGATGGCGCGCCGGCATGGCAAGGCCGCTTCGCGGCTGCATGTGCGCATTGTCGCCATGTTCGCCCTGGTTGCCGCCATTCCGGCCATCATGGTGGCCATCATCGCGTCGATCACGCTCGACATCGGCCTCGACCGCTGGTTCGAGATCCGGACCAAGACGATCGTCAATTCGTCGCTGTCGATCGCCGACGCCTATGTTCAGGAAAATGCCCGCAACCTGCAGGGTACGACACTGTCCATGGCCTATGATCTCGATGCGTCACGCACACTCTACGGCCTTGATCGTACCGGCTTTCTCGACCTGATGAACAAGGAAGCCGTGGGCCGTTCGCTGGCCCATGCGGCGCTGATCAAACCTGACGGCTCTTTCGTCATGAGCGCCAAGACCGACACGGATTTTGCCATGCCTGAGCCGCCGGAAGGCGCCGTGGCCAGCGCTGCCGACGGCAAACCGGTGCTGATCGAACCGAAAACGCGCAACATCATGGGCGCCATCGTCAAGCTGCGCGAGATCGAAGGGCTCTATCTCTATACCATTCGCCTCGTCGATCCCGAGGTCATCAAGGCGCGGCAGATCGTCAGGTCCAACACCGACGAATATCGGGGGCTGGAAGACAACCGCCGCACCTCGCAGGTGGCGTTCGCGCTGCCCTATCTTTCGCTGACGCTCATCATCATCCTGTCCGCGATCTGGACCGGCATTGCGGTCGCCGACCGTCTGGTGCGGCCCATTCGCCAGCTCATCGGCGCCGCCGACGAAGTGGCGACCGGCAATCTCGACGTAGCGGTTCCGGTCAGGCCTTCGGATGGCGATGTCGCCTCGCTCGGCGATACGTTCAACAAGATGCTTCTCGAACTGAAATCGCAGCGCAACGAGATCCTGTCGGCCAAGGACCTGATCGACGAACGGCGCCGCTTCTCGGAAGCCGTGCTTGCCGGCGTTACCGCCGGCGTCATCGGCGTCGATCCCTACGGCATCGTTACCATCGTCAATCGCTCGGCCGAGGCGATGCTGGCCATTTCGGCCAGCGCAGCCCTTGGGCAGAACCTTTCCGCCGTGCTGCCGCATGTCGGCCGCGTCTTCGAAATCGGCCGCAAGTCCGGCAAACCCGTCTATCGCGAGCAGGTGACCTTCTACCGCGCCGGCGCCGAGCGGACCTTCAACGTTCAGATCACCATCGAGGCCGGCGATGACGGCTCGGAGGAAAAGTCCTATGTCGTGACGGTTGACGACATCACCGACCTGGTCCAGGCGCAGCGCTCGTCGGCTTGGGCGGATGTGGCGCGGCGTATCGCCCACGAGATCAAGAACCCGCTGACGCCGATCCAGCTCTCGGCCGAACGCATCAAGCGCCGCTATGGCAAGGTGATTACCGAGGACCGCGAGGTTTTCGACCAGTGCACCGACACCATCATCCGGCAGGTCGAGGATATCGGCCGCATGGTCGACGAATTCTCGGCTTTCGCGCGCATGCCGAAGCCCGAGATGAAGGCCATAGATCTGCGCGAATCGCTGCGCGAGGCCTCGTTCCTGGTCGAGGTCAGCCGCGCCGACATCACTTTCGAGCGGATCTTCGGCAGCGAGCCGCTGAAGGGCACGTTCGACAGCCGGCTGATGGCGCAGGCTTTCGGCAATGTGATCAAGAACGCCGCCGAGGCAATCGACGGATTGGAACAGAAGGACGGTTCGCACGGCATAATCCGGATTCAGGCCGGGCGCCAGAATGGTGCGATTCGAATCGACGTCATCGACAATGGCAAAGGCCTGCCGCGCGAGAATCGCCAACGGCTGCTCGAGCCCTACATGACCACACGCGAGAAGGGCACCGGGCTTGGCCTCGCTATCGTCAAGAAGATCGTGGAGGACCATGGTGGCAGGCTGGAACTACACGATGCTCCAGCGGACTTCCACGATGGGCGCGGCGCGATGATCAGCATCATCCTGCCGCCTGCGGCCGCAACGGCTCCGCGCGGCGAAAGCAGGGCGGAAAACGAAAGAGAAACTGAAAAGGTCGGTAATGGCGTCTGATATTCTCATCGTCGATGACGAGGAAGACATCCGTGAACTCGTCGCGGGCATACTGAGCGACGAAGGTCACGAAACCCGCACCGCATTCGATGCCGACAGTGCGCTCGCTGCTATAGCTGATCGCGCGCCGCGGCTGATTTTCCTCGACATCTGGCTGCAGGGCTCGCGCCTGGACGGCCTGGCGCTGCTCGACGAGATCAAGACGATGCATCCGACCTTGCCGGTGGTGATGATTTCCGGCCACGGCAACATCGAAACGGCGGTCTCCGCCATCCGTCGCGGCGCCTATGACTTCATCGAAAAACCGTTCAAGGCCGACAGGCTGATCCTTATTGCCGAACGTGCGCTCGAGACCTCGAAATTGCGGCGCGAGGTTTCCGACCTCAAGCTGCGCAGCGGCGAAACCTTCGATCTGATCGGCATGTCGTCGGCGATGAGCCAGTTGCGTCAGACCATCGAACGCGTCGCGCCGACCAACAGCCGCGTGATGATCATCGGCCCGTCTGGCTCGGGCAAGGAACTGGCCGCGCGCGCCATCCACACGCTGTCGGCGCGCAAGGGCGCGCCTTTCGTGACGCTGAGCGCCGCCAACATCACGCCCGAGCGTATGGAGATCGAACTGTTCGGCACCGAATCGAATGGCGTCGAACGCAAGGTCGGCGCGCTCGAGGAGGCCCATCGCGGCATCCTCTACATCGACGAGGTGGCCGACATGCCGCGCGAGACGCAGAATAAGATCCTGCGCGTGCTGGTCGAACAACAGTTCGAGCGGGTAGGGGGAACCAAGCGGGTCAAGGTCGATGTCCGCATCATCTCCTCGACCTCGCAGAACCTCGAAGCGATGATTGCCGACGGTCGTTTCCGCGAGGATCTTTACCATCGCCTGGCGGTGGTTCCGGTCATCGTCCCGGGACTGGCCGAGCGGCGAGAGGATATTCCCTACCTCGTCGACAACTTCATGAAGCAGATCGCCCGCCAGGCCGGCATCAAGCCGCGCCGTATCGGCGACGACGCGCTGGCCGTTCTGCAGGCTCACAACTGGCCGGGCAACGTTCGCCAGCTGCGCAACAATGTCGAGCGCCTGATGATCCTGGCGCGCGGCGACGACGTCGATGCGCCGATCACCGCTGATCTGTTGCCGGCCGAGATCGGCGATGTCATGCCGCGCACCCCGAATCAATCCGACCAACACATCATGGCGCTGCCGCTCCGCGAAGCGCGTGAGCAGTTCGAGAAGGATTACCTGATCGCCCAGATCAACCGGTTCGGCGGCAACATCTCGAAGACCGCCGAGTTCATCGGCATGGAGCGCTCCGCTCTGCATCGCAAGCTGAAGTCGCTGGGCGTCTGAGCGCGTCCAGCCGCCGCGCGTGGTCCAACCATTTGCCGGTTACGCCCGCGGTGGAATCGCATAAGAAAGCCCGAGAATTTCTGAGGGGTCGCCAATGCCGCGCATTGCCTATGTCAACGGGCGCTATGTCACGCACGCCGACGCTGCCGTGCATATCGAGGATCGCGGCTATCAGTTCGCCGACGGTGTCTATGAGGTCTGCGAAGTGGCGCGTGGCTTCATCGTCGACATGCCGCGCCACCTGGCCCGGCTGAACCGTTCGCTGACCGAATTGTCGATCGCCTGGCCGGTCACCTCTCACGTGCTGCCGCTCATTCTGCGTGAGGTGGTCAATCGCAACCACGTCGCCAATGGCCTGGTCTACGTGCAGGTGACGCGCGGCGTGGCCAGCCGCGACTTCGTCTTCCCTTCCGCCGACACCAAGCCTTCGCTGGTGGTAACCGCCAGGAAGGCTGACCCTGCCGCTGGAGCGAAGCGAGCCGAGACCGGCATCGCCGTCATCACCGTGCCGGAGAACCGCTGGGATCGCGTCGACATCAAGACCGTCGGGCTGCTGCCCAATGTATTGGCCAAGCAGAAGGCCAAGGAAGCCGGTGCGCAGGAAGCCTGGTTCGTCGACGATGAAGGCAACGTAAAAGAAGGCGGCTCGTCCAATGCCTGGATCGTCACCCGGGACGGCGTCCTGGTCACCAGGCCGGCCGAGCATGGCATCCTGCGCGGCATCACCCGCACGACCATGTTCGAAGTGGCGGCCAAGCTTGGCCTGAAGATCGAGGAGCGCGGCTTTTCCGTCGCCGAGGCCAAGACGGCACGCGAGGCGTTCATCAGTTCCGCAACGACGATCGCCATGCCGGTGGTGACCATCGATGGCGACACGGTCGCCAATGGGCACCCCGGCTCAATAACACTTTCGTTGCGGCAAGCCTTTTTTGACATTGCGGAAAAAAGTCCAGCCTGATAACCGCACAGGTGGAATGAACATCAATATATCTCGTTCTGCTTGTCGTTACTGACGACAAGACGGTGTTTGCGAGCTTGACATGCGCCCGTTAATTTGGCGCATTGGCTTGCAAACCGAAGGGGATCGGCGAAAGACAAGAACAATGGCGGAACGATCGCAAAACCTTCAGGACCTGTTCCTGAATTCAGTTCGCAAGAGCAAGAACCCGCTCACCATCTTCCTCATCAACGGCGTGAAGCTGACCGGCGTGGTCACTTCGTTCGACAATTTCTGTGTCCTGCTGCGCCGCGATGGTCACTCCCAGCTCGTCTACAAGCACGCCATTTCCACGATCATGCCGAGCCAGCCGGTTCAGATGTTCGATGGCGAGGAAAGCCAGGGCGCCTGATTGGCACGTGAGAAAGACGCGGACGCCACCGTTCGCGGGAAACCAGCGCATCACCCCGGGACTGAGGCCAAGGGTCCGACCCGGGCCGTGGTCATTGTGCCCGTCCTTACCCGCCACCAGCGCAACGACGACGAGACCAACCGCCCGCGGCTGATGCGTTCGGCTGATGCGCGTCACGACGAGGCCGTTGGCCTTGCCCGCGCCATCAACCTTGATCTGATTCAGACCGCGGTGGTGACCGTCAACGATCCGCGCCCGGCGACGCTGCTCGGCAGCGGCAAGGTCGCCGAGTTCGCGGAAATCGTCAAAGAGGGACATGCGGAGGTGGTCGTCGTTGACCATCCGCTGACCCCTGTGCAGCAACGCAATCTCGAGAAAGAGCTGAACGCCAAGGTGCTGGACCGCACCGGGCTGATCCTCGAGATATTCGGCGAGCGTGCACGCACCAAGGAAGGCACGCTGCAGGTCGAGCTCGCCCATCTCAACTACCAGAAGGGCCGCCTCGTGCGTAGCTGGACCCATCTGGAGCGTCAGCGCGGCGGCGCCGGGTTCCTTGGGGGCCCCGGCGAAACACAGATCGAATCCGACCGGCGGCAGTTGCAGGAAAAGATCATCAAGCTGAAGCAGGAGCTGGAAACGGTGCGGCGCACGCGCGACCTGCACCGCGCCAAGCGCAGGAAGGTGCCGTTCCCGGTGGTGGCGATCGTCGGCTACACCAATGCCGGCAAGTCGACGCTGTTCAACCGGCTGACCGGGGCGGATGTGCTGGCACAGGACATGCTGTTCGCCACGCTCGACCCGACGCTGCGCCGCGTGCGCCTGCCACATGGCACGCCGATCATCCTCTCCGACACGGTCGGCTTCATTTCGGACCTGCCGACACATCTGATCGCGGCTTTCCGCGCCACCCTGGAAGAGGTGGTCGAGGCCGACCTCGTGCTTCATCTGCGCGACATTTCCGATCCGGACACGGCCGCCCAGGCCGAGGATGTCGAGCGTATCCTTGCAGATCTTGGCGTTGACGCTGGTGATGCCAAGCGGGTGATCGAAGTGTGGAACAAGATCGACCGGCTCGACGAAGGCAACCGGACCCGGCTGCTTGCAGACGGCGCCGATGCCAACAAGGCGCCGCCGATTGCGGTGTCGGCGGTGACCGGCGAGGGCATCGATGCGCTGAAGGCGATCATCGAAACGCGGATGGCGGGCGAACTCGAAGACCTCACCGTGACGATCGAGCCGGCACAGTTCGGCCTTGTCGACTGGCTTTACCGCAATGGCGATGTGGTTTCGCGAAGCGACAATGACGACGGCAGCGCCACCATCTCGCTGAAGGCCACGCAAAGCGCGCGCGAAGAGATCGAAAGCAGATTGCGTCGTAAAAACAACGGATAATCCGGAGCAGTTCCAGGAAAAGTGTATAGCGGCTTTCCGTCGGGAGTTGCCCGAAAAGAGAGACTACTTCGCAGTCTTTGCTTCCTGCCAGAGCGCTTCCATCTCGGCCAGATCAGCCTTGTCCAGCGTGTTGCCGGCTTTCTCCAAAGCCTGCTCGACATAATGGAAACGTGAGCGGAATTTCTCGTTGGTGCCGCTCAGCGCTGCTTCCGAATCGAGCTTGAGGTGGCGACCGAGATTGACGGCGGCAAACAGCATGTCGCCGAACTCGTCTTTGATCGAGGCGGTGTCGCCCTTGGCCAGCGCCTCGCGCAATTCGCCGATCTCTTCCTCGATCTTGTCGAGGATGGGCGCTGCCTCGCTCCAGTCGAAGCCGACGCGGGCGGCCTTCTCCTGAAGTTTCAGCGCCCGGGTCAGCGCGGGCAGGGCGACCGGCACGCTGTCCAGAAACCCCTTGCCATTGTCTTCGGGATCGAGACCGCGCGCGAGGCGGGCGCTTCGTTTCTCTGCCTTCTCTTCTGCCTTGATCTTTTCCCACATGCCCTTGGCCATGCCGGCGCTGCGGGCCTTTTCGTCGCCGAAGACATGCGGATGGCGTCGGATCATTTTCGTCGTGATGGCTTGCACCACATCGGGGAAGGCAAACTCGCCGGCCTCCTCGGCCATTTGCGCGTGGTAGACGACCTGCAGCAGCAGATCGCCGAGTTCGTCGCGCAGATCGTCGAGGTCGCCGCGCGCGATGGCATCCGCGACCTCATAGGCCTCTTCGATCGTGTAGGGCGCGATGGTCGAGAAATCCTGTTCGATATCCCAGGGACAGCCGGTCTTCGGCGCCCGCAGCGCCGCCATGATCTCGATCAGGCGCGAAATGTCTTTCGATGGCGTCATAGGGCTGATGCTATCGCGCGGCCGGCCGCGCGGCCAACGCTGTCAGCCGGCGAGAGTGCCTTGTCCACAGGCGAGCCACGTCAGTCGAGCACAGAAACGATCGCCTTGGCGAGCTCGTCCATGCCGTCCTCGGGCAGGCCGGCGACATTGATGCGGCTGTCGCCGACCATGTAGACGCCGTGCTCGGCGCGCAGCCGTTCGACTTGCGCTTCGGTGAGGCCAAGGCGGGAGAACATGCCGCGATGGCTGGCGACGAAATCGAAGCGGTCGGAATTGGATTGCCGGCGCAGGGCTTCGGCGAACTGGACACGGAGTCTCAGCATGCGCAGCCGCATCTCTTCAAGCTCGGCTTCCCAGTCTGCACGCAAGGCGGCGTCCTCCAGCACGATGCGTACGGCTGCTGCCCCGTGGTCCGGCGGCATCGAATACATGGCGCGCGCCGCCGACAGCATCTGGCTCATCGCCACATCTGCCTGTGCGCCGTCCTTGGCCAGGATCATTGCTGCGCCGACGCGGTCGCGGTAGACGGCGAAATTCTTCGAACAGCTCGACGCGACGACCATTTCCGGAACTTTCGCCGCCAGCAGGCGCAAGCCGAGGGCGTCGGCCTCAAGGCCATCGCCAAAGCCCTGATAAGCGATGTCGACGAACGGCAGCAGCGCGCGCTCGACGACCAGATCGGTAACGGCTGCCCACTGTGCCGCATCCAGATTGGCGCCGGTTGGGTTGTGGCAGCAGCCATGCAGCAGCACGACGTCGCCGCTCTTTGCGGTCCGCAGGGCCGCCAGCATGTCGTCGAAGCGAACAGCACCCGACGCGGCGTCGAAATACGGGTATTCACGGATCTGCAGGCCGGCGGCGCGCATCACCGGCATGTGGTTCGGCCAGGTCGGGTCCGACAGCCAGATGGTTGCGTCCGAACGCGTCCGCTTCAGCAATTCCGCCACCAGCCGCAGCGCGCCGGAGCCGCCAGGCGCCTGTGCGGCGCGGATGCGCGTCATGTCGGCGCCCGGACCGAAGGCGAGCTTGGCCATCACCGTGTTGAAGCCGGTATCGCCGGCAAGGCCGAGATAGGTCTTGGTGTCCTGGGCCTGCAGCAGGCGCTTTTCCGCCTCGCGCACGGCGCGCATAACCGGCGTCTTGCCGTCGCGATCCTTGTAGACGCCGACGCCGAGGTCGACTTTGTCGGGACGCGGGTCGGCGCGATAAAGGCCGATCAGGGCGAGGATCTTGTCGGCGGGGGCGGGCTGCAGGGTCTCAAACATCGATAGGGCTCCAATGGCGGCGGAGTGATACGCAAATCGGTCGCGTTTCGCCAGCGGTTTTAGCTAGGTGCTCCAGCCCGAGACGGCTGGGAAGCCTGCCCTGCGCGCTCATGGATAAGGGTTGAGGGGAAACCCATTGATGCGCGTCGGAAATGACCAGCCGGCACGAGCAGAGCGATCACGCCATCCTCTGCGCCGGCATGAGCGCTTCCGTGTGTAATTTCGGCTTTGCCTCGGCCAGCGGTCAGCCCCCGCCGGGCCTGTCTTTCACAGCCTGCCGCAACAGACAGGCGACCGCGCCCAGCACCATCAAGGCCAGCCCGAACCATGTCAGGGCATAGACCAGATGGTTGTTGTGGAACGAAACGACCGTCAGGCCGCCGACCGGCCACCCTCCCGGATTGGGCGTGGCATCGGCATCGATGAAATAAGGAGCGACCTGCCCGACGCCTTGCTTGGCGGCGATCGCCTGTACATCGCGCGAATACCAGCGGTTGGCAGCCGGATCGTTGGTGCGCAGGAAGCCGCCTTTCGGTTCGCTGATGCGCAACAGGCCGTGAATTCCGGTGTGATCGCCCGAGGGCTTGCCTGCGAAGCGGGTTGCCGGATCGCGCTTGTCCGTCGGCACGAAGCCCCTGTTCACCAGAATCGTGAAGCCATCATCCGCTCGGAACGGCGCCATTACCCAGAAGCCACCGCCGAGATCGGTGACCGCCTGGACCAGGGTCTCGCGATCACCGAGAAACCGGCCCGTGACGACGAGGCGGCGATACTCGTCATCCCTGGCGTTGATCGCTGGCCAGGCCGAAGGCGCCGGGGCGGCCACCGGTACTGCCTTGAGACGCTGATCGACACGCTCGATCAGGTCGAGCTTCCAGACGCGGCGCTCCAGCTGCCAGATACCGAGCGCCGAGAACCCTGCGATGCCGATGGCTCCGCAAAGGCAAAGCATCAATAGCGTCCATCTCGAACGCGTAACCCTTTGGCCGTCGCCTGTAGTCGGATGCGGTGTCGTCCGCGCCTGTTCGTCCAAAGCCAGGTCCCGCTCTCAGGGTATCTGACTCATGTCATGGCCGGGCATCATGTTGACGTTCAGATGGTACATGACCCAGAGCGAGCCCGTCAGCGCGATCATCACCAGGATGAGGGTGAAGATCAGCGCCATCATGGTCCAGCCGCTCTCCGACCTGGTGTTCATATGCAGGAAGAACACCATGTGGACGATGATTTGCACGACGGCGAAGGCCATGATGGCAATCGCCGACGCCATCTGATTGCCGAGCGCGTTGGTCATGACCAGCCAGAAGGGAACGGCGGTCAGCACGACGGACAGGCCGAAGCCTGTCAGATAGCCGGCCAGCGAGCCGTGATTGACGCCGTGATGCGCGTGGCTGTGGTTGCTGGTGTCTGTTTGGTGCCCGGCGCTCATCGCAACATTCCCATCAGATAAACGAAGGTGAAGACGCCGATCCAGATGACGTCGAGGAAGTGCCAGAACATGCTCAGGCACATCAGGCGCCGCTGGTTCGCGGCGATCAGCCCATGCCTGGAGACCTGCACCATCAGCACCACCAGCCAGACCAGGCCGAAGGTGACGTGCAGGCCATGTGTTCCGACCAGCGTGAAGAACGACGAAAGAAAGCCGCTGCGCTGCGGCGTCGCCCCCTCGTGGATGAAATGGGCGAATTCGTAGAGTTCGATGCCGAGAAAGGCGAGGCCGAACAGGCCGGTGATCACCAGCCACACCTGCATCGGCCTCACTCGCCCTTTCGCCATCTCCAGCATCGCGAAGCCGTAGGTGATGGAGGACAGGAGCAGCATGGTGGTGTTGAGCGCGACCAGCGGAAGATCGAACAGGTCCTTCGGCGCGGGCCCGGCGGCGTAGTTGCCACCGAGCACGCCGTAGACTGCAAACAGCATCGCAAAGATGAGGCAGTCGCTCATCAGGTAGATCCAGAAGCCGAGCATGGTGCTGCTGCCGCTCTCGGCATGGCCGTGGTCGTCTTCCAGGTGGAAGATCGTGTCGTCGATCACCGTGTCGGCGTGTGCCATGGTGCTCATCCCGCCTGGCTGGTGGCTGCGAGCAGGCGTGTCCGCTCGTCCTCGACGCGGGTGACGTCGCTGGACGGAATGTGGAAGTCCCGGTCGTAATTGAAGGTATGCGCGATGGCGTAGCCGATCAGAGCAACGAAGCTGACGATCGCCAGCCACCAGATGTACCAGATGAGCGCCACGGCAAGCACCACGCTCAACCCAGCCAGAATGACGCCGGCTCCGGTGTTGCGCGGCATGTGGATGTCGTGGAAGCCCGTCAACGGACGCTGGTAACCGCGATTCTTCATGTCCGCCCAGGTGTCGAGATCGTGGACGACCGGCGTAAAGGCGAAATTGTAGGCCGGGGGCGGCGACGAGGTTGCCCATTCGAGTGTACGCCCGTCCCACGGATCACCGGTGTCGTCGCGAAGCTGCTCGCGCCGGCGCACGCTGACGAAGATCTGGATGAGGAAGGACAGGATACCAAGCAGGATCAGGAAGGCGCCAAAAGCGGCGATGATGAACCAGATCTGCAGCGAGGGATCCTCGAAGGTGCGTAGCCGGCGCGTTACGCCCATCAGGCCGAGGATGTACAGCGGCATGAAGGCGAACCAGAAGCCGACCACCCAGAACCAGAAGGACATCTTTCCCCAGAACGGATCAAGCCGGAAGCCGAATGCCTTGGGGAACCAGTAGCTGATACCGGCAAACAGGCCGAACAGCACGCCGCCGATGATGACGTTGTGGAAATGCGCGACCAGGAACAGGCTGTTGTGGAGCACGAAGTCGGCCGGCGGAACCGCGAGCAGCACGCCGGTCATGCCGCCGACAGTGAAGGTCAGCATGAAGGCGACGGTCCACATCATCGGCAGTTCGAAGCGGATGCGGCCGCGGTACATGGTGAACAGCCAGTTGAATATCTTGGCGCCTGTCGGGATCGAAATGATCATCGTGGTGATGCCGAAGAACGAGTTGACGCTCGCTCCCGACCCCATGGTGAAAAAGTGATGCAGCCAGACGAGATAGGACAGGATGGTGATGACGATGGTTGCGTAGACCATCGAGGTGTAGCCAAAGAGCCGCTTGCCGCAGAAGGCCGAGGTCACTTCGGAAAATATGCCGAAGGCCGGCAGGATCAGGATGTAGACCTCGGGGTGGCCCCAGATCCAGATCAGGTTCACGTACATCATCGGATTGCCGCCGAAGTCGTTCGTGAAGAAGTTGGTGCCGACATAGCGGTCGAGAGCCAGCAGGGCCAGCACCGCCGTCAGCACCGGGAAGGCGGCGACGATGAGCACATTTGTGCAGAGCGCGGTCCAGGTGAAGATCGGCATTCTCATCATGGTCATGCCAGGCGCGCGCATCTTGACGATGGTGCAGACCAGGTTCACGCCCGACAACAGCGTGCCTACGCCCGCCACTTGCAGCGCCCAGATATAATAATCGACACCGACATCGGGACTGTAGCCGATACCCGACAGCGGCGGGTAGGCGAGCCAGCCGGTGCGCGCGAATTCGCCGACGAACAGCGACATCATGACGATGACCGCGCCGCCGACCGTCATCCAGAAGCTGAAATTGTTGAGGAACGGAAACGACACGTCGCGCGCGCCGATCTGCAGCGGGACGACGAAATTCATCAGGCCCGTCACCAGCGGCATCGCCACGAAGAAGATCATGATGACGCCGTGCGCGGTGAAGATCTGGTCATAATGATGCGAATTGAGATAGCCTTCCGAACCGCCGAAGGCCATCGCCTGCTGGAGCCGCATCATGATGGCGTCGCTGAAGCCGCGCAGCAGCATGACGATGCCGAGCACCATGTACATCACACCGATGCGCTTGTGGTCGACGCTGGTGAACCATTCGCGCCACAGATAGCCCCAGAGCTTGAAATAGGTCAGCGCGCCGACGAGGGCGATGCCGCCCAGCGCGACGACTATGAAGGTCGCGACCACGATGGGCTCGTGCAGCGGCAGCGACTCGAGCGTAAGCCGGCCGAAGATCGCCTTGAGAAGAGCAGGATTGTCGAACATGTCTTGCGTGGCGCCTCAGGAGTTGAAGGGCGACCGAAGCGTGCCGGTTGCGGAAGGTGACGGCAGTCGGATCGACAGGGGCAGTGGCCGTTGCAGACCAGCGCCGACTATCGGCGTCGAGGTCATCGGCGTGGCGGATTGATCAGCCTTCGAAGCGGCCAGTGCTTCTTCGGTCGTGCATATGCTGGCGACATAGGATGGGGCAGGGCCGAATATCGTGCCGCGCCGGGCGAACTTGTCGTACAGCAGCGGAAGGGTGTTGCGGATGCCGGCCATCCCCAGACCGCCCTTGGCATCGATCTGCGACATCTCGCTCATGCACATCTTGCCGGGCTCGACGCACATATTGAGGATCGCCTTGTAGAGATCGCTATCCACCGCCGCATAGTGGCGCACGGGTTGGTTCTCACTGGGCTGTTCGAGCTCAAGATAGCCGTTTCGGTCGAGCTTGCCGCCGCTGTCCTTTGCCTTCGCGATCCATGCCTGGAAACCGGCATCCTCGAGGCCGTGGAACGCGAAGCGCATTCCCGAGAAGCCGGCGCCGCTGTAATTGGCAGAGAACCCTTCATAGTCGCCGGACTTGTTGACGACGGCGTGCAGCCTGGTTTCCATACCCGGCATCGCATAGATCTGGCCGGCCAGTGCTGGAATGTAGAAGGAGTTCATCACCGATGCGGAGGTGATGCGAAAGCTGATCGGCCGGTCGACCGGCGCAGCCAGTTCGTTGACCACGGCGACGCCGTATTCCGGATAGATGAACAGCCATTTCCAGTCGAGCGCGACGACTTCGACCTCAAGCGGGCGCACGTCCGGCGGCAGCGGCTTGCCGGCCGCTACACGTCCGATCGGACGATAGGGGTCGAGCAGATGGGTGCCCATCCAGGTCACCGCGCCCAGGCAGATGATGATCAGAAGCGGCACAGCCCAAATGACGAGTTCGAGATGGGTCGAGTGGTCCCAATCCGGCTCGTAGCGCGCCTCGCGGTTGGACTGGCGGTATCGCCAGGCAAAGAATATGGTGAGAGCCATCACCGGTATGATGACGATCAGCATCAGTGCCGTGGACACCATCAGCAGGTCGCGCTGCTGCTCGGCGACGTCGCCGGCAGGGTTCAGGACGACCATGCTGCAGGAGCCGAGCGATGCCAGCAGGGGCAGCAGGAAAAGGGTACGAAGACGGCTCAATGTATGACCTGTCGGTTGTTCCCCCCAGTGCTAACCGTACCGCGGCGATGAAGGCATTGGACAATTTGTCCAATGCCGCAATGACGCGGCAGGCGTCATCAAAGCATCTGGCCCGCGCACATGGCAAGCGATCGTATGAGACCGCGGCGGGGCGACGGAGAATGCTGTGAGCCCAACTTCGAAGATCGAAGCCGACGCAAGACGGATCAATGCGCGGCATCATGAGGTGAAGCCCGGCGAAATCGCCGTTGGCGTCATCATCGGCAGGACGTCGGAATTCTTCGACTTCTTCGTCTACGCGATCGCTTCCGTCATCGTTTTCCCCAAGCTCGTATTTCCATATGCCGACCCGTTGACCGGCACGCTCTACTCCTTCGCCATCTTCGCGCTTGCCTTCATCGCGCGGCCGATCGGGACGGCGATCTTCACCGCGCTCGACCGCGCCTACGGACGTAGCGCCAAGCTCACCATCGCGCTGTTCCTGCTGGGGACCTCGACCGTGTCGATCGCCTTCGTGCCCGGTTACGACCAGATCGGCCCGGCTTCGGCCTGGCTGCTGGCCATGTTCCGGATCGGTCAGGGACTGGCGCTGGGCGGGACATGGGACGGACTTGCCTCGCTGCTGGCGTTGAATGCCCCCGAAAAGCGTCGCGGCTGGTATGCGATGATCCCGCAGCTGGGCGCGCCACTCGGGCTCATCGTCGCCAGTGCCCTGTTTGCATATTTCGTCGGCAACCTGTCGGCTGAAGACTTCTTCAGCTGGGGTTGGCGCTACCCGTTCTTCGTCGCCTTCGCCATCAACGTCGTCGCCCTGTTCGCGCGGCTGCGCATCGTGGTGACGCCGGAATACACCAAACTGTTCGAAGGCCAGGAACTGGAGCCGACTTCCGTCCACGAGACGTTGCGCGCCGAAGGGCGCACTGTCGTGCTCGGCGCTTTCGCGCCGCTGGCGAGCTTCGCCCTGTTCCACATGGTGACGGTGTTTCCTCTGTCCTGGATATTCCTGTTCACGCGCGAGGGACCGGCACGGTTCCTGGTCATCGAGACGATCGGAGCCTTCTTCGGCCTGGCGGCAATCGCGATCTCGGGCGTCGTTGCCGACCGGGTCGGGCGCTGGCCCTTGCTTGGAGGCTCGGCGGTGGCCATTGCCGTGTTCAGCGGTTTCGCGCCACAGCTGCTCGATGGCGGCTTCGTCGGAGAGTCCGTCTTCATGGTGTTGGGCTTCGTCCTGCTCGGCCTGTCGTTCGGCCAGTCTTCGGGAGCACTCGCCTCGAACTTTTCAAAGAACTACCGCTATACAGGTGCTGCGCTGACCTCGGATCTCGCCTGGCTGTTCGGCGCCGGCTTCGCCCCCATTGTCGCCCTGTTCCTGTCCGCCCATTTCGGGCTGATCTCGTCAGGCGCCTATCTGCTGTCGGGAGCGCTATGCACGCTGCTGGCGCTGCGGCTCAACCAGCGCCTGGATCGGACTCCCGCTTGAGTGACCTGCTTGGCCAGGGCTGGGGACCTCCCGGCCCAATGACGCTGCACGACAAGACCAACAAGCAGAATTTCCTGCTTCTGATCCAACTGCGCTGGATCGCCGTCGGCGGTCAGATCGTGACGATCCTGTTCGTCCGCTACGCGCTTGGCATCGGGCTGCCGCTGGTGCCGATGGCAGTGGTGATCCTGCTGCTGATCGCTCTCAACGTCGCCAGCCTGCGCCGGCACAGCAGCCAGGACGCGATCACCAACACCGAGCTGTTTCTTGGACTGCTGCTCGACGTCACCGCGTTGACGGTCCAGCTTTACCTGAGCGGCGGCGCGTCCAATCCCTTCATTTCGCTTTACCTGCTCCAGGTCATCCTGGGCGCGGTGCTGCTGGAGACATGGTCGGTCTGGGCGCTTGTCCTCATTGCAAGCACGTGCTTCATCGCGCTGACCACCTTCTACCGTGAGATCAGCCTGCCCGCCGCACACCGTGCCGGGCTGTTCAGCCTGCACATTCAGGGCATGTTCATCTGTTTCGTCCTGGCGGCAACGCTTCTGGTGCTGTTCATCACCAGGGTCCAGAACAACATTCGCACCCGCGACGCTCATCTTGCGGATTTGCGCCAGCAATCGGCGGAGGAGGCTCACATCGTCAGGATGGGCCTGCTCGCCTCTGGCGCCGCGCATGAGCTCGGCACGCCGCTGGCTACGCTTTCCGTCATCCTCAACGACTGGCAGCGCATGCCGGTTCTCGAGGCCGATCCGGATCTGGCGCAGGAAATCCGGGAGATGCAGGGCCAGTTGGACCGTTGCAAGAAGATCGTTTCGGGAATCCTGATGTCGTCGGGCGAATTGCGCGGCGAAGGCACGGTTCGCACCTCCGTCGATGCCTTTCTGGCGGAGCTGGTGGCCGAATGGAAGTCGACACGGCTGCCGCAAGGTTTCGAATACACCAGGCGTTTCGGCGCCAACCAGGAGATCGTCTCCGATCCCGCGCTCAAACAGGTGATGTTCAATGTACTGGACAACGCACTTGAAGCGTCGCCTCTATGGGTCGGTTTGATCGTCAGCCGCCACGCGAACGATCTCATCATCGAAGTTGTCGACGCGGGACGGGGATTTGAAGAAACCATGCTTGCTGAATTCGGCAAGCCCTACACGTCGACCAAGAACCGGCCAGGTAGCGGGCTCGGCCTGTTTCTGGTCGTCAATGTCATCCGCAAGCTGGGGGGTAGCGTCACCGTAAGAAACAGAACCGAAGGGGGAGCTTCGGTTACGTTGCATCTGCCGCTGGCTGCTCTGTCTCCGCGAGGGCACAATGCCGACTAAACGCACGCTGCTGATCGTCGAGGACGACATCGCCTTTGCCAACGCACTGCGCCGGTCTTTCGAACGGCGTGATTACGAAACGCATAGCTGCCGGAGCGTCGACGGCGTGCAGGCGCTGATCGGCACCGTTGCCTTCCAATATGCCGTCGTCGATCTCAAGCTTGCCAGCGGCTCGGGCCTTGAGTGCGTCAGGGCGCTGCACGAACACGATCCTGAAATGCGGATCGTCGTGTTGACCGGCTTTGCCAGCATCGCCACCGCTGTCGAGGCGATCAAGCTCGGCGCCTGCCAGTATCTCGCCAAGCCCGCCAATACAGACGACATTGAAGCGGCTTTCGGCCAGGTCGAGGGCAATGCTTCGGTACCGCTCGCCGAGCGGCCAACCTCGATAAAGAACCTCGAATGGGAGCGCATCCACGAGACGCTGGTGGAAGCCGACTTCAACATTTCCGAGACGGCACGACGGCTCGGCATGCACCGCCGGACACTGGCGCGGAAGCTGGAAAAGAGGCGTGTGAAGTAGGCACGATCCACCGGGCATGGCACATCGTGGCGATGCCGATGATAAGATTGATGCCGGCAACAATCGTTGCATTCGAACGATGTCCTCCAAAGGAAAAAATTGGCAGGGCAGGGAATAAAATCCCCACATGCTCCGTAAACAGGACATGAAACCGCCGATGCCACGCTTTGACATCATAGGACAGCTCGGTTCGCTGCGCCGCTATGCGCGCTCGCTGACGCGCGACAGCACCGACGCCGAGGACCTTGTCCATGACGCGCTGGTGCGCGCTTATGAGCGGCGCAGCACCTTCCGCTCCGGCGGAAACCTGCGCGCGTGGCTGCTGTCGATCGTCCACAACACCTTCATCGACAGGATGCGGTCCCGCAAGTCCGAGGCGTCGCGCGTCGAACAGGCTGGATACCTGGCCGACGGCAGCACGCCGGCACCACAGGAACATTCGGTGCGCCTGGCGCAGGTGCGCCAGGCTTTTTTCAGCCTGCCGGAAGAACAGCGTTCAGCGCTGCACCTCGTCGCTATCGAAGGCCTCTCCTACCAGCAGGCCGCCGATGCCAGCGGCGTGCCGCTCGGCACGCTGATGTCGCGCATCGGCAGGGCGCGCGCCGCACTGCGCGAGATGGAGGAGCCGGCGGCGAAGGCAAAAAACCACCTCAGGATCGTTGGAGGCCCTTCATGACCGCAACTGTCGATCCCGTGACGGATATCGACCTCGACGCCTATGTCGACGACCAGATCGACGTCACCCGCCGCATCGAGGTGGAGGCATTCTTGTCCGCTCGCCCGGAGGCGGCGGCGCGCGTGATGTCGGATCTCAGGACCCGCGATGAACTGCGCGTGGCGCTTGCCGGCTCCAAAGGTATGGCACGGCCCGCGACCGCCGATGCCGCGCGGCGGCTGGAGAGGGGGCTTGCCCGCGGCCGCATCTTCGGTGTGCTGCAGCGCGCCGCGGTGGTTGCTGTCTTCGTCGCCGCCGGGTGGCTGGCGAACGGTATCATCGGGCCGATGTCGGTGACCAAGGTCGTCGCCTCGCCGCAGCCGCCCGCCTATGTCGACGACGCAGTGCGGGCCCACAGGACCACGCTGGTGCGCGAGAGCATGCCGTCGCAGCCCGAGGCGCCCAACTACAACGCCGGCGAGATTCGCGCCGCGACCGCCATCGTCATGCCGCCGCTGCCCAAGGATTGGAAGGTCCGCGACGTGCAGATCTATCCGTCCCGCTTTGGTCCGAGCGTCGAGATGGCGGTCGAGACGAAAGACATGGGGCTGGTGTCGCTGTTTGCGATCCGGCCTGGAACCTTCGACGTCGTCAAGCCGACGATCGCGCCCTCGGGCGACATCTCATCGGCCTATTTCCAGATCGGCGATGTGGCTTATGCGGTGGTCGGACGAAGCGAGGTCCACGACCTCGACCGCGCCGCAGAGACGCTCGCCAAGACGCTCTACTGATCGATCCACAAAGGAGAACGCAAATGAACACCCCCAATCTGGGATATCGCGTCGCCGCCGGCGCCCAAACCGGAGCCGTCTTCGACGAGGGCCTGCGCCAGCATATGCTGCGCGTCTACAACTACATGGGTGTCGGCCTGGTGGTCACCGGCCTCGTCGCCTTCATGATCTCATCGACGCCGGCGCTCTACGTGCCGATCTTCTCCAGCCCGCTGAAATGGGTGGTGATGCTGGCACCGCTCGCCTTCGTCATGCTGTTCTCGTTCAAGATGCAGACCATGTCCGCGGCGAATGCCCAGGCGATGTTCTGGGCCTTCTGCGCGGTCATGGGCCTCTCGCTCGCCTCCGTGTTTCTGGTGTTCACCGGAACCAGCATCGCGCGCACCTTCTTCATCGCAGCCACCATGTTCGGCGCCACCAGCCTGTACGGCTACACGACAAAGCGCGACCTGACCCAGTTCTCGTCGTTCCTGATCATGGGCCTGATCGGCGTGGTGATCGCCAGCATCGTCAACATCTTCCTCGGCTCGACCGCGCTGCAGTTCGCCATCTCGGTGATCGGCATCGCCGTGTTCATCGGCCTGACCGCCTGGGACACGCAGACGATCAAGGAACAGTATGCCGAGAACTTCGACGCGGAATCGCGCCAGAAACTTGCCGTCTTCGGCGCCTTCTCGCTCTATCTGAACTTCATCAACATCTTCCAGCTGCTGCTGAATTTCACCGGCGAACGCGAATAACGACTATCCGCTGTGGGCAAGAGCGAGGGTTATTGCTCTTGATGCGGAGAGGTGGCCGGAGGGAGATCCTCCGGCCACAATTCGTTCCTGCAGAACCAGGCTGCACCTTGAGTCCCGAAGCGCTTTTGCTAGTCTGCCCACCGCGCCGGCCTTCAACAACGACCCGCGAGGAAATGTGGCACAGGACAGCCAAACGCTTCATGGCGACGGTATCTCGGCGACCATCGTTGCGCAGGGCGCCGAACTGATTTCGCTGCAAGATGCGCACGGATTCGAATTCCTGTGGCAGGCGGGGCCGGAATGGCGGCGTCACTCGCCGGTGCTGTTCCCGATCGTAGGGCGGCTGGCGGGCGATCATCTGCGCCATCGCGGCCGGACCTATCCAATGACGCAGCACGGGTTCGCGCGCGACAAGCCGTTTGCCTGGGCGCGGAAGGGGCCGCGATCCTGCACGCTGGTCCTCACCGACGATGTCGACACCCGGGCGCGCTATCCGTTCGCCTTTCGGCTTGAAGTGACCTACACGCTGGTCCGCCAGCAGCTTGATGTGACTTTCGACATCACCAACACTGGTGATGAGCTCCTGCCGGCATCGATCGGGGCGCACCCGGCATTCAATTGGCCCTTGCAGCCGGATCAGGCCAAGACGGACTACCGGCTGATCTTTGCCGATGATGAGCCGGCGCCGATCCGCCGCCTTAAGGACGGACTGCTGCTGAAAACGCCACAGCCGACGCCTGTCGAAGGCAACATACTCCCGCTCTCCGAGCGGTTGTTCGACGAGGACGCGGTGATCATGGACCAGCCCGCAAGCTCCAGCGTGCGTTATGCCGCCGAGCGTGGCCCGGCGATCGAGATGTCCTGGCAAGGGGTTCGGGAGTTGGGCGTCTGGTCAAAGCCGGGCGGCGCGCCGTTCCTGTGCATCGAACCCTGGCACGGCCTTGCAAGCCCGGTGGATTTCGATGGTGATTTTGTCGACAAACCAGGCCTGATGCTGATCGCGCCGGGTGCAAGTCGCGTGATGAGCTATCGGGTACGTCTGCTGCCAATAGCCAATTGGAGTGCGCTCAGTGAATTCTGAAACGATCGAGATCTACCATCCGCGTGGTGTTTCAAATTTGGGCCAATGGGACATTGGTGGTCTCAAGCTCAAAGTCTATGGTCTCGTCGCAGACAACAGAAAGATCGACGAACCCATGGCGACTCTGGCGCACTCATTCGTGCGACAGGAGGTTCTGCCGCGTGTGGCGGACGAGGGTGACGAGAATGGCATGGGCTTTGTGATCATTCATCCTGGTGAGCTCGGTGTGTCCATCTTAGCTCACTGGTGGATACAGGGTTCGGTGCTTTGTCAGCACATCTATCGGAAGCTGTATTCCGCAACCGAACCGATGGACACGGTTAAGAGACCTGTTATTGCCTGTGTTTGGGAATTGGCTCTGATGAATGCCGAGCAGGAAGCTTGGCGAAAAACGATGATGAAAGGCGAGCCCAATCCATTGGGATACATGGGCGCTTGGGCTGACTTCGAAGCTGCATAGAGGCTGCTCATGATCGACTATTGCGTGGTCGCCCAGATCGTCGGTGCCCAATGAAGCTGTACTTCAGCCGCAATCCCAATCCTCGATTGGCGGTCGCGGTCGCACGCTATCTCGAAACGAAACTGGACTTCGAATTCGCCTCGCCATTCGCTGCCGGGCAAATGGAGAAATTTCGCCGGTTAAATCCCAACCTCTCACTGCCCATCCTTGTGGATGATGAGGGAAAGAGCCTCTGGGAGGCAGACGCCATAGCCTGCAGGCTGTCGCGCCACGCGCATTCGGATTTCTGGCGTACCGGCGATGACGAACCCGAGATGATCCGGTGGCTCAGCTGGGGCAAAGAGCACTTCGCACTCGCTTGCGACACGGTGCATTTCGAACGTGGGACGAAACAGCGGTACGGCATCGGCCCGATCGATCAGAAGCGGGTGGAGGAGGGCCTGAACCAATTCCATACGGCTGCGGCAATACTCGACGCCGTGCTTGCCGAGCGGCAGTGGCTGGTCGGCAATTCGGTTTCCTATGCCGATTTTCGAATGGCGACCTTCCTACCGTTCAACGACGCCGCCAGACTGCCGCTCGACAATTATCCCTCTGTCAGCCGCTGGTACCGTCGACTTGAAGACATCGACGCCTGGCGTGACCCTTTCAAAGGGATGGATGCACCCGAATTGCCGCCGGTGCCGCAAATGGCCGTCGCGGACCAGCGGTGAGAACGCGCGCGAAGAGCAGCGCAGCAGGCCGAGCCTACCAAGGCGATGATGTGCGGGGGACCGGATGAATATCTATGTCCTGAGCGTGGTCGAAGGACAGGAATGGGTCCTTCCTCGGCAGGCGGACGACTACCAGCTGTTTTCGACGCTCTGCGGCCGGAAGCAGACACAATGGCATCCGTCCAGGATGGAGATCCTGCGCGAACACGAAGACGGTACGCTCCGGCAATATTCAGATTTTCCATGGCTTGGCGAGCATGTGCTCATCCTGCGGGCGAGGGCGTCGAAATTGCTTCGGCCAACCCTCGAACCGTACGGTGAATTCCTGCCGCTTCCTGCTGACGAGCCAATATCGCTCTTCAATGTCACCACCGTGATCGATGCGCTGGACGAGGAACGTTCAAAGATCGTTCGCTTTGACGATGGCGGCATCATGGTGATCGAAAGCCTCGTCCTTCGAGCGGACGCAATCGGCGGTACCGAGATATTCAAGCTGCCCGAGCGTGCCGACGGGGTGCGAATATCCGATATTTATGTGCAGGAGACGATCGTACGCCGGATCGGGGAGCTTGGGCTCAAGGGCATTGCTTTCAACCTGGTCTGGAGCGACGAGCCGGTCGGACGAGGCAGGATCGAATACCCAGGTGCCAAAAAGGGCATTTCAACCGCAAGCTCGCTCACGCGCTTTTGGGCCGCTCTGCGGCGAAGAGCGGGATTTTGACATCAAACCTGCCGGACGACGGTGCCGACCACATTGACGAGAAGGCGCGCGTCGGTCAGCGCTGACAGGCCGTCAATATCGGCCGGAGGATAGAACTCGACAAGGTCGAATCCTGCGATCCTGGCCCGTTTGCCGAGGCCGGCGATCAGGTCGATTACCTGCGTGTAGGTGAGGCCGCCGGGTGTACGCGCCGCCACGCCCGGCATGATGCTTGGATCAAGGCTGTCGCAGTCGAGGGTGACGACGACCCGCGCGGCTTCCGGAATATGCCGGAGCGCGGCTTCGACGCCCTGGGCATGAACCTCGCGGGCGGTCACGAAGCGGCTGCCATAGCGCCGGGCTGCTTCGATTTCGGCGATGCGCGCGCTGCCGACGCTGCGCAGACCGACCTGCACCATGCCGGCGACATGCGGCATCTCGCTTGCCCTGCGCATAGGGCTCGAATAGCCGTGGCGTTCGCCATGAACCTCGTCGCGCCAGTCTATATGGGCGTCGACCTGCAGGACCCAGACCGGCCCGTGCTCTGCAAAGCCGGCGAGGAAGGGAATGGTCATGGAACAGTCGCCGCCGATCAGGATCGGCACAGCCGGCAACGTCAGGATCTCGCGCGTTTTTGCCTCGATCCTGGCCCGGTTGCCGGCATTGTCATGCATGGTGGTCAAGATATCGCCGGCGTCGATGCAAGAGGCCGGCTTGCCGTCGAACAGCGGGCCGCCAAGATCGAAATCCCAGTGCTCGACGAATGCGGCATCGTCCTGGCTGGCAGCACGGATGGCGTTGGCGGCCAAGGCATAGCCGCTGCTGTCCTTGCCGGGATAGGTGCTGCCGTGACCGGCCCCGAAGATCACCGCACGAGGCACGCGGCTATCTGCAAGACGGTCGGGAAAGCCGAGAAAGGGAGGCGAGGGGGGCATGCCTTGATGGTCCTGATAATGGCTTGGCGCACGCCGATCGGAGTGCGGTTAGATCAAGCGCCTCGGCTTCAGCTTTGTACCCGATTGGGTAAGCCCAATAAACTCTAAAACGATCGAGATCGAGCACCCACGGGGTGTTTCAAATTTGGGCCAATGGGACATTGGCGGCGGCATGGGCCGATTCCGAGGCGACATAGAGACTTGCGCGCCGGCGATGACGTTGGGCCGGGCTTGGATCGGCAGGCGCGATCCCGAAATTTCCAGTACGTGACGAGAATGAACCTTTGGCTGGCCGCCCGGTAGCGGAACCAGGCGGGGTTCACGTTGTTACCACAGCGGGCGACTGCCGGTTGCCGGATTCGGAGTCATCGTTTCATGACCAATGGCCCATTGCCTGAAAACGTTCTGGTCTCGCTTCCCATGATTGACGCAAAGGCGGCGCCGACGCTCAAAAATGCCGAGGCGGAGGTATTTTATACCGAAGCAATCCGCGAGCTTGCCGCCACCGACATTCCCTTTCTGGTCGCCGGGACCTACGCGGTAAGCGCCTATACGGGTGTCACCCGCCAGACCAAGGACCTCGATATCTTCTGCAAGGCAGGCGACTACGCGCGGATCCTCGCCCATTTCAAGCAGCTTGGATATGCCGTCGAAATCGAGGACGACCGGTGGCTCGGCAAGGTGTTCAAGGGCACGCATTTCTTCGACGTCATCTTCGGCTCGGCCAACGGCACGGTGCCTGTTGGCGACCTGTGGCTGGAACACGCCCGCCAAACCGAGCTGTTGGGCAGCAGGGTGCGGATCATCGGCCCGACCGAACTCATCTGGTCCAAATGCTTTATCCAGGACAGAGGGCGACACGACGGCGCCGATATCGCTCATACGATTCTCAAGGCGGGCGATCAGATCGATTGGCACCGGCTGCTTTCTTATCTGGAGGTTCATTGGGAGGTTCTGTTGATGCAGCTTATCAATTTCAGATGGATCTATCCGAGCGAGCGCGATCATATCCCGGCGTGGTTGCTCGATGAATTGCTCGACCGCCTCGCCAAGCAACGGCAATTGCCGTCTCCAAGGATGAAGATCTGCCGTGGGCGGCTGCTTTCGCAAACCGACTACGAGATCGACGTCAAGGAATGGGGCTTCGCCGGCGTCGGTGGTGTGGGAGAATTCCGTGATGGCTGATCCCGTCAAGAGCAGCGCGCCCAAGGACGGCGCACGCGCGCTCAAAGTTGCCGCGGTCGGGGATCTCCATGTGCGGGAAGATGCACAAAACTCGTATCGAGACCTCTTCGGCGAGATATCGAGCGAAGCGGACATTCTCGTTCTCACGGGAGATCTGACCAATCTCGGCAAGCCTCGTGAAGCGGAGATGCTGGCCGAGGATCTGCGCAACTGCTCGATCCCGGTTGTGGCGGTGCTCGGCAACCATGACTACGAGTCCGGTGCGGTGGAAGACGTCACGAAGATCCTGCGGCAGGCGCATGTTCACCTCCTCGACGGGCAGACAGTCGAAATCGAGGAGGTCGGTTTTGTCGGCGTGAAGGGATTCATAGGCGGCTTCGGGTCACGCATGCTCGGCTCATTCGGGGAACCGGCGATCAAGACGATGGTCGCGGAAAGCGTGAACGAGGCAATGCGACTTGAAAATGCGATGCGCCAGGTGCGGGCCAAGCGCACGCTGGTGATCCTTCACTACGCGCCGATTGCCGACACCGTCGCGGGAGAACCGCTGGAAATATTTCCGTTTCTGGGCTCTTCACGTCTGGCCGAAACGATCGATCGATTCCAGGTCAGTGCTGTCGTGCACGGTCATGCACATCGCGGTTCTTACGAAGGCCAAACGCCTGGCGGAGCCAAGGTCTACAACGTCGCCATGCATGTGGCCAAGCCTGGCGGCCGCCCCTACGCCTTGCTGGAAATCTGATGCCAACGGCTTGCGCCGTCGATGCCCATTGGCCTGGACTCAGTTGGTGGCGTTGATCGACCTCGCCAACTCTTCCAGCTTCCGCGGATCATTGCCGTGACGGCGCACCAGTTCGCGTGCCTGCCTGGACGGCAAATCGGTCGTGGCGGCCAGCTGTCGCACCTGCTGATCGTCGATGGCGACTTGCGGCAGTGTATGGTCGATATCTCCTGACTTGTCCTTCATCACGCT
This sequence comes from Mesorhizobium sp. AD1-1, assembly GCF_020164655.1. Taxonomy (NCBI): domain Bacteria; kingdom Pseudomonadati; phylum Pseudomonadota; class Alphaproteobacteria; order Hyphomicrobiales; family Phyllobacteriaceae; genus Mesorhizobium; species Mesorhizobium sp. AD1-1. The sequence continues at coordinate 101,271 of NZ_JAIUGP010000010.1, forward strand.
TCTCCTTGGTCGATTTCGACGACAACGGCTCGAAAATCCGACCGGTTCCGAACGATCTGCAACTTTTGCGCCGGCATCCGTGGGCGGACCAACGTGCGCCTGCCTTGAGGGCGCAACGATCTCGATGGCTGGATTCTGCCAGGAACCATGCCACGGCGGACGAGTTGTTCCGACTGAACGGAGATAGTTAGATGCCACAGCCAAGACAGCCAGACCCAAATCGCGATATGCCCGTGCCGCCTCCAACATGGAAGCCGGAGCCGATCGAGGAACCCGAACCGGAAACGCTTCCGGACGAGACTCCGCTGCCCAACCCCGACGAGAATGAAGAGCCTCCCGTCCACGCATGAGACGGGAGTTTCTGCATCGCGGGGCAAGCGCGCAACCTCCGGAGGACTAACGATCTATCTCGCCAAACACGATGTCGAGCGACCCGATGATCGCGGCAACGTCGGCGATCATGTGCCCTCGAGACAGGAAATCCATCGCCTGCAGATGGGCGAAAGATGGCGCACGTATTTTGCACCGGTAAGGGACGTTGCCCCCGTCAGAAACCAGATAAACGCCGAATTCTCCCTTTGGCGCTTCAACCGCGGCGTAGACTTCTCCCGCCGGCACGCGATGCCCCTCGGTATAAAGTTTGAAATGCTGGATGGTCGCTTCCATAGAGCGTTTCATCGTGGCGCGCCGCGGCGGCGTGATCTTCTGGTTCGGAATCGCGACCGGCCCCTGGCCTTCGGGTGACCGCAGTTTTTCCAGGCATTGCTTCATGATCCGCACCGACTGGCGCATCTCCTCCATACGGACGAGATAACGGTCATAGCAGTCTCCGTTCTTGCCGACGGGGATGTCGAAATCCATGTCAGGGTAACATTCGTATGGCTGTGCCTTGCGCAAATCCCATGCCGCGCCCGATCCGCGTACCATCACGCCGGAAAACCCCCAGCGCCAGGCATCATCCAGCCCGATCACACCAACATCGACATTGCGCTGCTTGAAGATGCGGCTGCCGGTGAGCAAATCGTCGAGGTTGTCACAGACTTTGAGGAACGGATCGCAGAAAGCCCAGATGTCGTCGAGAAGCTTCGCAGGCAAATCCTGGTGCACGCCGCCGATTCTGAAGTAATTCGCATGCATGCGAGCGCCGGAGGCGCGCTCGTAAAAGACCATCAGCTTCTCGCGCTCCGCAAATCCCCAAAGCGGCGGCGTCAGGGCGCCGATATCCATGGCCTGGGTCGTGACATTGAGGAGATGCGACAGAAGCCGGCCAATTTCGCAAAAAAGAACACGGACAAGCTGCCCACGCTTTGGAACTGTTATGTCGAGCAGTTTTTCGGCGGCGAGGCAGAACGCATGCTCCTGGTTCATCGGCGCGACATAGTCGAGCCGATCGAAATAGGGCAGCGCTTGCAAATAGTTCTTGTGCTCTATGAGTTTTTCGGTGCCTCGATGGAGCAAGCCAATATGCGGATCGGCACGCTCGACGATCTCGCCGTCCAGTTCGAGCACCAACCGAAGAACACCATGGGCGGAGGGATGCTGTGGCCCGAAATTGATGGTGAAGTTGCGAACGGCGGCTTCGACCATTGCTGCTCTCCGCGACTGCATTTCGTCGATTCAGTGATGCGTATGGTTCGATGCCTCAAGTCGTCGTCTGAATGATCAGCGTCAGCGTGCCATCGCCATCTATGTTTGCAGCGACAACCTGCGAGGAATTGAGCCCATTCGCTCTCAAAGCCGACGTCGCCTGAGGTGAGGCATCGACGGAGCTTTGCAGGCGAAGCAAATCTTCGGCGCTGGTCTGGTTAATCACGGCATCGGCCTGCGCCTTGATTTCGTCCGGCAAATCCTCGACGGCGACAATGGCGACGCCGGTGAAATTCAAACCGGCAGAGCCTGGATCGGGCGGCGCCAGCTCCGGCTGCGCTTCGCCCTGCGGTGGCGTCACCTGGGGAAGCTGCGGTCCGATAGTTTGGGCGTAGACGGGCTGAATGGTGACCGCCCCGGAAAGCGCGACAGCTATCGTCAACATGCGCATGGTCGCTCCTTGCATTCTTCGAGGGAGATTTTGAAGAAACCCCCATGCTGAGCGATGGTTCCGCAAGGCCGGTCCCACCGGGCGATTTCGCCCCAACTCACCCCAGAGAGACGCCGAAAACCCTGGCCAAGGCGTTCGTCACACGGCTGTCTCCAACCGGTTGGGCAGCTCCGTACGGAATCGTACCATCGATCTGCACCTTGGACAGGATCAAAATGAAGCTGAGGTGACCATGGGAGGGAGCCGCATGAGCATCGCCAGATGGGCAATAAGACCTGTCGGTACCGCCAAGGCGTTTCTGGCAGAAGAGCTTCGAAGTGCGCGATACGGCGACATCGTTTCGGTCAAAGCGGCGATAGAGGCCGCTGGCAGGGACGCGCCTTATTTGCAGGATACAGATGATGAATTGATGGAGACGATCATCGAGCTGGCACGGGAACTGGGTCTGGCCGTCCTTTTTGACTCTCGCGATTGACTGATGAGCCATGGTCGATGCGATTTGGTACGAAATCGACAATTGGCTCATGGTCGAAAATGCGCAATCATTGGGAAATGGGACGACGGCTGGACGACAAACTCGATTGCAAGGCTTGTGGGACCATCCAAATGGACATTCCCGACGACGCCAACGAGTCGACGCCAATTCATTGCAGCAATTGCGGCGCCTTTCTCGGCGAATGGGGTGAATTGCAGGATGATTTCTACCGCCAGGCTCGCGGTACCGAAGCATTCGACTTGCGCAACGGAACCATTATCAAGAAGTAGCGCGCAACAACGCGCCCCCCGATGACACAGGTAAATCCACAGGGGGGTGGCAGATCTAACCGACGTCGATCACGACCATCAGCCCGCCGCCGCCCTTTTCCTCGACATTGTTGTTCGTCGTGTGATGCGGGATGTGGCAATGGATGAGCCACTTGCCGGGACGCCGTGCCTTCCAGACGACGTCATAGCGCTGTCCTGGCCCGACATTGATCGTATCGGCCAGAAAGCGCGCCGAGGGAGGAAGCGTCTCACCGTCACGAGCGACGACCTCGAAGGGTCCGCCATGGATATGCATGGGATGGACGAAGCCATTATTGGTGCCGATGAAACGCACCTTCAGCGTCTCGCCCACCTTCATGGGGATGGCGTCGGTTGCGGGATAGGCCTTGCCGTTGATGGTGAAGAAGTTCGGCATACCGCCTTCCATCGGCATCGAAGGATAGGTCAGTCCATCGCGCACCAGCCATTCCTGAAGTTCGATCACATAGTCGTGGTCAGCCTGAACCTCGTCGGCGGGATTGGCAGGGTCGATGATCAGCGCCCCATAGAGCCCCAGCGCCTGGGTACGGTCCGACTTGGCATGCGGATGATAGAAATAGGTCCCGTGCTGGGTCGCGGTGAATTCGTAGGAATAGGATTGCCCAGGCTCGATCGGCGGCTGGGTGATCTCGGCGGGCCCATCCATCTGGTTCGGCAGGATCATGCCGTGCCAATGCACCGTGGTCTCCTCAGGCAGGTCGTTGGTGACGTCGATGCGAACCTTATCGCCCTGGCGAATGTGGATGCGCGGACCGGGAATCTGGCCGTTGTAGGCATAGGCGTCGACCGCGACATTGGGCAGGATCTGCCAGCGGACCACTGAGGGCCTGAGGTCGAACACCTTGACGCCGTTCTCCAGGCGGAATGGCAGTTCCTGGTCGCCCTTGGCGGCAAGGCCATAGGATGCCGTGACGCGATGCGGATCGGTTGCAGCCATGTCACGCATGGCTTCCGCCGGCGTGTCGCGGCCCATGATCATGCCTTGCGGCATGATCGCCCCGCCGACGTCACGTGCCGAAAGCGTCAGGTTCAGCCAGTTCGCCGGTGCGGCCATGCCAATCGCCAGCGCCAGCACCGAGACCATGCCGAGGGCTGCTATCTGCGGCGTCGTGGCGTCCGTCTCCATCTGATGGCCGTTGCGTTTGGATTTGTGGGATGTGTTGGCGTGGCCTTGTCGTCGATCATCGCCGGCGCGGGCATGATGCGTAGCGTGCTGTTGCTGGGCGGTCGGCTCTCGACTGCTCATTTCGGCCGCCTCCGGGCGCTGCGTCATCAACCCGTGCTTCAGTCCGCGGGCGACCAGCCAGACATTGGCGGGATAAGCAAGTGTGAAGCCGGCAATGACGCCGATCGACATCACGCCCCAGAACAAGAGCTCGGTCGGCTCCATCGCGCGCATGTCGCGCCCCATCATCAGGAAGCTCATGACGGGCGCCATGCCGGCCATCATGAAATTCATCGAGATGAACTCGGGCAGGAAGCTCTTGCGCACATTCTCCCAGTAGGTGCCGCCCATCATCGATTTCATGAACAGCGACTGGAAGATGAACAGGCCGAAGGCGAAACCCGCCAGATATTCGACGATGAGGTCGAGCCACATCGGCAGGCCAAGCGTTGCCGTGATGACCGCCGCGAGAATGATGCCGGTTGCATCGCCGGCAACGCAGTGGATGGTCGAACCGACGCCTTGCTTCCATAGCGGCCTGGTGAAGTCTTCATGCTCGCCCGGTCGTGGCTCCTTGTCTGCAAGCACATAAAGCAGCAGCCCCAATGGACCCATATAGAGGGTCACCAGGATGAAACCCCATTTCATCACCACCGGTTCGGGATTGTTGCGGTATTGATCGAAGCCGACATAGAGCGTCGAGGCGGCGGCAAGAGCGAACCAGACGGCAAGGAAATAGTCGATTGGCTGGATGAACATGGATGCATCCCGTCGCGGATCAGCGGTTTGTCACAAGCAGCCCCCGCCGATGAACGCAGCACGTGTGTTTATGATCCCGTCGGCCCAATCCGGTTGTGTCGAATTCTCCAGCCTGGCGCTCTTGTCGAAGCATTACGGCGCGGTAATTCCCTTGAAGGCGTGGGCGCTTCGCTGCCTCAACAGGAGCTGGCCATGAAACATCAAACACTCGACCAACTGCATGCCGTCGCCAAGATTGAATCGTCGGCTGCATATTCCGCAATGACACGAAATCAGCGCATAGAGCGCTGGGCTGAACTGCTGGAGCGTAATCCCGAGCGATGCCTTGGCGCGTTTGCAGGCACCGAACATCTGCACCCCGAAGCACGTGCAATGATGCGGGGCGAGGGAACCGCAATTTCGGTTGCTTTCGAAGATCCAGTGCTGCGCGCATCGGGTTTGAAAGACGATACCTACGGCGAGGCAAAGCGCTTTTTCGAGCTGAACGACTGGCAGTTGCACGACATCGTCTGCGATTGCCACGTCGGCTCAACCATGAAAGCGCGCTGGGCTGCGACGCGAGTCCGCTCAGCCGTCAGCGGCAGGTTCTTTGCGTGGTTGCGGCAAAGGATAATGCGCTGACCCAGTTGGGGATCGTCGTCGCCCGCTGCGGCTTACGATCCCCTGTCTTGCCGATTGGATGTCTTGCCGATTGGATGTCTTCCGATCGGATATCTTGCGATGCGGATCAACGCTTGTCCTGGTATAGCCGGTCGGTCGCCCGGTCGCTTTCCCTTCGTTCAGCGGGCCCACGCCGGCGGCGTGCGATAACTGAATAGGCCAACAGCACGATCAGCAACAATGGGCCGCCGGCAACGACGACCAACCACATGATATCTCCAAACATGGCGGCATCTCCTTTCCCAGACAACCGGCAAGGAGGAGAACCGTTCCGCGCAGCAGCAGGGTAATGCCACCTCGGTCATCAACTTACGGATTGCGTTCGTAGGTTCCGATGAGTTCTGCCTGCTCGAGCGAGTGTTTCTGCGCCTCCCGCCAGATGCGCTCGACGCCTGCGCTGGCCGGAATGGCAAGGCTCGGCGTGTCGAGCGCGGCCAGCCGGAAATGGTAATGGTGGACGCCATGTCCGACCGGGGGTTCAGGGCCGTCGTAATAGGCGTTGCCAAAATCATTTGTTGCTTGCCTAAGGGCACCGGGACCTGGCTTGCCGCTTTCCGCCTCGGGAAGTTCCCTTGTCTCCGCGGAGATGTTGAATACCGCCCAATGACCAAACGTTCCGCTCGGCGCATCAGGATCCTGAACGACGAGAACGAGGCTTTTGGCGTCGTCCGGTACTCCAGACCATTTCAGCGGCGGCGATACGTTTTTGCCGTCTCGTGTATATCTTTCGGGAATTGGTCCGCCTTCGGCAAAGGCGGCGCTGCTGAGGGCAAGTGGCATGGTTCACTCCTTCCGGGGAAGTTGATCGCAGCGATGCCAACGGCATGCTATTTGTTGGTCCGCATCTTTTGTCTTGGATCGATCCCGCCAGCAGCGGTCGTGTCGTTCTCGACATCGCCTTCGACCGTGTTCTCGCCTTCAAGCTCGAACTCTTCGCCTTCCTTGATCGTTCCCTTGGAAGTCCCGATACCAGGATTGTTCGCCAAGTCGGCATCGCTCGGTTTTTTCCATTTCGGATGTTTGGTTCCGGTCATGAGAAAACTCCTTCGACGGGATTTCAGTTTAAAAATGCAAGCCAGATGGGCCGTTCCGGTTCCAGTGCTCTGCTTCATCGGCTCGCCGCGCGCGCCGGTTAGAGCCCGAATGGATAGGTGTCGGGAACGCCGGTTCTTGCATGCTCCGGGCCAAGCGGCGTCACTGCCGCGGTTTTGTCGAACCATAGGAACGCGTCGAACTGCTGGGGCAGGGAAGCGTCCGCATAGTGGCTGCCCAGCTCGGTTTCCGGCCGGTAGATTACCCCGATGAATCGCTCCAGCCTGCGTTCCAGCAGCCGCTCACGCAGCGTCTTGTCGCGCCCGAGGTCGAGCAGGAACCGCGACACGAGAGAATCGTGGCAAAGCCGTTCGTAGCTGTCGGCGTGCGACGCGCGAACCTGCTTCACCTCCATTTCGCCATCCCAGTCGCTTGCGGCCGCTACAGTGCCGGAATGCGTGCCCATACCGATTAGCGCTGCCTCATCGCCGAAACGCTGCCGGCAGAGCTGACCGATGTTCAGTTCGTCCCTGACGACACCCATCTCGGTAAAGCGGGCATCGCCGATATGGGAATTGTGCGCCCACACCACCGCCTTGGAGTTGGGGCCGCCGGCGTCCAACAAATGTTCCAAGGTCTCGAACATGTGGGTGTCGCGCAGGTTCCAGGACTCCGCACCGCCATAGTACATGATCCGGTAGTAGTGTTCGGCGGACGCGATCAGCCGAGCATTCTGACTGGCGTCGAGAAAGTCGGTTCCGTCCTGTTTTGCATAATCGAGTTGTCTGGCGAGCAAGTCCCGGCATTGTTCCAGCACGGCTTTCTCGCATTTTTTATAGCCGGCGGTGAGCACCGCACGGCCGTAGGTAGACGGTTCGTGTTGCCAGGGCGTCAGGCAACCATACCGTTCGCGTGCAATCTTGGCTGCCTGGGGATCGACCCGGTCGAGATAGTCGAGGACCGCGCCTATGGACCCGCTCATATTGTAGATGTCCAGGCCGTAGAACCCTGCTTGCTCCGAAGGTTCTAGCTTCTCGTTGCGACGGCGCATCCAGTCGGAGAAGGCCGCGACATCGGTGTTGCGCCACATCCACGTCGGAAACCGCTGGAATGGCGCACCGGCGCCTGTTCGCGGCCGACGATGGCGAACGTAGCGGTCGATCGCCGCCGCATCGGGCCAGTCCGCCTCGACCGCGACGATGGTGAAGCCGTGCCGTTCGATAAGCCTGCGGGTGATCGCCGCGCGCGCCCTGTAGAACTCGGACGTGCCATGGCTTGCCTCGCCAAGCAGAACGACGCGCCGGTCGGCGAACCGATCGAACAATGCGCCGAAGGCCGGATCGTCGAAATCGGGCAGCGGTTCAGCCGCGGCCGCGATCATATCGGGCAGGCTGATTGGATGCGGATGTCGAAGTGGACGACCGACCTTGGTGACGGTGCCGTTTTCCGACCAACCCTGCTCGCCGATGAGAGGGACGAAGCGCACGCCGCCGAAATCCTCCTCGCTGTAGGTTGCGGCACCTGTCCGGGTGACTTTGAGCAGGCGTTGCAAATCGGGGTCGTTGCCGACCGGAATGACGAGCCTGCCGCCGACATCGAGTTGCTCCTGAAGGGCGAGCGGTGCGCCGGGACCGCTGGCTGTCACCACGATGGCATCGAACGGCGCCGCCTGCGGCCAGCCCTTGGTGCCATCGCCTGTCCGGACCTCGATGTTTCGATAGCCGAGTTTTTCAAACCGCCGTTTCGCCGTTTCTGCCAAACCGGGATGACGCTCTATGGTGTAGACCTGTTCGACGATCCGGCTCATCACCGCGGCGGCGTAACCCGAGCCGGTGCCGATTTCGAGCACGTGGTCACCCGGTTTGACGTCCGCCATTTCGATCATGAATGCGACGATATAGGGTTGCGATATGGTCTGGCCGTCGGCGATCGGCAGCGGCGTGTCTTCATAAGCAAATTCCTCGAAACCGGGTTCTACGAAGGCCTCGCGTGGAACTTCGCGCATCGCCTGCAGAATTTCACGGTCATGGATGCCACGCCGGCCGACGTGGATATTGACCATTCGATCACGGGCACGAGGAAGATCGAGCATTTTTTAGCTCCCTTTGGTGCAACGCTTCGAGGTTGTCCTTCGCGGTAGCTGCCTTGAACCTGGCCTTCGCGATTCCAGTTTCTAACCGCTGGAGGACTTCAAGGTTCCCGCCTATTTGCGGACAGAGCCGCTCGCTCCAGCGGGATAGCGACCGGTCTCTTGGCCGCTCGGATCGCGACACTGTCCCGGACGGCGGCAGTCGGGGGTTGCTCAAGCGCAAAGATGCCCCAGTTATCACCAGCGAACCGAAAGCTGGAGATGTCGATGAACGACAAGGCTGCCGCGACGCCGCAGGCTATCGGCCACGAACGGATCGACCTCATGGACCGTTACTGGCGCGCCGCGAATTACATCTCGGTCGGCCAGATCTATCTGCTCGACAATCCGCTGTTGCGCGAACCGTTGAAGGCCGAGCACGTCAAGCCTCGGTTACTTGGCCATTGGGGCACGACGCCGGGCCTGAATTTTCTCTACCTGCATCTGAACCGCGTTATCCGCGAACGCGACCTCGATGTTCTGTTTATCTGCGGCCCGGGCCATGGCGGTCCCGCAATGGTCGCCAACACATGGCTCGAGGGCACCTATAGCGAGATCTATCCCGATATCGGGCAGGGCGAAGACGGCCTCAGGAAACTGTTCCGGCAGTTTTCCTTTCCCGGTGGCGTGCCAAGCCATGCCGCGCCCGAGACGCCAGGCTCCATCCATGAAGGCGGCGAATTGGGATATGCATTGGTTCATGCCTTCGGTGCGGCCTTCGACAATCCGGGTCTGGTGGTTGCCTGCGTCGTTGGTGACGGCGAAGCCGAGACCGGTCCGCTGGCGGCGGCATGGCATTCCAACAAGTTCCTGAACCCAGCGTCGGACGGCGCCGTCCTGCCGATCCTGCATCTAAACGGCTACAAGATCGCCAATCCGACGATCCTCGGCCGCATGGACGATCAGGAATTGCGAGACCTTTTCGCCGGCTATGGCTACGAACCGTTCTTCGTCGAAGGCCACGAGCCGCTTGCCATGCACCGGTCCATGGCCGCGACGCTCGACACGGTGCTCGATCGCATCCGTTCCATTCAGGAGCAGGCACGGGCTCCGGGATGGCATGGTCAACGCCCGAAATGGCCGATGATCGTGCTGCGCAGCCCCAAGGGATGGACCGGGCCGAAGGAGGTCGATGGCGAAAAAGTCGAGGGTTTCTGGCGCTCGCATCAAGTGCCGGTATCGAACGCTCGAGGGAATGAGGAGCACCGCAAGATCCTCGAAAACTGGATGCGAAGCTACGAGCCGGGAGAGCTGTTCGACGAAAGCGGGCACCTGTTGCCGGAGCTTGCGGCACTTGCCCCGACAGGGACAAGGCGCATGGGCGCAAGCCCGTACGCAAATGGCGGCCTGCTGAAGCGCGATCTGATGCTTCCAGATTGGAAAAGCCTGGCGCTGGAAGTGCCGCGTCCAGGTGGCGTCATTGCCGAGGCGACGCGGATTTGCGGAAGCTATCTTCGCGAGGTGTTCCGCCTCAATGCCGAGGCGCGAAACTTCCGCCTGATGGGGCCGGACGAGACATCCTCCAACCGCCTCGACGACGTGTTCGAGGTCACCGATCGGATCTGGATGGAGCGCATCGAGCCCTATGACGTCCATCTTTCCCGTGATGGTCGCGTCATGGAAGTGCTGAGCGAGCATCTCTGCCAGGGCTGGCTTGAAGGCTATCTGCTCACCGGCCGCCATGGCCTGTTTTCATGCTATGAGGCCTTCATTCATATCGTCGATTCGATGGTCAACCAGCATGCCAAATGGCTGAAGACCTCCGGCGAGCTCGCTTGGCGCAAGCCGATCGCCTCGCTCAATTACCTTTTGACCTCGCATGTCTGGCGGCAGGATCACAATGGTTTCAGCCATCAGGATCCGGGCTTTGCCGATCTGGTCGCCAACAAGAAGGCCGACACGGTAAGGCTCTATTTCCCGCCGGACGCCAACACCCTGTTGTGGATCACCGATCATTGCCTGAGAACCTATAACCGCATCAATGTCATCACCGCCGGCAAGCAGCCGGGACCGCAATGGCTGTCCATTGAAGAAGCCGGAGCGCATTGCAAAGCTGGAGCGGGCATCTGGGAATGGGCCGGCACGGTTGCTCAGCACGAGGAGCCCGATGTGGTCATGGCCTGCGCCGGCGATGTGCCGACCCTGGAAACACTGGCCGCGACAGACATTCTGCGCTCCGCGATCCCCGACCTGAAAATCCGCGTCGTCAATGTTGTCGACCTGATGACATTGCAGTCGAACACGGAGCATCCGCACGGCCTGCCCGACGGGGACTTCGACGCGTTGTTCACGAAAACACGGCCCGTCATCTTCGCCTATCACGGCTATCCCTATCTCATTCATCGCCTGACATACCGCCGCGCCAACCATGACAACATGCATGTGCATGGCTTCCGCGAGGAGGGCACCACGACGACGCCATTCGACATGGTGGTGCTCAATGAACTCGACCGCTACCATCTCGCGCTCGCCGCCATCGAACGCGTGCCGGGACTGGCCGAAAGGGCCGAAGGGCTTGCCGGCGAACTCCACGGCAGGTTGGCGAAGCACAAGGCCTATGTGCGCGAGCACGGCGAAGACATGCCCGAAATCCAGAAATGGAGCTGGCCCGACAAAGCCGCGACAAAGGGGCGCCAATGATGCGTCGGTCGATCCTGGCGCTGAATGCCGGCTCGTCCAGCATCAAGTTCGCGCTTTACGATCTTGTCTCATCACGGGATATGCAACTCGTTTCACGCGGCACGCTGGACCTGGGCGACAAACCCACACTGCGCGCAAAAGCGGCCGACGGAACGGTGCAGTGCGATCGGCCGCTCACCGCCGACAAGCGGCGTGACGCGGCCATAGGCGAGATGCTGAATTGGGTGCAGGGCGAAATTGGGGAAAGAAACCTGATCTGCGCCGGCCATCGCATCGTGCATGGCGGAAGCGAGTTCATCGAACCTGTCCGTCTGACCCCAGACATCATCGACGCCATCGACAAACTTACGCCGCTTGCTCCGCTGCATCAGCCTCGCAGTCTCGCGCCCGTCCGTGCAATAGCCGCCTTGCAACCGGACCTGCCACAGGTTGGCTGTTTCGACACCGCTTTCCACCAGACGATCGATCCGCTCGTGCGGCGCTTTGCCCTTCCGCGCCAGTATGAAGAGCAAGGCTTGCGCCGCTACGGGTTCCACGGTCTCTCCTATGAATACATCGCCGGGCGGCTCAGCGAGATATCGCCAATTTTCGCGGCGAAACACACGATCGTCGCCCATCTCGGCAATGGGGCAAGTCTTTGCGCCCTGCACGGGGGCAAAAGCATCGATACCACGATGGGTTTTTCGGCCCTGGATGGCCTCGTCATGGGCACGCGGTGCGGCGCCATCGATCCCGGCGTGCTGTTGTATTTCCTGCTGGAAAGAGGCATCGCGGCGGAAGAACTGCAGGCGATGCTCTACGAGAAGTCGGGCCTGCTCGGCGTATCCGGTATCTCCGGCGACATGAGGACGCTCGAAGCGAGCAATGATCCTCGCGCGCAAGAGGCGATGGCGCTTTTCGCCTTTCGCGCCGCGAGAGAGGCCGCGGCGCTTGCAAACACGATGGGTGGCCTTGAATGCCTGGTGTTCACCGCCGGCATCGGCGAACGGTCCGCGACCATCCGCAAGGCCATATGCGAAAAATTGACCTGGCTTGGCGTGGTGCTTGAAGATCGCGCCAACAACACCCACGCCGAGATCCTCAGTCGTCCCGAGAGCAAGGTGGAAGTACGGGTGATTGCGACCGATGAGGAAAGTGTCGTTGCACGTCACAGCCGCATGGTGATGCAAGCCTGAACGCTCGCCTCGGCATCGGAAAATCGGCTGTCGGTTCGGCCCGATGAAAGCGCGGGCAAGGGTATTCCCTGTACGAAAATTACCAAGCAAGCGGTCGGGGGAACCAACTGCCCATAGAAATATTGTGCGAGCAATCCCGGCTAACCCGAGATCGTCGGCCGATGATCAGGCCGACAGCCTTACTTCAGGCATTGGCTGAGGAATCCATGTTTACGGACGACGTTGCGGTGAGGCGCCTGAAAATCCTGGTCGAGCAATATGTCGAGACACGCAAGAAACGCCACGATGTGATCTCTACCGCCAAGGCCGGGACCGCAATTCGAGAGGTGATGCCAAGTTGCCCGCTTTCCGGAAAGGCCTTCGATGATCTGATAGCGGCCTGCGCCATCGAGCATGGCCTCGCTGTGCTATTCGACAATCCGGGGACATCAGGCACTGAAGTCTGAGGCTGGCGCTTCCGATGCCACCGTCGCGATGAGCAGGAGTTCAGTCGGCATGTCCAGGTACTTTTTCGACCTTCGAGATGAGAGCGGAAGCTTGCAGGAGGATCCCGAGGGCCAGGAATTTTCTGATCTCGCGAGCGCTGAGGAAAACGCGATGGCGTCGGCGAAGGAAATCCTTGCCGAAGAGCTGCTGCATGGCAGGCCGCTGCGTACCGGATTGACCTTCGAGATTTTTGACGAGAACCGCAACCTGGTGCTGCGCTTTCCTTTTGCGCTCGCGGCCGAAAAGGCCGGGGCACCCCCTTAATCCCGAATTTCCTGGCCGATCACCTGCAGGGGCCATACAGGTCGCCTCATGCGGATCCTATCCTTCCGCCTTGAAGTTTCTGGCTTCCTTCTCGACCTTGGGGTTGTCCTTGCCATGCTTTTGCATGAGCTCCTTGGCTTGCTTGGGTGAGACGTCGGTGGTCTCTGCCAAGCGCAATGCCTTCTTGTCCTTGCTTTCGGTCTTCTGCTTCTTGGCCGTCATGGCTCTTGAACTCCCTTGAAGCCTTTTCCGATCGATCTTTGCCGGTGCGAACACCTGAGCATGTCCAGATGAACACTGTCGTTGCCTGGCTTGCTTCGATGACGAGACGTCAACGAGACGATGCCGGTCAGGTTCCGTGCATCGCCTGCTCATGTCCAAACTTGTCACGCCACGCGGCGGTACCGATGGCGGTCGCGGATGAACTCATTGAAGAAGCGGCCTTTTGAGGAAGCTTTGGTGAAAGCGGCATAAGTTGCCGGTGCAACATCCTCATATTCGTAGCGTCTGCCGCTCGGCACAAACCAGACCGACAGGATCCTGGTGGCGGGATCGTATTGCGCATTTCGGATCACGGTCGATGGCATGGTCGCACCCGACAGGTCTGCCCGAATAACCCGTTAGCGATCGTCAGGTTCCGCCGATATCCTGGCGTCACGCACCCCGACTACCGGTCGCGCGGGTTGCCGAACTTCGGGTCGCGCTTCCTTGAATATCGGTCGATGCGTGGCAGGCTGTCATCAAACTCGATCCACGGCAGCCTCAGGTCCCAATAGGCATGGGCTTGCGGCCGAAACCCTTCAGGGTTGTCAAAGAAGCCGATCGTCACATAGAACTCGTCCGGCAGGCCTTCGTCGCTATAGCCTATCGAGCTTCCACAGTCTGGGCAGAACGTGCGGGTGACGCCTGGCGTTTGGGAAAAGGCCTTCGGCGTCCCTCTAAGGAGCTGAAATTGCTTCGGCCGGTAACCAACCCAGATCGTCAGCGGACTTCCGATGGCCCGGCGGCAATCGTCGTCGTGATCGTAGCATATCCAGAAAGGCTCTCCGTCCAGGGCTGCGGCGATCCCTCCGCAGAAGCAGGCTCCGGTTTCGCGCCGCATCGTCTGTCCACCCTGTTGCGCCTAAGAGAGAGCGGCCGAGTGGCCGCTCCCGTTCAAGGTGAAGTCCTTGAAATCATGCATCGTGATGCTCGGGCATGCTCTTGAGCTGATCCTTGGTCCAGTTCGTCACCGCGTGAACGTCGCCGTCTTCATCGCGCATGAATTCCAACTGGCTTGCGGGAACGGCCACCGGCTTGGCGCCAATGCCGAGAAAGCCGCCGACATCGATGACGACCTGACTGGCGGCTCCTGAGCCGTGCACATGCGAAACGCTGCCGACTTTGTTGTCGTCTGCGTCGTAAATCGTGGCGTCTTCGAGAATGTCTGGTGTCAGTTCGGTGCTTGTGAGGCGTACGTGGTTGGTGTGATCCATCTTTCGAGACTCCTGTTGGGTGGAATATTTGAACCTCTCAGCCGAGCAATCGTTCCGAACAATTCCGGGGGCGACGGACGGACGACGCAAGGACTCTAGAAGCCTCAACTCAGCCTCCGTCCGAATTGACTCGCAAAGCTCCGTACGGAAGCGTACAAAAGGAAATCGTCAGCAGCACAGTTGGGGCGCTGACGCTTGGGAGTGACCATCGCTCTTGCCCATCACGAGGCATGGTGTTGCACGGCGAAAGAGCCCGAGCACCCCGGTCTGCCAGTGGGCGCGATGACCGCGCTGGCGCGGGATACAGGCGCCACTGAACAACAGATACGCGAAATCATATCGCTCCTCGGGTTCGATCGCGCCTCTATCCTGCGGGAGGCTCGTTTGCTGGCGAAAGATAGTCAGCCAACAAGGCCTTCGAGTCTTCAGCAGTAACTGTCGGTTTCATACCAACGCGCCCGCCCGTCTAGTGCTGCGCGAGACGAAGTCTATGGTTCGTTACCGTCCGCTCGTTCGACGGGCGCGGCCGGCTAAGAGATCCCAGTGCTCTTGCCCAAGGGAAAAGAGTCTCGTGGATTACCAGACACTGCAAGCCAAGAGCGAATTGCTTCGCCGGATGAGCGCGGACGATTTCGCGCGGCTACGTCCGCATCTGGCGAGTGTTTTTCTTGAGTTGCGCGCGCCGCTGGAGACCGCGGGGCAGAAGATCGAAGCCGTCTATTTTCTGGAAAGCGGGCTGGCCTCGGTAGTGGCGAGGACTTCGCCTGCGACCGAAGCCGAAGTCGGAATCATCGGGTTCGAAGGAATGACCGGTTCGGCCCTGGTCATGGGGGACGACCAGGCCAACTTTGATTGTTACGTCCAGTCGACATGCGAGGCTCTCCGGATAGAGGCTGCCCCCTTCGTCGAAGCCCTGGAGGACAGCCCTACATTGCGGTCGTTCCTGTTGCGCTATGTCCAATATTTCCATGTTCAGACAAGCTATACGGCATCGATCAACGCGCGGCAGAGCCTGGAAGTTCGACTGGCGAGATGGCTTTTGATGTGCAGCGACCGCACTGTCGGCGACAGGCTTATGATAACCCATGAATTTCTGTCCATCATGCTTGGTGTGAGGCGTCCGGGGGTTACCGTCGGCCTCCAGATGATCGAAAGTTATGGTTATATCCGAGCGCGCCGCGGAGAGATTACGATCCGCGATCGAGACGGTCTCATGACGTTGGCGCGAGATTCTTACGGTCCACCCGAAACCCAGTACCGCCGGCTGGTCGGAGATTTGGGCTCGAAGCATCCCGCGAGGCAGGAGCGGCCTCTCGTTTGAGCGCGCCGGGCCAACGGAGGCTTCTCCGCCACTGAGCCGACAACAGGACATTTCGAGTGGCCGGCGCGATGATGCCGGTGAGACACCGTTGCCTAAACCCGCGCCGGCCACTGCGGCATGTTTTGGGGATGCCGCGTTGCCAATCTAGTTGCCGACAGGCAACTGGCAACGAAGGCTCACGGTTTGGTAAGAACCGTACGTACATGCACGCAACTCCCTCGGTCGCGTTCAAGGCATGCTCGCGAAATCCTGAGTTGAATACAGTCCCTCGATAAAGTCCGGATTGGCAGGCCCTGTCCGTCGTTGGGGTGACGTCCGCAGGGTGGGTGCAGATTGGCTGGCCAGGTTCCGATATTGCCAGGCGGGCTGGCCTTCACCATCTTAGCTGGGATGGCGACACCCAAATCGAAAACACTCGACTCCGGCTCATCCGGGCTTCAGCACGATCTCTTTGGTGCTGCCGACGACCTGCCGGAAGGTTTCTTCTATCAGCCCGAGTTGATCACGGCGCAAGAAGAAACGGAACTCGCCCGGCATCTGGAAGGCCTGCCGTTCGAGGCGTTCGATTTCCATGGCCATCTGGCAAACCGGCGCGTCGTCGGTTTTGGCCTGCGTTACGACTACGACAGACGCCAGGTCGTCGAGGCGCCGCCGATCCCTGACTTCCTGCTGTCCCTGCGCGACAAGATCGCAGCGTTGGCAGGCCGGCCCGCCAACGCCTTCGCGCAAGTGTTGATCAACGAATACCGGCCCGGCGCCGGCATCGGCTGGCATCGAGACAAGCCTCATTTCGAAGACGTTGCGGGTGTTTCGTTGCTGGCGCCTTGCAGCTTCCGGCTCCGGCGGAAGAATGGCACCAAATGGGACCGCCGGACCATCGTCGTCGAACCAAGGTCGGCGTATCTCATGACCGGACCATCGCGCATGGAATGGGAGCACAGCATTCCGGCGGTTGACCTGCACCGCTACTCGATCACCTTGAGGACATTGCGCGTCAACTCCGCATGAGCATCGCGCGCCGAGCCGTTCTGTGCCATTGCCAGCGCCATCACGAGTTCTTGAACGCAAAACGGTTCCGGGAACCTCCCAACCACAAGTTGGTTTGGAGGACAGGTACAGCTTCAAAGGTGGAGAATGTCCATGGCCCGTGCCCGATCCGTGTTGGTGGCAGCCAGGCGTCCGTTCCATAAAACGCCGATGGCGGTCGCAAACGCATGTTTCGTCGGCACATTGCTGACCGACGTTGCCTATTGGCGAAGCGCTGAAATGATGTGGGCAGATTTTTCCGCCTGGCTGCTCCTTGCCGGCCTGGTTGTAGGCGTGCTCGCGGTCCTTGCAGCACTTGTCGATTTGTCTACCGGCCGACTTGCCCGTCAAGCCGGGCCTGCATGGCCATATCTCCTTGGCAGCCTCGTCGTGCTCGTCATATCGCTCTTCAACGCACTGGTGCACAGCCGTGATGCCTGGACCTCGGTCGTGCCGACGGGGCTCATCCTGTCCGCCGTCGCCGTGATCGTTATCCTCTTGCTGGGACTGCTGGGATGGAGTTCCGGCCACACTCAAGTGGAGGTGGTCGAATGAATGTCTCCGCCAGACATATCCGGCGTATCGCGAGCCTCGGTCTGCTGTTCGGATCGATTTTGGCGCTGCCCGCATGCAGCGATAACGAACCGGATCCCACCGATCAGGTCGGAGCAAACCCGACGCTGCCTGAACCTATTCAGTATCTGGTGCCGCCCATGCATGTCGCGTCGGTCGTCGGTTGGAAACAAGACGAGGAGCCGACCGTCGCCAAGGGTTTGCAAATCCAGGCCTTTGCCAAGGGCTTGAGGCATCCGCGCTCGCTTTACACATTGCCGAATGGTGACGTCCTGGTGGTCGAATCCGTGGCGCCGCCCGGTGCCGCGATCAAGCGGCCGAAAGACCTGATCATGGGCTGGATCGAGTCGATGGCGACCTCGGGCGGCGGCACCGAAGGAAGCAACCGTATCACCCTGCTGCGGGATACGAACGGCGATGGTCTGCCCGATGTCCAGGAGGTCTTCCTCGATCATCTCAATTCGCCCTTTGGCGTGGCCCTGGTCGGCAACGATCTCTACGTCGCCAACACCGACGCCATCGTGCGTTATCCCTACACGTCGGGCGACACCAAGATCACCGCGCCGGGCGCCGTGCTGACGCCATTGCCCGGCGGACCTATCGATCACCACTGGACAAAGTCTCTCGTGGCCAGCCCCGACGGGTCTCGGCTGTATGTCGGCATCGGATCCAACAGCAACATCACCGAGAACGGCATCCAGGCGGAAAAGGACCGGGCCGCCATCTGGGAAGTCGACAGGGCCACTGGCCGCTATCGTATTTTCGCGAGCGGCCTGCGCAATCCCAACGGGCTGAGTTGGGAGCCGCAGAGCGGCGCGCTGTGGGCTGTGATCAACGAGCGCGACGAGCTCGGTCCTAACCTGGTTCCCGACTACATGACCTCGGTCAAGGACGGCGCGTTCTATGGTTGGCCGTACAGCTACTATGGTCAGCATGTCGACCCGCGCGTGATGCCGCAGCGGCCGGACCTCGTCGCCAAGGCGATCCCTCCCGACTATGCCTTGAGTTCCCACGTCGCACCTCTGGGCTTGACGTTCTACACTGGAACCAATCTGCCGGAGCTCTATCGCAACGGCGCCTTTGTTGGCGAGCATGGTAGCTGGAACCGCAAGAGCTTCAACGGCTACAAGGTCGTTTTCGTGCCGTTCAAAGACGGTCATCCAGATGGCAAGCCGCAGGACGTCGTCACCGGTTTCCTCGGCAAGGACAACAAGGCGCACGGGCGGCCCGTCGGCGTTGCCGTCGACAAATCCGGCGCGCTGCTGATCGCCGACGATGTCGGGAACACGGTCTGGCGCGTAACTTCCACGAGCCAGTAGGCACCTGCATAACGCTGATCGCTTCACTATCTCGGTGCGAATTCCACCAGCGCCTTGACGAATTCTGCCGGTGCCTCGATCGGCAGGAATTCGCCGCAGTTGGCGATCATGTGACCTTGCAGGTTCTTTGCGCCAGACATCCTTAGACCTTCGAGGTAATCGTCGATCGATCCAAAATCCGCGTCGCCGCGGATATAAAGGATCGGAACTTCGATGCGCGCCGGGGCATTGGCCTCGGCATCCTGCTTGAACGCGCGATACCAATCAAAGCCGGCCTTAAGTGCCTCCGGCCTCGCATAGGCCTGCGTCAACGTCTCCCGCATTTCATTGGTCAATGCTTCGGGACGGCCGGCGAGCAGATCGAAGAAAAAATCGAAGTAGGCGCGTTGATGGCCCGTCACCAGCAACTCCGGCAACTCAGGCACCGCATGAAACGCAAAGTGCCAGATGCTCGGGTTTGCGACTACCTTCGTCCATGGATGAAGGCCGGGGATAACCGTATTCATCGGCACCGCGCCGACGATGCGACCGCCATGATGGCGAGCAGCAGCGAAGGCAATCATGCCGCCCACATCGAAGCCTGCAACGACGATGGATTTGGCCCCAAGCGCCTCGGCGGCTGAAATCACAATATCGGCAAGAACCTTCTTTTCCGCCGACGGCGGAGTGCCACGCGATTCACCGATCTCCGGAAGATCGAAAGCCAGCGTAAAGTATCGCGTGCCGAGTTCATCGAGCACACCATCATAGATTTTCCGGGAATGGGGCCAGCCGTGCAGAAGGATCAAGGCCGGTCGGCGCGGATCGCCGGCCGTGGATACCGCCAGCTGCATATCGCCTGCTTCGAGGGTCTGGACGAGCATCGTCTATCCATTTTCGGGAACTCAGAAGAAAACGAAGAGCGAACGAATAGGTTGCCGCACCAGTTCAGTCTGCGTCGCTCGCCGCTGTCCGTTCTCCAACGTCTGTGCTCAAGGACCAGCCCGCTTTCTGAGCCGGCTCGACCGTCACCAAGTAGGAGGAGGGGGCCATCCACCGGCCCTGTTGGTCCGCCTGCGGAACAAGCATTTAACCCTGGCGTTAGAATGCCGGGCGATCCCGCAACGGGCGAATGGGCAGTCGCGAAGTCGTCGCGGCGGTTTGCAATTAGGACAATGCAGGGAGATTCACATGCCGCTTACGGCCTTCGCACTCAATTGCTCGCTCAAAGCTTCGAACGACAGGGAAAAATCCTCCACCGATCGGTTGCTCGCCGATGTCCTGGCGGCGTTGATGCAATACGATGTGAAGGGCGAGATCGTGCGTGCGCTCAGCCACGATATCAAGCCCGGCGTGCTCTCCGACATGGGCGAGGGCGACGATTGGCCGAAACTCAGAAAGAAGATACTGGCGGCCGACATCTTCGTGCTCGGGCTTCCGATCTGGCTTGGCCAGCCCTCGAGTGTGGCCAAGCGCGTCCTGGAGCGGATGGATGCCTTTCTCGAGGAGACGGATGACAGAGGGCGAATGCCGGCAGCAGGAAAGGTGGCCCTGGTGGCCATCGTCGGTAATGAGGACGGTGCGCATCACTGCCACGCGGAATGCTTTCAGGCATTGAACGATGTCGGCTTCACCATCCCGGCCAATGGCGGGGTCTACTGGGTTGGCGAGGCGATGGAGGACGTCAACTATGTCGACCTGCCGGCAACTCCGGAAAAAGTCTCGGGTGCGATCGAAATGGCAGCCTCAAACGCCGCCCATCTCGCTGGATTGCTGAAAGACCGGGGCTACTCGGGCGTCTCGGGATGACCTTTGTTCGCCTAAACAACTTTGAGCGGCCAGACCTTGCAGCGTCGATGAGGTCTCAATCGGGAACAGGAAGGCTTGTAGCGAGTTCATATTCTCATCAGCCGGCGACCGCCGCTCCGTCTACACGGCGCGAAGCCGCAAACAGGAGAGCAAGTCATGGGTCTCGGCACAATTCTTATCATCATTCTGATTATCGCATTGCTTGGCGGCTTTAGTGGACTTGGCGGCGGGCCATTCTACGGCACCGGCTATTACGGGGGCGGCGGCCTCGGTCTTCTGCTGCTTATAGTCATAATCCTGGTTGTGCTCGGCCGTCTCTAGCCGAGTCCGCCATGCGGTGGCAGGATTGTATCACCTGCCGCTTGCGGTTCTCTCCGGAGTTGCTTTGAATCCATAGCAGTCCGGCAATGACGGTCCGCCCTCTGGAGGGCGGACCACTCGTCGGACATATCAGGTCAAAATCAGCACGATCTTGAACGTATCCGGATCAACGATGACGATCCGACCGTCCGCAAGCACGAAATACTCGTAGCTTTCGTAAGCGGGAACGATCTTGACGATACGAGCCGGCAGCCGATGCAGCCTGACCTTGTGCCGCGGAACTTCGACGCCGACGCTGATGTCAAAATTGACATTGGACACAGGCTCGACCTTCGTCTCCCGGATAATCTGAGTGACTTGGGTTTTCTGCTCCACCGTCACGTTGTTGATGGAACCGGTCGACGTCGTATCCTGTGTCGAGGCCTTGCCCTGGGCCTGCTGGTCGGTGGTGGTGCCGGTCTTGCCCTGAGCCTGCTCGTCGGTCTGCATCTTGGTCTTGCCCTGGGCCTGCTGGTCGGTGGTGGTGCCGGCCTTGCCCTGAGCCTGCTCGTCAGTCTTCAGCTTGGCTTTGCCCTGGGCCTGCTGGTCGGTGGTGCTGGCCTTGCCCTGAGCCTGCTCATCGGTCTTCAGCTTGGCCTTGCCCTGGGCCTGCTGGTCGGTGGTGGTGCCGGCCTTGCCCTGAGCCTGCTCGTCGGTCTTCAGCTTGGCTTTGCCCTGGGCCTGCTCGCCCATCTTGGAGCCGTTCTGGCAGTCAGCCTGCCCGGAAGCGCAGTTGGCGTCTGCGCCAGATTGGCTTTCGGTCTGTTGTGTCTGAGCCACCGCCGTTCCACAGCCGAGCCCGATGGCCAGCATGCTGGTAATGAGAACACGTTTCATGGGAAATCTCCCTGGGTAAGGTTCGTCCCTTCACTGGGTAGAACCAGCACCCAAAAAAAATGTTCCGAGATAGATGCGTGAGTGCTAAAAAACGACCCCGCTTGAGATCATACGATCGCGGGCGGAAGCCGCCGTTAAAGCGACCTTTTCAACCTTGGCGATTGCCCTAGCTGTCTCCTGAGAGGAGACCGACATGGCAATCTATAGTCTGAGAGTGGTCAGCTTCATTTTCGTTGCACTGGCTTTCGCTCCGGCCGCCGCGCATTTCTTCGCCATGTTCAACAAGATGAAGCTCGACGGGCCAAACTATCTGGCTGCGCAGCGCGCCTATGATGGATGGAGCCTGTTCGGCATCGTGGTGCTGGGAGCATTGCTCTCCACGGCCGCCCTGGCGATCCTGCTCTATCGAGCGAGCGCATCTTTCGGCTTGGTTGTTGTCGCCTTTCTAAGCATCGGCGCCACGCAGTTTGCCTTCTGGACGCTGACCTATCCAATCAATCAGGCGACCCGGAACTGGACTGTCCTCCCTGAAAACTGGGAGCTGCTGCGGCGCCAATGGGAGTATTCGCATGCCATCGCCGCAGGCCTCAACGCCTTGGCGTTGCTGGTGCTTTTCATATCGGCGCTTCGCCCTGCGGTGCGTTGAACGACCACGTCGTCACCAGCACGGCCAGCGGGCAGGAACCACCATGAAGCGGAATCATTGAAACGCCAGATGTTCCAGCGCGGCAGGAAAAATGAAACGGTACTATTTTGATCTTCAAAACGGTGACGGCGCGGTACCCGACGATGACGGGCAGCTGTTCGAATCCCGGGAACAAGCCAGAGCGGAAGCAATTCGTATTTTGCAGGATGTCGCCCAAGACGAAATGCCCGACTGCGATTTCGTCAAGATAACCGTCAAGGTACGCGATGAGATCGGTGCGCAGATGTTTGAGGCGTCGCTTGTTCTGACCTCCGGATGGAGCGTTTGATGTCGCAGTGCTAGCGGCGATACCGCACCGGGATTTGCACGACATTCTCCGATCCAGGCAGATCAAAGGCCATGGCCAGCTGACGTACGGAGGCCATCTCCACGATCAGTTCTTCAATCGAAAGGTCTGGCAGGCCGGTCTTCACCCTCTGCCTCACCCTGGCCGCAAGTTCATGAACCCGCACCGGGACGAAAAGCGGGCTGTCGTCCAGCAGCTTGCTTATTTCGATGACCACATCGGCGTCGATGTCTTTCGGCAATTCCCGCATGAGCGTCACCTCCAATCGAAGCAACAGCCCGCCATGTCGATGCGACGGGCGATCCGGCTTTGAGCGCCGGGCAGTGGGATCGGAGAGGGACGTGCTCGGCGCTGGCCGATAGCCTGATTCATAAAACTGCGAGCATAGGTGTGTCACGAAAAAATATCGGTACGAAATTTACCAAGCCGGTCATTCCATGCAATCCACAAGGGCCTTCCCGAAATCCGGCAGCGGCTGTTGCCGACAGAGGAGGAACAAAAAAAATGGTCCGGAATTGAGACTGACGAATTGGAGGATCTAGCCATGGACAGCAGGGAAGAAAAGATCAAACGACGGGCCCATGAAATCTGGGAACAAGAGGGCCGGCCGGTAGGCCGCGAGCAGGAGCACTGGGATCGGGCCGTGCAGGAGATCGAAGCTGAGGGTTCGGAGACTGAACGTGGCCCGGTTCTGCCTGACCCGACAGTTGCGGCCGATTCCAATAGCTCGAAGCGTTGATCGGCAATCCCATGGCGTCTTGAGGACCCCGGTCGGGCAACCAAATTGGCGGAACCTCGTTTGCCGGGCATCAACCAGAGGAGGTTTCGATGAAGAGGTTCTTTTCATTCCTGGTCTTGGCCGCTGCCCTTGCGCTCGGCGCCTGCGACAACAACACCGAGCCGATGAAAGCCACCAGCAACAAGAACCCACAGGTTGATCAGGCCGCCAGACCAGGCCCCACGACTGGCGGCGACCAGCCAGCTACGGTGCCTCAGAGCAAATGAACTCCGTCTCACATTGCGACACACCTCTGCTGCGCGTCGCCTATCTCGATGGTGGACCGCAGGACGGCGCCCCGGTTGTCCTGCTGCATGGCTGGCCCGACGACGCGACGACATACGCTCGTATTTCGCCGGTCCTTCATGAAGCTGGCTTCCGTACGTTTTCCCCTTGGTTGCGAGGCTTTGGGCCGACATCGTTCCTGTCGAAAGAAACCATGCGCTCGGGCGAGATTGCCGCGATGGCGCAGGATGTGCTGGATTTTGCAGATGCGCTTGGCATCAGCCGCTTTGCAGTTGTCGGACATGATTGGGGCGCTCGGATATCCTATCTGCTCGCGTCGGTTTTTCCGGACCGCATCAAGTGCTGCGCTGCGCTGTCCCTCGGCTGGCAACCAGGCAAACCAGCAACGCCGACGCCCGAACAGGCGAAAGCATTTTGGTATCAATGGTTCATGGCGACCGCACGGGGCGCCGAGTTCGTACGAAAGAACGGCAAGGAATTCGCCAGGTATCAGTGGGACAGCTGGGGTCCATCAGGCTGGTTCGACGACGCCATTTTCGATGGCGTTGCGAGCTCGTTCGAAAATCCTGACTGGGCGGATGTGACGTTGCATTCCTATCGGGTCCGGTGGGAAGAGGCCGAGCCCGATCCGCGTTATGCCGAACTCGCCCGCCGGCAAGCAACGGTCAAGATCATCACGGTGCCGATCCTGACGCTTCACGGTGGTGACGACCGCGTTGTGTTTGCCCAGTCTTCAGAGGGGCTCGAAGAGCATTTCACCGCGTTCTTCAGGCGGGTGGTGCTGGATGGCATCGGACACTTCCCGACGCGTGAGGCTTCTGATCAGGTTTCGCGAATGTTGGCTGCGTTTCTCGATAGCCATGGCACGCGCTGAAGGAGGGGCCCCATCGACCCCATAGTAAAGACCGGAACCTGACGCATCGCCGCGCATTTCGTCTCCATGCATGACGAACCGAAATGCGGTCTCGCAATCAATCGGCAGCCAGGGAGAATTTGGATGCAAGCTTCAGGCGCAATCTCAAGACACCATGCTGGCCAGTTGGCCATAGAACCGTTTGCGGGCACGGTGACGGTACGATTTTCCGACGCCATAGTCGCTGCCACGGAACGGGCGAAAGTGCTTCAGGAAGAAGGACATGAGCCCGTGTTCTATATCCCTTTCGAAGACATCTATTTTGACCTTTTCGAAAAAACGAACACCACCAGCCGCTCCCCTTTGAAAGGTACCGCGAGCTACTGGCGCGTCCATGCCGTGGGCAGCTCGGCTGACGATTTCATGTGGGCGTACGAGACGCCTGAAACCGCGGCGCGGGCCATTGCACGTCATGGTGCATTCGATCCGGAAAAGGCGCGCATCGATGTCGAGCCCGCGGAGGACAGAAGGCATACGCCCCACGTCACGGAGTAGATTGCCCGTTCTCATCGGCGCGAGCTGAAATTCAAGGCAGCTGCTAACCGCGTGGAAACTCTTCATCAAGGATGCGTAGTGCCTCCTCGTATCTGACGGTTGATGCCCCAGCCTGTCGTGCCTGCCAGATATTGTCCGCCAGATCCGCGCGCTTCACCGGCAGCGCCAATGGATTCGATGCCGCTCGTCGCACGAACGCGAAGTAATCCTCGCCGTCCCTGCGCGACATGGCGTCGACGGCCGACGTGATCGTCGGGCCAAAACCGGCCTCTTCCAACCTGGTCCGGTCCCAGCCTTCGCCCTTTTCCAGGACGTCATGGAGATAGGCGACGACCTTCTGATCCTTGGTTTCGACCGCGTCAACGACACGGCGACAGTGCTCGATATAAGGTCGCCCGGTCTTGTCGCGCTGTGCCTGGTGGACCTCTTCGGCAATCTTGGCCGCCCGGTAAAACATGCTCATCAGGCTTCCCCTTCAGACATGGTTTCACCATCGCTCCTCGGTGTCGTGGTGCGGCAGGTCCATTCCGCAGCAAACCCAGCCAAGTCGCTGCCTCGATCCATAATTGTAGCGCGGCTCCAGGCGAGCCGGATCGTCGAACGTTCCGACATGAAGCGCGATCTCTCCCGGCGATGCGTCATAGGCGAGGCTGAGCGGCGATCCGCAGGCGGAGCAAAACCCCCTGCAGGCAATCGGCGAAGACCTGCGATAGGTCGGCGTCGCATCGGTCCAGGTCACGCTTTGGGAAGGTACCCAGGCCAGAACCGCGAACGCACTGCCGGTCGCTCGCCGGCACATATCACAATGGCAGTAATGCACTCTCGGTTCGCTTCCAACGCGGAAGCGGATCGTGCCGCAGAGACATCCTCCGCTCAGTTCCATTTTGGCGCCCCGGTTGACTTGCGGCTCCAACGCCTCTCGCGCGGTCTCATGCGAGCACCTCCATTCATCACAGCGAAAACGCCGGTCATTTGCGTCGGTTCCTGTTGGCTATCTCAGGAACCAGTGCTTGCGCGCGGCGTTGCGTGTCTTTGCTGGCAAAATGAGGAGTCAGGGAATGCTTGGCCGGTCGGAGACGCACTGATGTCGATGCCGGGGCTGGCATACGGTCCCCTGGGCGATCGATGCATGCATGTCTGCGTGGATATGCAGCGGCTGTTTGCCGAGCCGTCTCAATGGGCAACACCCTGGATCACCCGGGTTCTCCCGCAGATCGAGACGCTGGTCGAAAGACGCGCGCCGCAGACGGTCTTTACACGCTTCCTGCCAGCCAAGAAGCCGGGGCAGGGCGTCGGCACATGGAAGCGCTATTATGAGCGCTGGGCTTCACAGACGATCGAGACGATCGGGCCTGAAATGACCGAACTGTTGCCGTCTTTAGCCGGCTACTGCCCGCCAGCGGCGATCATCGACAAGCACATCTACTCGCCCTGGTTCGAAGGGCGCCTCAGAGCCTTCCTGGTGGAGCGCGGCATCGATACGCTCGTCATCACCGGTGGCGAAACGGATGTTTGCGTTCTGGCCACGGTGCTCGGAGCCATCGATTTCGGCTATCGCGTGGTTCTCGTCACGGACGCGCTATGCAGTTCTTCCGATGCAACCCACGACGCACTGCTGACCGTTTACCACCAACGTTTCGCGCAGCAGGTCGAGACGGTTGAGATGGAAACGGTTCTCTCGAACTGGACTTGACGTTCGCCAACTCGGCTCGGCGGAAAGTGTCCATGCTTCCTTGCGCGGTTTGGCTGCCTATCTGTTAAGAGAACAACGGACACCAGAACGGATAGCAGACGTGACGCAACGATCGGGAAGTGCTGATCTTCCACTCCATGGCGGGCGCGTGCCAAAATGGCTCGGCGACCGCATGACGCGTCTTGGCGCCGTGATGTGCGAAGCGATCATTCATCACTATGGTCGAGACGAACTGCTGCGACGGCTGGCGCATCCGTTCTGGTTCCAGTCCTTTGGTGCTGTCATGGGCATGGATTGGCATTCGTCGGGGATCACGACCAGCGTCGTGGGCGCTTTGAAGCGTGGCCTCACGCCGCTTTCCGGCGAGCTCGGCATTCATGTCTGCGGTGGTCGCGGCGCGCATTCGCGAAAAACCCCGCATGAACTCGAAGCCATCGGCCAACGCGTCGGCTTTGACGGAGCGGGCCTGGCCACCGTCAGCCGTCTTGTCGCCAAGGTCGACAGCGCCGCAGTCCAGGACGGTTTCGATCTTTACCTGCATGGTTTCATCGTCACCGATGACGGTCGCTGGGTCGTGGTGCAGCAAGGCATGAACGGTGACAGCAAGGTGGCGCGCCGCTACCATTGGCTCTCCGAGGGGCTCAAGAGTTTTGTCGACCAGCCGCATGCCGCCATCGAGGGCATCAATCAAGGCGAGATCGTCAACCTGACCGACAGGCGCGCCGACGCGTCGCGCCAAGGGCAACTGAACCTTTTGCAGGAGCTCGGACCCGATCGCATCCTGGGCGAGCTTGCGGCATTGGAGCGTTGCGCGGAGCCGAGGCGCCGGCAGGAACCGGAGCACCCGCTGCTGCCGCATTTGGTCATGCCGGCCCATCATGACGTTCGCGAAAGCGATGTCGTCATGCATCGTCTTCACGGCAATATCGCCGCCGCCGCGGACCGCGGTCCCACCGATTTCGCCGAGCTCCTTCTGGTCCCCGGCGTCGGCGCGCGCACGGTGCGCGCGCTGGCCCTCGTTGCCGAGGTGGTGCATGGCGCGCCTTGCCGCTTTTCCGATCCCGGCCGCTTCTCGCTGGCGCATGGCGGCAAGGACAGGCATCCATTTCCAGTGCCGCTGAAGGTCTATGATGAGACGATCGGGGTTCTGAAGTCGGCCGTGCAAAAGGCAAAGCTCGGTCGCGATGAGGAAATCGGTGCCTTGAGGCGGCTCGACGATCAGTCGCGGCAAGTCGAACGATACGCAACCGGCCCCAGCCTGAAGGAAATTGTCGCGGGAGAATTCGACCAGTCGCATCTGCTTGGCGGGCGCAGCGTGTTCGGGTGGGAAACGGCCCCGGACACAGCACCTGCTGAGCGGAGCAAGAAGGCCTGAGAACGAGCCAGAGCGGCTGGAGATCAATCGTCCAGATCGATGAGCGCGACACCGAGATCCGGGCGCTTGCTGCGGCGCAGATGGCCGGGCGCTTCCACCAGGGTGATTTCGAGCGTTGGCCGAACGATGCCATCAAGCAGATGTCCACCCCGGGTGGTGCCATCGCTCAATCCCAGCACCGCATGGACGTGCAGGCTGGGCTTATCGTCATCGCCCAGTGCGACATCGCCGATCGCGCTCAGAACCTCGCACTGTTCGTCGATAGGGATTTTGCGGTAGGTCTTCGCGTCCGGATCAAACCAGCCCACGGTGGCTTTTTCGAAAGCCCCTATGGCGGTCAGGGACGCGCTGCCGATCTTCTGGTCGACCGCGAAGGCCGTCAGTGCCGCGAACGCTTCTTCGCGCGGGTCGAGCACCAGGACAAATGTCCTTTGTCCGCCGATCTCATTGACGAGCTGCGATTTCATCCCTGTCCTTCCATCGTTCGGCCCCATTGAGCGCGGCCTCAGATCAATGGGCGCGGTGTTCCGCATTGCGCTTGCGGGTCGCTGCAGCTTTCTTTGCCGATTCCGATCGGCTTGCGGCAGACCGTGATGCCGATGCCTTGCCACCGCTTTTGCCGCCTTTGTGCGCCGCCGGATGGCCCGTGTGTTTGCCGCGGCCGGAACCGCCTTCCTTCTTGCCACCGCCATCGTCCTTGTTGACGGTTGCCCATGCGCGCCGCTCTGCCTCCTTGTCGGAAACCCCGCGCTTCTCATAACCTTCGGCAATGTGGTCGGCTTTACGCTCCTGCTTGTCAGTGTACTTCGATTTGTCGCCTCGTGGCATGGCCAGCTCCTCCTGTTGAACAAGGGCTGAACGTCGACTCGACGCGCTGGTTCCAACGGAAGTTCGCGAAGCCGAAGCCGCATGGCAGGGCAGCGCCATACACCGCCGCGGCGCGAGCTAACGCTTTTCGGGCCGGGGAGAGCGCAGCAGCAAGGCGAGGGGAACGAGCAGTGCGGTCGCTACCGCGCAATACCGAAAGACATCGATATAGGCGAGCAATGAGGCCTGCCGCGCTATCAACTGTCCTATCCAGCCGACCGCCTGCTGTTTTGCGTCGATCATCGGCGAGCCTTGAGCCACGAAGTGCTCGGTCGCCTGACGCAGAACCTGCTGGTAGGCCGGTGACGACTGTGCCGTGTGGCCGACGAGGTTTGCCTGATGGATTTGCGCGTTCTGGGCTATCACTGTGTTGGACAGCGACACGCCGATGCTTCCGCCGATGTTGCGGGCAACGTTGATGAGTGCCGACGCCTGGTTCGTCTGCTGCGGAGCAAGACCGACGTAAGCCGCCGTCGAGATGGGGATGAACAGGAACGGTAAACCGATCATCAGGAAGATGCGCGCGAAGGCAAAGAAGCCGAAACTGACGTCCGGGGTGAGCGATGTCATATGCCAGAGCGCGACAGCGACGACGGACATGCCTGCCATGATCAGGTATTTGGGCTGGACGATGGCGCCGGCAAATCCGGAAATCGGCATAAGCATCAACATTGCGATGCCACCTGGCATCATCGACAGGCCCGACAGGGTCGCCGTATAGTTGAAGGCGGTCTGCTGCAGTTGCGGCATCAACTGGGTGGTGCTGAACAGCACGGCGCCCACTGCCATCATCACCAGGAACGATGTGCCGAACTGACGGCTGAACAGCAGTCGGACGTCGACGATCGGATCGCGGTGACTGAACTCCCACGGGATCAGCAGCAGGAATGAGACCGCCGAAATCGCCGCGAAGGTCACGATGAAACCTGATGCGAACCAGTCGTTGCGCTGGCCCTCATCGAGAAAGATCTCCAGGCAGCCAAGTGCCGTGGCGACCAGGATGAAACCGACCCAGTCTATTCTGAGGCCGCCCTTCAACCGTTCCTGCCGTTCGCGCTCGAGCACATCAGGCTCGACCACCAGCCACTGCACCAAGGCAAGCGACATGATGCCGAACGGGACATTGATGAAGAATATCCAGTGCCAGGAGAAATGGTCGGTCAGCCAACCGCCGATGGTCGGCCCGACTGTCGGTGCGACGATGACGGCAATGCCGTAAAGAGCAAATGCCTGGGAGCGTTTTTCGGGTGGAAAGGTGTCGGCGAGAATGGATTGTTCGCTGGGTGCCATGCCGCCGCCCCCGAGGCCTTGCAGGATCCTGAAGACGATGAGCATTTCCAGATTGGGCGCCAGGCCGCACAGCAGCGACGCTATGGTGAAGATCGCCACGCAAAGCATGTAGTAACGCTTGCGGCCGATGACGCTGGCCAACCAGCCGCTAACTGGGATGATCACGGAATTCGCGACCAGATAGGTGGTGATCACCCAGGTGCTTTCGTCCATCCCGGCCGCGAGGCTGCCGGCGATGTTGCGCAGCGCCACGTTGGCGATCGAGGTGTCGAGCACCAGCATGAAGGTGGCGATCGAGACGACGACTGCGATCAGCCACGGATTGCGCCCGCCGGCGGCGGACCGGCTTTCGCTCCGTTCACCAGCCATTTCGACGGCGCTCATCTCACCTTGACTGTCGGCACCACCGACAGGCCTGGACCCAGCTGCACGCCCGGCGGTCGGTCGAAGACGATCTTCACGGGCACGCGCTGCACCACCTTGACGAAGTTGCCGGTGGCATTCTCGGCCGGCAGCAGGCTGAAGGCGGTGCCACTGCCCGCCTGGATGCTGTCGACGCGGCCGTGGAAGTTCTTTTCGGGATAGGCGTCGATATCGATGTCGACGGGCTGTCCCGGCCGCATCAGATCAAGCTGGGTCTCCTTGAAATTAGCCTTCACCCAGACCTCGTCGGGAACGAACATCATCAGCACCTGACCAGGCTGGGCGTAGGTGCCCTTGGCGGCCGTGATACTGGTGGCGCGACCGGTGACAGGCGCGGTTATGATGGTGCGCGACAGCATGGTGCGGGCCTGCTCCTGGCTGGCCTTGGCTTGATTGAGCTTTGCTTCCGCGCTCTTGGTCTGTGCCTGCAGAACAGTGACCTGGCTTTTCGCGGCAGCGACGTTTGCTCCGGCGCTGTCGAGGGCGGCCTGGTCCTGGCGCAGGGTAGAAGCGGCCTGTTCCGCCTGCTGTTGGGTGGAGGTTCCCTTGGCCAGCAGCTCACGGTTGCGCTTGTCCTCCGCTTTGGCAAACTCGAGCGCGGCCTGGGCCTGCGCCACCTGCTTCTGTGCCGCATCGATCTTGGCGTTTTGTGCTTCGATCTGTGCACCGACATCGACGATCTCGGCCTGCGCCGAGGCCACACCGGCGTCGGCTTCCGCCAGGCTTGCCTGATAGTCGCTGTCGTCGATGCGCAAGAGCACGTCGCCGGCTTTCACAGACTGGTTGTCGGTGACCGCGACATCGGTGATACGACCCGATATCTCGGCACCGATCGTCACCGTGCGGGCGTCGATGAAAGCATCGTCGGTCGATTCATACTGACGCGCGTCCAGCCACCACAAGACCAGCCCTACGGCAATCAACAGCACTGCGAGCAGGATGGCGATCGATATGTAAGGGTGCCGCCGAGGGAAGCTCAGCAGGCTGGGCTTTGGTTCTCCGGCCTGCTTGTCCTGCTTGTGCTCCTGACCGACGTCTTTCCGGTGTTTTGGCGACGCGTCTGAGGTGGCCCTGCGTGACGCAGCGTGCGTGTCGCCGGTTTCAGGTTCTTCGGTTTGGGTTTTCGCGTCCACGGGAGAACTCCCAGGAGTTTTGACCGTGGCCAGTCAACGACAACTGGTCGTAAAAGGTTCCTGGCGACCGGGCACGGTTTCGCGCCTGGCGGAATTGGTTCAGCCGATTGCCAACCTGACCACGATGGCCAGGATCACGATACCGACCAAGCCGGCTATGAACATAACCCGACGCGTGCGCGTTCGCAGGATGATCTCGCCCTGTCTCGCCTGCTCCGCAGAGAACACAGGTCCATTGTCACCGTCCTTGTCATGCCGACCATCGCTCATGATCGCCTCCTTCCGGCCCTTGGCACACACCGGCTCTTGGCACACAACCATCGCTCGACAGGTGAGGTTCCGGTTACATCGATCCCGCCCACAGAAAAAAGGATCACAGGCTCGTGAGGAGGGAACTTTGTCCTCCGCGACTGGTTTGGGCCGCTTGAGACCCAGCCAGCCCGGAGCCAGCCATGTCCGATGCCAAGATGTCCAGTGGCCTGAGCAGACGCATGTTCATGACGGCCTCTGTTTCGGCGGCGGCGGCGATGCCGCTTGTGAATTCCCCGACGAGAGCTGCCCAGCCAGCGTCCGCAAAGCCAGCCGAACCGCGCGACTTGTCGGCGGTTTCAATGCGTATCAACAAACAGACCTACAATCTCGCGCTCGACAATCGAACCAGCCTGCTTGACGCTCTGCGCGACCACGTCGGCCTGACCGGCACCAAGAAAGGTTGCGATCACGGTCAGTGCGGCGCCTGCACGGTTCTGATCGATGGAAAGCGGGTACTGTCCTGCTTGAGCTTTGCCGTCATGAACCAGGGGCGGGAGATCACAACGGTGGAAGGCCTGGCCTCGACGGACGGGGAACTGCATCCGGTCCAGCAGGCCTTCGTCGACCACGATGCCTTTCAATGCGGCTATTGCACACCGGGTCAGATCATGTCCGCAATCGGTTGCATCAACGAAGGCCATGCTGGATCGGAAGATGACATTCGCGAATATATGAGCGGCAATCTATGTCGCTGTGCGGCGTATCCCAACATCGTTGCGGCGATCGTCCAGGCGCGCGACGAGATCAGGAGGGCTTAGGATGCGCCCCTTCGTTTATGAAAGACCAACCAGCGTCTCCGCTGCAATCGCCATGGCATCCCGTGTCGATGCCGTGCGCGTTCCGCCAACCGGCGCCGACACGCAATTCATCGCCGGCGGCACCAATCTGGCCGACTACATGAAGCTCGGTGTCGCGCGGCCGGACCGACTGCTTGACCTCAACACTCTTGCCGAGCCAGCCTTGCGGCAGATCAGGATAAACGATGACACGATCCGGTTTGGTGCACTGGTCCGCATGGGTGAAGCAGCCGACAACGATGACGTCCGGCGGCGTTGCCCCGCCCTTGCCGACAGCCTGAAATTCGCCGCCAGCGGTCAGCTTCGCAACATGGCGAGCCTGGGCGGCAATGTGCTGCAACGTACGCGCTGCGAGTATTTTCGAGAGATTTCCTGGCCGTGCAACAAGCGCGAACCCGGCTCCGGTTGCGCTGCGATGGAAGGGTCCAATCGCCAACACGCCGTGCTGGGTACGAGCGATGCCTGCATCGCCACGTATCACGGCGATTTCGCGCAGGCGCTGGTTGCGCTCGATGCCACCGTCGAGATCGAAGGTCCGCGGGGAAGGCGCACGCTTGCATTTGCCAAGCTGCACAAACGGCCGGGCGACACGCCCGACATCGAGACGGATCTCGCCGCCGACGAGCTCATAACCGCCATCGAAGTGCGGCTCGAACGGTGGAGCAGCCGGTCGCGCTATCTGAAGATTCGTGATCGCGAATCCTACGCGTTTGCGTTGGCGTCCGCGGCTGTTGCGCTCGACATGGATGGCGAGACGGTAAGGAGTGCGCGCATTGCGCTTGGTGGTGTGGCGACGGTGCCGTGGCGGGCGCGCGAAGCAGAGGACGCGCTACAGGGCAAAGTGCTTGACGAAGCCGCGGCGCAAGAGGCTGCCGAGGCTGCCTTCGCCGATGCCAGACCGCGCGAGCATAACGCATTCAAGATACCGCTCGGCAAGCGCACGCTGGTGCGGGCGCTGCTCGAAACCCGGGATATGAAGGGCTGAGCCATGAACCAAGCTGCACCCGCCCCCAGGGAAAACCAGGGCGATCCGGTTGTCCGCATTGACGCCCGGCTAAAAGTTACCGGACAGGCCGGCTATCCCGCCGACATCGTCACGGCCAACGTCGCCTACGGTGCCCTTGCCACCAGCAGCATTGCCCGGGGCAAGGTTTCGGGACTTCACACGAAAGACGCCCGGGCCGTACCCGGTGTGCTGGACATCGTCACCTATGACGATATGGACAAGACCGACACGCCGAAATTCGGCAACACCGGCGCAAGTTCGATCGGGCCTTTGCACGACAAGACGGTTTTTCACGACGGTCAGATCATCGCTCTGGTGGTTGCCGAGACCTTCGAGGCGGCGGAGGAAGCCGCAATGTTGATCCGCGCCGACTATGAGGACGAACGGCCCGCCGCCAGCTTTGATTCCAAGGGCGTGAAGATGGAGCCGGCTGCCGGCAAAAACCCTATGTTCAAGGAGGATGCGAAGGCCGGTGATTTCGATGCCGCCTGGGCGGATGCGACGGTAAAGATCGACGAAAAATATTCGACACCGACCCAGCATCACAATCCGATCGAACTGTTTTCGACCACCGCAATATGGCAAGGCGACCAGTTGACCATACACGAGCCCAGCCAGAACGTTACCGGCTGGAAGGTGGAACTGGCACGCCAGCTGAAGCTCGATCCGGCCAATGTGCGGATCGTCAGTCCCTATATCGGCGGCGCCTTCGGCTCCAAGGGGCCGATGACGGCACGCACCGCTATCGTTGCCGTCGCGGCGCGACGCATTGGCCGCCCGGTTCGTTGCGTCGTCAATCGCATGCAAGCC
The DNA here is from genome assembly GCF_020164655.1 of Mesorhizobium sp. AD1-1. Taxonomy (NCBI): domain Bacteria; kingdom Pseudomonadati; phylum Pseudomonadota; class Alphaproteobacteria; order Hyphomicrobiales; family Phyllobacteriaceae; genus Mesorhizobium; species Mesorhizobium sp. AD1-1. Next base: position 136,251 of record NZ_JAIUGP010000010.1, read on the forward strand.
TTCGGTACGCAGACCTATCGCGCCGAAACGCGGCATCGGATCCGCATGGGCGCCGGCAAGGACGGCCGCATCACGGCGTTCGGACATGAGGCCTGGGAGGTGACGTCACGCCCCGACCCTTATGTCGTCGGCGGCACGTCCGCCACCGCGCGCATGTACAATTACGGCGCCGTTCTGACGCATGTTTCGCTGGTTCATGCCGACCGCAACACGCCTGGCTACATGCGATCGCCGCCGGAGACGCCTTATGTCTACGCGCTGGAAAACGCCATGGACGAAATGGCCGTGGCCCTCGGCATGGATCCTGTCGAGTTTCGTCGCATCAATGAACCGGAGAAGGAGCCCATCGGAGGCAAGCCATTTTCCAGCCGCTCACTCATCAAGTGCTACGACCAGGCGTCGGAGGCCTTTGGCTGGTCGAAGCGCGATCCCAAGGTCGGCTCGATGCGCGACGGCGACTGGCTGGTCGGGATGGGCTGTGCGACGGCGATCTATCCGACTGCCGCCGCGCCCTGCGCGGCCCGGGTTCGTCTCACCGCCGACGGCGAGGTTCGGATCCAGTGCGGCTCGCATGAAATCGGCACCGGCGTTCGCACCATTGCCGGCCAGATGGCGGCCGAAAGACTGGGCATCGGCATGGACAAGATCAGCGTCGAGATGGGCGACAGTGCCTTGCCGCCGGCTCCCGTGTCGGGCGGATCGATCTCGACCGCCAGTGTCTGCTCGGCGGTCATGAAAGCCTGCGACGCGATACGCGAAAAGCTGTTCGCCGCCGCTGCGGGCAGGGGGGCTCCGCTGGCCGGTTCGGGCAATGCGAAGCTGGACTTGAAGGACGAAGAGGTCGTCACCGAGACCGGCAAATCCGCAAAGCTGGCTGATGTCTTCAAGGCTATGCAAGTCGGCGCCATCGAGGAATATGCCGAGTTTGCGCCGAAGGGTTCTTCGCCTGAAGCCCTCAGCAAACTCTATGCCGGACAGTCGGAATTTCATGGTGGAGAGAACGACGAAGATTCGGTCAAATATGCCTTTGGCGCCGAGTTCGTCGAAGTGCGCATCAACAGCTATACACGCGAAATCCGGGCCCCGCGCATCGTCGGGGCCTTCGCCGCCGGGCGCATCATGAACACGCGCACCGCGCGCAGCCAGCTGATGGGTGGCATGATCTGGGGTATCGGCCAGGCGTTGCACGAGGCGACGGAAATCGATCAGCGACACGCGCGCTACGTCAACCGCGACCTGCAGGACTATCTCGTACCGGTCAACGCCGACATCAAACAGGTCGACGTTATCCTGGTCCCCGAAATCGACCATCAGGTCAACCCTGCCGGCGTCAAGGGTTTGGGCGAACTCGGCAATGTCGGAACGGCTGCTGCCGTGGCGAGTGCCGTCTATCATGCCACCGGCAAGCGCATTCGCGATCTGCCGATCAGAATAGACGATTTGATAGGCTGACGATCAAGAGTTCTGGACGAAGCATGGAACTCGTAACCCATAAGAAATTCAAAAACGGAAAGTTGATGCCGTGGGGAAAAGGCACGGTCGTCTCCGGAGCAAGGGGATTTGTCTACCTTTGCGGAAATACGGCAACCGCCGAAAATTATGATCCGACCGGAAAGAGAGGAGGGGGATTCACTGGCGATGCGGCGGCACAGTGGCGTGCAATTCTGGCGAACATCAAATCAGATCTGGAAGAACTCGGCAGCGCGCTCGACTATCTCATCCGGCTGACCTTCTTCATCAAGGGGCCATTTCCCGATGGCGGCGTTCTGAGTTCACCCAATTTTCGTCTCGACGTACTGGACGAGTTCTTTGCCGAGCATTGCCCGAAGCACTGCAGCTATAACAACCCGCCGCCTTCGGAGGTGATCGGAGTTGCAGCGCTTGCGCAAGCCGACATCGTCGTTGAAATTGTCGCGGTGGCGGCGTTGCCTGACTGAAGAATTTCGCATGCAGCGCTGGCTTGATTGCCTTGGCTCTCGCGTGTCACTCCGGGGCTGTGGCGGGAGCCGTGTAACGGCGGCGCACGGCATCAAGCACCCGCTTGCGGCTCTCCTCCGCCGACAGGGTCTTGTCCTCTTCCGCCTCGGCGGTTTCGCGCGCCAGGTCCTTGTCCCTGATCTGATGTCGAAACCATTTGGAATAGTCGCCGGTGCGCAAATGAAACTCCCAGGTCTTGTCATCTATGCCCTCGGCGATCTGAGCGAAGATCATCAGATTGTGAGCCCTGAGATTCATCGCATTCTCAGGGCCATGGAAATAGAAGCTGCCGGCTTCGTCGAGCTGGCCTTCGGCATATTTCCGGCTGTGCCGCTTGAGTGACTGACGTGGTTCGACCACTTTGACCGTCTTGACTTTTTTGCCTGCCTGCGGCCGCCAGAACAGCACGCGCGCACCTTTCGGGCTGGGGATGACCTTCGGCGGCTCAATGCCGGTTTCACGGCAGAAGACCTTCACGACGTCCTTTGCCTTGGGGCCAAGCGCAATGATGGCTGTCACCAGGCGCAAGGCGTCTGTCGAGATCGCCTCGGGGTGAACGGTGATCAGGATTGTGCCAGGCAATTCCAATGACAGAACCGCCCGCGTATCGTCGCGCCGCTTGGGCAGAAGATGATGCGCTTCATCGATCACGAGCCAGTGCGGTCTCGCGGTGCGCCGGCGGAAACTGCTGAGGCCAGGCAGCAGGTCGGCAAAGAAATCCGGCCTCTCGTCGACCCGCAGGGCCAGTCCATTGACGACTATGTTGCTGTCGGCCTTGGCGATCAGATCGAGCACTTGCGCCTTTGTCGGCGCGCTTGAGCCGTCTCCCAGGCGAACGGCGCCTTCGAGGCCATCATAGTCGCCTTCGGGATCGAAGACACAAAACTGAAAGCCGCTTTCGACGAAGCGTTCGGTCAGCGCGGTGGCCAAGGTGGATTTACCGATACCGGAACTCCCGGCAATGAGGATCGTGTCGCTCGGCGACAGGTAGGTATCATCGCCGCCAGATGATCCAAGAACGATGCCGTCATGGCGCTTCGGCACTATCGCGTGATCACGCTTTATCAGCTTTGCGATCAGTTGCTCCACGCCTTTGCCTCGGGCGCCAGGCATGATCAGGTTGGCTGTATCCTTGACCGCCGGAATTGCATTGTCGACGGCGACGCTGCAGCCACAGGCTTGCAGGAACGCATGATCGTTCTCGGCGTCGCCGACGCCGACGACGTTGTGCGGCGAAAGTCGAAGGTCCTGAAGGGCCGCGGCGAGCCCGGTGGCTTTGTTGATGCCGCTCGGCAGGATCATCACCGCGCCCTTGTTGAAGATGATTTCCAGTTCGAGACCCATCTTCTTGATGACCTCAAGCACGGTCGCTTGATGCGGTTCCCAGGTCGCGACGATCGATCGTCCGACCGAAAGCGGCTTGACGCCCTGCCTCTTCAACCTGGCGACGAATTTGGGCTCGGGCGGCGGGGCGATCACCCGCTCTTCCTCGCTGGCCGGCGTGTAGATCATCGCGCCATTCTCAGCGACGACCTTGTCGAAGAGGCTAAGCTCGGGAAAGACGCCCTTGAGATCGGGCAGTTCACGCCCGGTGACGAGAACCAGCTTGCGGCCGCTTTTCTTGAACCGCTCAAGCGCAGTGAGCGTTTTCTTGGCGACGACCCCATCATGAGCCAGCGTGCCGTCATAGTCAGTCGCCAATGCAATGAAATACATTCCGCCAACCCTTCTCGGTTCCGATTGCTCTGCGGCTAGAACGTGTGATCGAGACAAAGGCTCCCCGCCGACCGGATCGAGGTCTTGGAGAAGGGGGAACGGTCCGCCCTCGGAAATCAGGAACTCCTTCGGTGCCGGCACGTTGACCAGAGAAGCCGGGAACCGTCCCGGTCTTTGTTGGCGGCGCAAACCCCGTCGCCGAAATCCACACCAAGCGCAATGAAAGGTAAGGCCATGGGCTTCTTTTCGAAGGACATAAAGACACTCGACGATCTCTTCGTGCACACGCTGCGCGACATCTATTACGCCGAAAAGCAGATCGAGAAAGCGCTGCCGAAGATGATCGACAAGGCAACCGACCCGCAATTGAAAGCCGGATTTGAAAAGCACCTCGATCAGACGAGAGGCCATGTCGAGCGCGTCGAACAGGTGTTTGAGTTGCATGGCGTCAAGGCCAAGGAGGTCAACTGTCCGGCAATCGACGGCATTCTCGAGGAGGCCGACGATGTGAGCGGTGACGTCGATGACAAGGAGGTTCTCGACGCGGCGCTGATTGCTTCGGCGCAGGCCGTCGAACACTACGAAACACTACGAGATGACGCGCTACGGCACGCTCATCGCCTGGGCCAAGCAGCTTGGCCGCACCGACTGCGCCAATGTGCTGGCCAAGAATCTCAAGGAAGAACAGGCGACAGATCGCAAGCTCACCGAAATGGCGGAAAGCAAGATCAACCTGCAGGCAGCCGAATAAGGCTGCAATCCGGCCGGCTGGTAACTCGGCCGGCCGGATTGCCGGTAGGTTCCATCCCGTCAGCGAGACGGGTCGACGCCCAGTGCCGCTGATTGCTTGCGCAGCGCCTCACCGTCATCCTGCGGCACATGCCGAGCAGACCCTGCGGTTTCCGTGTAGATGCGATACGCTACACAAGCGAACGCCACCATGAAAAGCAGACGGCCCATCCATCCTACTCCTTCGTTGCGGACTTCGTTTCGGCCATCCTCAGTACCCTCCGACGACGGGCAAGATTTCGCCGGTGATGTAGCTCGAGCAATGCGGCGAAGCGAGGAACACATAGGCCGGCGCGAGCTCTTCCGGTTGCGCTGGTCGTTTCATTGGCGTGTCGGCGCCGAATTTCGAGACGTCGTCAGCTTCCTTGTCCGACGGATTGAGCGGCGTCCACACCGGACCCGGTGCTACCGCATTCACCCTTATGCCCTTGCCGATGAGATTGCCCGACAGGGCCCGCGTGAAAGCATGAATGCCGCCCTTGGTCATCGAATAGTCGACCAGCTGTTTTGAACCGTCGATACCGGTTACCGAACCGGTGTTGATGATCGCCGAACCGGGTTTCATGTGCGGCACCGCTTCCTGCGCCATATGAAAATAGCCGTAAAGATTGGTCTTCAACGTCGTGTCGAAATGTTCTTCGGTGAGCTCGCCGAAGTCGCTGGAATGGATCTGGAACGCAGCATTGTTGACCAGCACGTCGATGCGGCCGAATTTTTCAACGGTCTCCATGACCGCCTTGTGGCAGTGGCTGCGTTCGCTGACATCGGCCTTGACCAGGAGGCAGCGTCGTCCCTCCTTTTCCACCGCGGATTTGGTCTCTTCAGCGTCCTTGTCCTCGGCCAGATAGACGATCGCGACGTCGGCGCCCTCGCGGGCGAACAACACCGCCACCGAGCGGCCGATGCCCGAATCGCCGCCCGTGATGAGCGCTACCTTTTGGTTGAGTTTTTTCGATCCGAGATAGTAAGGCGCATCGTACAGCGGCGCCGGCTCTATGGCCCATTCATGTCCCGGTTTGGGCTGATGTTGCTCAGGGAAGGGGGGCTCGGGATATTCGCGGGCGCCAGCCTGCATGGCGCCTTGAAGCTTCCCATCGCCTTTCGATTTGTCCTTGGCATCGATGCCACGTTGGATATGGCGCTGCTTGGCCGCTTCACCGGCTATTTCCGACTTCATCTGCATGATCGTCTCCTTGGCTTGGAGAGAAAACAACGCATGTCGGCCAAAAAGGTTTTGCGCAAAAGATCGACTGCAGAGAGGATTCCGACCAGCGGTTGGCAATGCGTGGCGACGACATCGCCAACTGCAACAATTCAGCTGCAATGCAGCCGCACCAGCCACCGCCGCGATGGGATCGAGCATCTGGGGCTTGCCCGCTGCCTGCGCCGCCTTGGCGGCGAGCCAAACGTGATGATGTGGACTGGGAAGCTCTTGCGTCGCGTGCGCAAAGCAGCGCCATCCGGTCTGCTCCGGGCGGAGCGCCGGAATTCTATCTTGGCGAGAGGCCGTCGAGCAGGAAGTCGAGGCCTCTTCGGAAGGCGCCATCCCAATCGTTGTCCAACAGCAGACGAGAGCGTTCGATTGTCGGGTAGTGTTCGCTGAGATGTGTAAGACGCTGCTGTGCGGCTGCCCTGTCTTCTTCCGAGAGATCGAAGCTTGCCCGGGTGAGGGTGGCGCCCATCACATAGTTCCAGAGCGACCATATCGCGGCGTTCAGATCCGCGTCCGCAACACCGGCTCTGGACAAGGTCTTGCTCAGCATTTCCAGGCGACCGAGAATGTTCCGACCGAGCGCCCGGCGCGGCAACAGCGATGCCGACCAAGGATGGCGCAACATTCTGGCGCGCCAGTCTTCGAGCATATGAACGACGTCTCCGCGCCAGTCCGGAGACTCACCTGTTTCAGGCGATCCGCGATGTTCGAGCACCGAATCGACTGCTAGATCAAAGACATCCTCCTTGTTGTCGACGTGCCAATATAGACTCATCACACCCGAGCCGAGGCGATCGGCCAGCCGACGCATTGTCAATCCGTCTATGCCCTGGGCGTCCAGCAGTTCCACCGCGGTCGCCACGATACGCTCTCGAGACAGCGGCGGCTCGGTGCTCGCTTGCTGCACGGGCTGGAGCGACACGCTTATCCGTTGATCCCCTTTGCTCCGGGCGCCGCTGCGTTTGGCTACCATCCGTCGTCCTCGCTTTTTCAGAACATCGATTTTGACCGGCAACGCGACAAATGTCGATCTTGAGCGATTGACTCGTACGACGTACCATACGATGACTCGTACATCGCACGATTCACGTAGCGATTAGGTTAAAGTTCAATCTGCAGGCGCCAGGGTAGGTTGCTCGCAGGCTGCGGAGCCAAGCGAAAAACCATGTCACGCGCAATCAAGCATCTGCTTATCGGAGGGCTAATCATCATGACCATTGCAGTCCCCACTGCGTCGCCGGCGAACGAGTTCAAGCTGACTATTGTCAATCCACAGGCACTCTACGACCCGTCGCCGAATGGCTACAGCACCGCCGTAATCGCACCGCTCGGAGCTCGGATCGCCTACATCTCCGGGCAGGGCGGCCAAGACAGCACAGGAACCTTGTCACCGGATTTCGCCGTCCAGGTGAAGCAGGCCTACGCAAATTTGCATGCTGCGCTTGAGGGCATCGGCGCCAAGCCGGATCAGGTGGCGAAGCTCACGGTCTTCGTGGTCGACCACGACATGTCCAAGCTCGAGGTGTTGACCAGGAACGTCAAGGACATGTTCGGCGAGGCGCTGCCGGCGCAGACTCTGGTTCCCGTTCCCAAGCTTGCAATCGATCCCATGCTTTTCGAGGTGGAGGCCACCGTTATTCTGGAATAGTCGCTCCGATTGACCCGATCGTTCGAACAAAGAGTCGAGCGCGCTGCCGACGGCTGCGCGCTCACAATATCGAGCGGATGTTTCCAAGCCTCACGTGTTTCCAGGCTGAAGCCTCCAAGGGAACTGGAAAGTGAAGTCGGGGACCGCCGCATCCATGCCGCTCGCCGTATCCAAAAGTCGCATAAGATAGATTATGGAACTAACGCATGGGCCAAGAACTGTAAATTGCCGCTGATTCTCATAGGCTTGAGCCGATTGTGGCGTATTGCCTTGAGCGGATCGCCAACGCTAGGCTGTTGAAATGAAGATGGCAAACAGCGAGATCGAAGCGGCAATCGAAGTGTTCGTGCATGGCTTCAGCGCTGATAGGAGCCGCACCTTTCCTTACGAGGCCAGCCGCGTTGGACCATTGTGGCTGATGCGCGATGCCGAACGCAAGAATCCTCGCGATTACCGCGGCGAAGAATGGGTCGTCCATGACGTCGCCGCTCAAGAGACCGATGCCGTCGTGCGGCAGCATGCGCGGCCGGGCTTTGCCATTTCCGTTGTGATCGCGAACGACGATCCGGACGGGCCGACACGAACCGCCTACAAAGCTCTCGGCTACCGGCTGCTGCGGACCGAAGGCTTTTTCGTCCACCGATTGCACCGGATTCCGAACCCGCCATCGGTTGCTTCGGTCGAACGCGTGCAGACGGCCGAACGGGCGGCACAGTTGGGAAAGATCATCCGCAGGCAGCCGATCCCAGACGATTTGCTCGGCGACACCGCGCCGTTCCGCCAGTATGTGGCAATCGACGGCGCCGACATCGTTGGGCGCGTTCGCAGCCTGGATGCCGTGGGAGCCACCTGGTGTTCGAGCATGTATGTCGAGCCGTCGCACCGGCGTCGCGGCATTGGTCAGGCTTTGATATCGAAAATGTTGCACGACGATCGCGCGCGCGGGTCAAGGTACTCGGTGCTGGCAGCAACCCATGCCGGGGCGCTGCTTTATCCCCGGATGGGCTACGAGCGGATCGGAACGCTGCTGATATTTGCACCAAGGAGCCGAAAGCCCTCATGAAGCTCTATTCGCATCGTGCTGATTCATAAGGGATTTCTATAACCATGCCGTCATAGGCGGGTTCGACATTGGCTGGTGTCTCGGCCATCACCGAGACGTAGTCGAGCGGCACGTGCATATGTGTCAGCACCGCATGTATCGGCGCCAGCCGCTGGATCCATTCAAGCGCTTCGCCAAGTGACAGATGACTTGGATGCGTCCGGTACTGCAGCGCGTCGATGATCAGCACGTCGAGGTCGCCCAGCCGTTCGGCGGTGGGTTCCGGAAAGTCGCTGATGTCGGGGCAATAGGCGAGACCGCCAATGCGGAAACCGAGCGATACGATGTCGCCGTGGATCTGCGGCAGCGGCTCGAGGGTGAGGGTACCCCCCTCTCCTTCGACGACCACCGGCCTGGTGTGGTCGATGAGATGCGGCCTGACGATCGGCGGATAGGAACTGCCTTGCGGCGTCTCGAAACAGTATCCGAACGCTTCCCGCAGCCGAAGCATCGTCGCCCTGTCGGCATGGACGTCGATGAGCTGGCGCTGATCGAGGACGAAACCGCGCAGATCGTCGATGCCATGGATATGGTCGGCATGCGGGTGGGTATAGACGACCGCATCGACACGTTTGACGCCGGCCAGCAGCATCTGCTGCCGAAAATCCGGCCCCGTGTCGATGACGACAGTCGTTCGGCTGCCGTTCGCCGCAATCCGCTCGACGAGCGCGGCGGCACGGGTGCGCCGGTTCCTGGGGTTGTCGGGGTCGCAATTGCCCCAATCGCCGGTGATGCGCGGCGTACCTGGGGACGAGCCGCAGCCGAGAATGGTGAGGCGCAGCCGGTCAGTCATCGTTCAGGTACTTTGCTCTGCAGGCCGCGGCATCTTGCCGAACAGCCGGAAGAAATTATCTGTGGTCAGATCGGCGATTTCAGCTTCGCTTACCCCGATCGTTTTGGCCAGCACTTTGGCGGTATGGGCGACATAGGCGGGCTCGTTGCGTTTGCCGCGAAACGGCACGGGCGCCAGATAGGGCGCATCGGTTTCGACCAGCAATCGGGCATGCGGGACATCGGCGGCAATGGCACGCAACTCAGCTGAATTCTTGAAGGTCAGGATGCCCGAGAACGACACGTAGCCACCGAGAGCGACGCCCACCTCGGCAAGCCGGCGCCCGGAAGAAAAGCAATGCAGGATGAAGGGGAAGGCGCCCTTCCCTGTTTCGTCCTCGAGAATATCAGCCATGTCGGCATCGGCATCGCGCGAATGGATGACCAGCGGCAGCCCCGTTTCACGGGCGGCGGCGATGTGATTGCGAAAGCCTTGCGCCTGTGCATCGCGTGGCGCCTTGTCGTAAAAATAGTCGAGACCGGCCTCGCCGATGGCCACTACTTTTGGGTGCGCGGATAGCCGCACAAGCTCCTCGACCGTGATATCCAGTTCTTCGGCCGCATTGTGCGGATGAGTGCCGACAGAGCAATAGATTTCGTCGAAAGTTTCAGCGATCTCAAGTACTTGCGGAAACCGCTTCACGCGTGTCGAGATCGTCACCATACGGCCAATTCCGGCGGCTAAAGCGCGGGCGACGATGGCCGCCCGCTCCTCGGCGAAATCTGGAAAATCCAGATGGCAGTGGCTGTCGACGAGCATCAGATGTTCGCGTCCGGCTGTTCGACGTAACGCGGAAACACGCCTTCCGGCACCGGCAACGCAGTGCCGGGCACAAGCGCGTGATCCGCGTGGACATGCACGAAATCGCGGCTCTCCGCCGGCACCGCCAGCAGGTCGAGCAGTTTCGCGGCCGAGCCCGGAGTGAAGGGCTGACACAGCACCGCCACGCGGCGCACGACTTCGGCGGTCGTCCACAGCACCGTTTCCATGCGCGCCGGGTTGGTCTTCTTCAGCGCCCATGGTGCCTCGCCGGCGAAGTAGCGATCGGCTTCCGCCACCACGCCGAAGATAGCTGCCAGCGCCAGATGGATGCCCTGCTCGGCGACCGCCTTGCGCGCGGTGTCGAGCGCGGCGGCGGCCTGATCCAGGATCGCTCTGTCTGCATCCGTCAGCTCGCCGCGCTGCGGCACCACGCCGCCGCAGTTCTTGGCGATCATCGACAGCGAACGCTGCGCCAGGTTGCCGAGACCGTTGGCAAGATCGGCATTGGTGCGGTTGACGATCGCGTCATGGCTGTAGCTGCCATCGTTACCGAACGGCACCTCGCGCAGGAAGAAGTAGCGCACCTGGTCGAGACCGTAGTGCTCGACCATCGCGAATGGATCGACGACGTTGCCAACAGATTTCGACATCTTCTCGCCGCGGTTGAACAGGAAGCCATGCGCGAAGACGCGCTTTGGCAACTCGATGCCCGCCGACATCAGAAATGCCGGCCAATAGACCGCATGGAAGCGGACAATGTCCTTGCCGATGATGTGCGTGGCCGGCCAATAGTGCCATTGCTCGGCCTTTGTGTCGGGATAGCCGGCGGCGGTGATGTAGTTGGTCAAGGCGTCGACCCAGACATACATCACATGCTTGTCGTCGCCTGGCACCGGCACGCCCCATTTGAAGGTCGTGCGCGAGATCGACAGATCCTTCAGCCCCGACTTGACGAAGCTGAGCACCTCGTTGCGGCGCTCGGTCGGACCGACAAAGTCGGGCTGGCTCTCATAAAGCGCCAGCAATTTGTCCTGATAGGCGGAAAGCCGGAAGAAATAGCTTTCTTCCTCGTTCCATTCGACCGGCGACCCAAGCGGTTCGCGGCGCACGCCGTCGTCGCCGAGCGTCGTCTCGCTCTCGTCGAAATAGGCTTCCTGGCGCACCGAATACCAGCCGCTATAGCGGTCGAGATAGATGTCGCCATTGGCGGCCATCGCTTTCCAGATCGCCTGACAGGATTCGTAGTGGCGCGGTTCGGTCGTGCGAATGTATTGGTCATTCGAGCCGCCCATCGCCTCGGTCATTGCGTGGAAAATCGCCGAATTGCGGTCGGCCAGCGCCAGTGGCGTTATACCTTCCTTCTCGGCAGTTTGCTGCATCTTCAGGCCATGCTCGTCGGTGCCGGTCAGGAAGAAGACGTCCTTGCCGTCCAGGCGCTGGAAGCGTGCCAGGGCGTCGGTTGCAATGACCGTATAGGCGTGGCCGATATGCGGCTTGCCGTTCGGATAAAAGATCGGGGTGGTGATGTAGAATTTGTCGCGTGACATGAATGAACCGTCATGAATGTCTGAATGGAAAGGCGTGGCGGTGGATATCGTATCGAGGCAGCATTTGCCATCCCGATCCAGGAAACCCAGTCACATTCGCATTGCAGAATTCAGGCGGTCGATCATGATCAAGGCGTGCTGCTTCTTATCGAGATTGTAAGTATCGGTCTCAGATATAGCGTCCAGCGCCTCATGCCAAGTGTCCGACAGCGTTTTGGCTCGTGCGAGATCGCCAGCCAGTGCTGCCTGGCTTGCCGCGTCCGACAACAGGTCTAGCACCCGGCGGTTGAAGATATCGAACTGGATCGCCTGATCGCGGCCGGCCACGGCTTCGGCGAGGCGGAACGCGCCGCCGACATCGCTCTTTTTCCCGGTGACCAGAGCGTCGAGCGTCGAAGCGATCTCCAACCCGCCATACTGCGTCAAGAGGATCGCGGTGCGGGCGCTGCCCCCTGCCCGCTCGGCCAGTGCCGCGCGCGCCGCCGGATCCTCAGGCGGCGCCGGCTCGGTCGTTTCCAGCACCGTCATCAGGTCGTCGGCGTCGAGCGGGTTCAATCTCACCACCTGACAGCGCGACCGGATCGTCGGCAGCAGGCTGCCCGGCGCGTGGACAATCAGGATGAACAGAGTCCGTGCCGGCGGCTCTTCAAGATTTTTCAGCAAGGCATTGGCGGCATTGGTGTTCATGTCGTCGGCGGGGTCGACGATGACGACCCGGTAGCTGCCGTCATGCGAGGTCAGCGACAGGAAGCGGCTGACCTTGCGGATCTCATCGACGGTGACGACCGTCTTGAAACTCTTGGTCTTGTCGTTCAGCGGCCGGGTCAGATGCAGCACGGAAGGATGCGCCCCGGTGGCGATCTGGCGAAACAGCGACGACGCCGGATCGGGAGCGGCAAGGCTTTCCGGCGCCTGCGCGAAATCCGGGTGCTTCAGCAGATGATGCGCAAGGTGGAAGGCGAGCGTCGCCTTGCCGATGCCGACTGGCCCGGAAAAGATCAGCGCATGCGGCAGCTTGCCGGCGCGATAGGCGGCGGTGAGCACGCCTGCAGCCTGGCCGTGCCCGACCAGAAGGGGCGTTTCGGAGGGCTCCGGCACGCCGTCGAGCGTGTCATGCTGCTCGGGTGCGATGCGCTCGAAGATCATGCCGGCGTTGCCTGCCTGTCGCGTGCCGGCGTTCTCGCCGCCAGCGCCGCGAACACCGCCGCGGTGACGACGTTCTCAACCGCGTCGGGCTCGGCGGCTGCGTCGACGACGATGCAGCGCTCCGGCTCGGCCTTGGCGATCGCCAGAAACGCCTCGCGGCGGGCCTGGTGGATCGCCAGCGTCTCCTTTTCGAAACGGTCGGCGACTGCCTCGGCGCCGCGCCGCAGCGTTGCGCGCCTCAGGCCTTCCGCTGGGTCGATGTCGAAGATCAGCGTCATGTCCGGCATCATGCCGTTGATGGCGACCTGTTCCAGCGCATCCATGAACGCCGGATCGATGCCGCCGGTGACGCCCTGATAGACGCGTGAGGAATCGAGGAAGCGGTCGCAAAGCACGATGGAGCCACGCTCGACCGCCGGCCGGATCACCTGCTCGACATGATCGGACCGCGCGGCGGCGAAAAGCAGCGCTTCCATCTTCGGCCCGAACGGTTCGGCTGCGCCCGACAGCAGCACATGCCTGACCGCTTCGGCGCCCGGCGAGCCGCCGGGTTCGCGGGTAAGCAGCACGTCGTATTTCTTGGCGCGCATCTTCCTGGCCAGCCGCTCGATCTGCGTCGACTTGCCTGCCCCCTCGCCGCCTTCGAAGGTGATGAAAAAACCGCGTGCCAACCGAGAGGCCTTCTTGTCCATGGCTGAATGGGATTGTAGCGCTCTAGATAGTCCGCGTTGGGCCAAACGTCCATGCCGTCGATTTTTTGCCCTTATGCATGTCGTTCCCCAAAACCATGGCTGGTTTTGAGCGACATGCGTTAGCGCAGCCAGCCGATCGCCAGTTCCTTGACTGCATCGAGCGCGCGCTGCGGCAGCGTGCCGACGCCGATCGATTCGGCTGCGAAAAGCGGCGTCTCCTGGCTCAGCGTATCGCCGATCCAGACGCGCAGCGCACCCACCGGCTGCCCCTCCTCCACCGGTGCTGCAACCGGGCCGTCATAGACGATCCTGGCCGTCAGCTTGTCGCGGTTGGTGATCGGCAGGAAGATGTCGATCGGTCCCTTTGCCTTCAGCGTCACCCCGGATTTGGCGCCGCCGAAAACCTGGGCTTCTCCAACCACCTCGTCCCTGGCGAAAATTTCAGTCTTCTCGAAGGAGCGGACACCCCAGTCGAGCAGCTTTCGCGCTTCCTCGGCGCGCTCCTTGTCCGAGGCCAGCCCGCTCATCGCCGCGATCACGCGGGTACCATTGTGGCTGAGCGAACCGACGATGCCGAAACCGGCTGCCTCGCTCGCCCCGACCGCCAGGCCGTCGGCGCCGATGTCCATCGCCAGCAGCGGATTGCGGTTCCTCTGTGAGATCTTGTTCCAGGTGAAATCCTTTTGGGCATAATAGCGATAGAAATCCGGATAATCGCGCCACAGGTGCAGGGCGAGCTGCGCCAGCTCGCGCACGGTCGTCTGCTGACCATCCGCCGGCAGGCCGGTCGAATTGACGAAAGTCGACGTCTTGAGGCCGATCTGGCGGGCGCGTTCGGTCATCTGCGCGGCAAAATTGTCTTCGGATCCCGACATGCCTTCGGCGATGACGATGCAGCCGTCATTGGCCGCCTGCACGGTCACGCCCTGAATCAGGTCTTCGAGCCGGATCGACGACTTGAGCTTGGCGAACATCGTCGATGTTCCCGAAGGCGCGCCACCCTTGCGCCAGGCGTTCTCGCTGACCACGAACGTATCGTCGAGCTTCAGGCGGCCGGATTTGATGGCGTTGAAAACCACTTCCATGGTCATCAGCTTGGCCATCGAGGCCGGCGGTATCGGCTTGTCGGCCTCCTTGGAAAACAGCACCGTCCCGGTCTCGGCATCGATCATGAAGGCCTGCGCGGCCTTGGTCTCGAACAGCTGTGCACCGGCCGGAGCCTGGAAAAACAGCAGCAAGCCTAAAACCAGAAGCCCGGCGAGAGGCGGGAGCAAGCGAAATTGCATGATGTTCGACCCGTTGGCCGGCACCGCCGGCAAGCCCGCGAAAAGTATCAGGCTTTTTGCGCGGCGGATCAACCGCGCAGCGGAAATCCCATCAGGCTTGCGCTCAGTTGCGCACAGCCAGCGCATCGGGCGCGCCATGCGACCAGGCAGCCTGCAGCAAATCATCGAGATTGCGGTGGCCATCGGGATAGAGATTGACCGAATACCAATCCTCGCCATCGAGTTCCGAACGCTGGATCTCGATCTTGCCGTATGCGGCAAGCTCAGCGGCAACACGCTTGGCCTCCGCTGCATCCTCGAACGAACCAGCCGCGACGTAGTCAGTGGACGGACCGGCCGTTGGCGGCTGCCGTTTCCATGATTGGAGCACATCGGCCGGCGACATGCCGTCGCCACCCATCGCGGCGAAGGCATTTGAGGTGCGTTCGACCCGCTCGTCGGCATAGGACAGCGAGGCCACGGCAAACGGCGATTGCGGCGGCAGATTGATCTGCGGACGCTCCGGCACGATCGGGCCGAAATCCGGAAGCGCCAGATCGCCATAGGCCGACGACTGCGTCGACATGATCGGCTGGACAGAACCGGAATCGGTCAACTGGCCCGGAAACGGCACGGCAGCAGTGCCGGCAGGCAGGCTTGGCGACGGGCCGTTCATGGCGACCATGACGCCGGTCGGCAGTCCATCCGACGGGTCCGGCGCCCTGTTGCCGGGATGATAGGAGGCCATCAGATACTGGTCGTCATCGCCGTCGAGCGGCGCGCGGCCGACATATTCGACCTTTACCTGAGCGGTGCCGGTGTTGGCATAGTCAAGCATCTGGGCAGCGCGCTCCGATACGTCGATGATGCGGCCTTCGTGATATGGGCCGCGATCGTTGACGCGAACGATGACCGAACTGCCGGTCTTGAGATTGGTGACGCGGGCATAGCTTGGCAGCGGCATGGTCGGGTGCGCCGCCGTCAGATGGGTCATGTCGTAGACTTCGCCATTGGCGGTAAGCCGGCCGTGGAAGGCATCGCCATACCAGGAGGCCAAGCCGACCTTGGCGTAACGCTTGTCTTCCTTCGGGTAATACCACTTGCCGCGGACCTGATAGGGTTTGCCAAGCTGATCCCTGCCGCCGCCACGTTGGATGCGCCCGTTCCGGGAGATCACACGCGGGCTTGCCTTCACGCCATATTCGGATTCGGCGAAATATTCCTTGGAGCGGGTCTTCTTGTTGACCATCGCTTTCGGCTCAGGCTGCGACGCGCAGGCAGCCAGCAAGGCGGCCGACATGGCGAACAACGCGACGGTAGCAGCGCGACGAAGACGCGGTGGCGTCACAGCCTGCATTTTCCTGATGTCCCCTTCAGTCTCAACTCAAGGCGTCGCCTTCAACCACCAGAGGAGCCAAAACACTCACCCGACAATACCAACGACGCTTAAAACCCCGATCCTTTGTGCGCAGGAATTGCTTATCACGGTATTAACCGATTGTGGCCGCAACCGGGCAAGATTGTGGCGTCTCCACCGTAAGAGCTCTCTGAAAAGTAACGGTTTTCGTGCTTCCACGCGAGAGATGTGATGCCCTCTGCCACAGAAAGCCTGGCTTCGCTCCTGCCCGCCGTGTCTGCCGGTTGACCGGGCTTTGTCGGGCAGCGGACCCACCGCCGGAACAAAGAAATGCGCCGCTAGTTTCATCCGCAGGGCACTCGAACAGAAGGACGAGCATGATGAAAATGACTTCATTGATGGTCGCGATCGCGATGTCGCTTTCTGCCGGGTCTGCGATCGCCGCATGTCCGGACAAGTCAGCTTCGAACACCGGGACCGATGCCGGACAGACCGCCGGTATTTCGAAAGATGGAACCCACGCGCCTTTAGAGACTCCGAAGGCCATGGGCAACGCGAACAAGCCAGCCGCCAAGGATGGCACCACGATGCCATTGGCGGGCGCTGAAGGCGGCGGCGACAAAAACCTTGCAACCTCGCAGCAGGACATCGAGGCGCAGCAGCACGGTGATAAGGCCGCGGCGGCAAAGGCGGACGAAAATTGCAAAGACTGAGGACCGTACAGGCCGGAGCCGATTTGCAGCTTCGGCCTTCCTCACCAGTAGCTGTTCCCTTGGCGAAAGTTAAATTCTGCGGGATACCGCAGCTGTCCCAAGAGGCTGACCCGTAGGGATTCCCTCCGCTCAATTCCGAGGATGGCTTGGTCGGTAGGTCGCGCCCTCGGTTGGGCCTGCACGAAAGCCCTCCAGCGTCAGGCTTCTTGTGTTCGCGCGCAAACCTGTACATCGCCAGTCGGCGGGCTCCTTCTTCATCATGCACCAATGCGATAGCGAGTTCCGGTGCTCGATTCCGACAAACTCAGAGCCTGCAACGACGGCAGGAACCGACACAGTGGTGGTTGACGCAGCCCTCAATGCCGCTTTACAGGAATGAGGCGTGAACCAGCCGGGAGCGCCTTCGGTGCCAATCCGGTGCCACAGGCCAAACGAGTTGGCCCCGCGCTGCCCAAATGGTTGAAAAACCACGATGGAGGAATGGCCGAGCGGTTTAAGGCACCGGTCTTGAAAACCGGCGTGGGTGCAAGCTCACCGTGGGTTCGAATCCCACTTCCTCCGCCATTCGATCGAGAAGGGCAGCATACAGAGCATACAGAACATACAGAACTGAGTACGCCGATTTCCGCCTCCGTGGACGTAAGGGCGAAGCGTCAAACATCATGTCTGCTTTCTCCTGACCTTGGGCGTCAGCACTGGTAACCCCCCTGCTCATTCGACGTTCTATCCCTTGCATCGACCGCAATCAGAGGTATGCTAACACTTCATTCTGGTTGTATATTTCGCAAGGCTTATGGGATATTCGATCTCTCACGAGCGCCTGTCGGTAGTGATCGGTCGCATATATGAGGCCGCCTACGATCAATCGATTTGGCTTGACGTGGTCCTTCAGTTGCAAGCCATGTTTCATGGCTCCAGAGCCTGTTTCTCGGGCATCGACTGGGCCAATGTCGAGGATAGCTTTTGCGTCTCACCGAGCCGCGACCCCTATTGGGACAGGATTTTCCTTGACCATTTCGCGACCAACGAACTCTTTGCGCCGCGTGTGGCCGCGCCGCTTGGCCGGGTTTTTAGCGACACCCAGTTGATTGGGCGGCACCGTATTGAACGCACCTCCGTCTGGAACGAATGGATGATGCCGCAGGACATGTATGACGGCATGTTCTGCAATCTGCGCGCGTCGGAAAAGAACTACTGGTTTTTCGACGTGCAGCGAGGCCGAGGGCAGCCGGCGTTCGACGCCGATGATCGTACGATGCTCGCCCTGATCACGCCTCATCTGCAGCGCGCTGCGGGTTTGGGCCGACATTTCGAGGCGCGACCTGTGCTCCGATCGCTGCTCGGCCACCTGCCCTTCGCCGGCTTTATCGTCGATCCGCGCCTGCGCATCCTTGACATGAATGACGCCGCGCAAAGACTTTTGGTACAGCCGATCACTCTGCTGACGGCGAACGGTGGCCATCTGGCCACCTCCGATTCCACGCAAACCCAAATGCTGCAACGTGCGGTCGCACGAGTCTGCCGGGTGGACGAGAGCGAGTTTCCCATTTCGGCTGCCGATTTGATCTTGCGGTCGGAGCGCGGCGACCAACTGGTATTGTCGATTGGATTGTTGCCCGACGGCGAGATGTTCGGCCTGTCGGCTGGACCTTGCGCGGTGGTGCTGGCGCGCGAATCACGTTTGGCCCTGTCGACGAGCTTAGCCGATCAACTGCGAAAAACCTTTGGGCTGACAGGGAAAGAAGCTTCCGTCGCGCTCGCGCTCGCAAGCGGATTGTCCTTGAAGGAAATAGCGATCAGGGAAAACATGGCCTACGGCACCGCACGCGTTCATCTGGACAAGATTTTTCGCAAGACAGATACGCAGAGGCAGAGTCAGCTCATTGCGCTGCTGAATGCATTTCGTCTTCTGCCCTAACAAGCTGCAATAGCACATTAAGGTTCTTCGAGTGCAGGGCGTTGCGACTGTGGCGAGCCAGCGACAGTGCGCCACTCTTTGGCCGGTCTATGGCATTTGATATATATATCGCCCACCCATCATCCGTTATTGCGAATCTGAAGCACTGATTTGCTCGAAGCATTGCTTTGCTTGGGCTGTTCTGATGACGGCAGATTGCATTTATTGGACGATGGGGCGGGCCTATCATGAGACTCTACGGTTTTTCGGCAGACAAAGCCTACCCACTCGTTTCCTTGCGCGCGCAACTCCTCTCGCAGGCCAGTCGCTCGGCACTGCGTTTCGCAATCGGCATGGCCGGTTTCGTCGGCTCGGCTGTTTTCTTTTCCCCGCAGGCGCAGGCGGCATGTACGGTCACTCTGGGAACTGATGTGCAGTGCGGCACCACCTCCACGGTCAATGCCGTCAATCCGGCTGCTCCTCCCAACGACCGGGGCTATTCATTTTCTTCACCGTTTACGGCCCACCTCGCGATCGATGCCGGGGCGACGGTCAGCGGATTTGGCCTCGCGATCGAGAATACCGGCAATGGCGCCGTCATGGTCGTCAACAACGGCACGATCAGTGTCGATGCGGGCAACACGCCAACAGCCGGCGGGACCGCGGCACTCAATATCGATGCCGCCTCCAACCTGATCACGTACATAGGCAGCGGCGCGATCACCAATAACGGCAGTGGCGATGCCTTCGCAATAAAGCAGAATGGCCTGGGCTCGATCGATGTCGATGCCACCGGCGATATCACGGCGGCTGCCGGCTCAGGCATTGTGGTGCGTAACACGGCGGCGAGTGGCTCCATCGATGTCACCACGGGCGCGGTGACGGCGCTGGCTGCTGGCATGTTCGGTATCGACGTCCAGTCGTCTTCGACGGCAGGCAATCTCACGATCGTGGCGAACGGCGATGTGAAGGCGGGCAATACCGGTATCTTGGGTCGAGTTTCCTCCACAGGAACTGGCAACATCGGTATCACGGCGAACGGCGCCATCGACGCAGGCAACGGCATTATCGCGCAGAACTTGGGCAACGGCTCGACGACGGTGAAGGCGATGGGACCGGTCACCGCGACAATGGCGTCGGGCCTTGGCGTCTTCGCTCAGGGCCGGGGCGATGTCTCGATAACAACGGGTGCGGTGACCTCGACGGGCGGTCAGGCGGTCTATGCAATAGGGACCGGCACAGGCACAGGCACAATCGATGTGACGACCAACGGCAATGTCTCGGGCACTGGAGGCATCCTCGCAGGTAACTCCGGCACGGGCATGATCAGCGTGATCGCCAATGGTGCGGTGACCGGCACATCCTTTGACGGCATCGTCGCGAACGGTGGTGGCGCGGTGGACGTGCAGGTCGCCGGCACGGTGATGGGCGCGCGTTCCGGCCTGACCTTGATTGGTGGTGGCGGCGGCACGGGCAACATCTCGGTGACGGGCACCGGCGGCTTCGTCGGCGGCAGCGGCGATGCGGCGAACATTCAGAACAATGGTTCGGGCACGGTCACGGTCGATATCTCGGGCGCCAGCAACTCGACGGCGGGCTCAGGCATTGTGGTGCGTAACACGGCGGCGAGTGGCTCCATCGATGTCACCACGGGCGCGGTGACGGCGCTGGCTGCTGGCATGTTCGGTATCGACGTCCAGTCGTCTTCGACGGCAGGCAATCTCACGATCGTGGCGAACGGCGATGTGAAGGCGGGCAATACCGGTATCTTGGGTCGAGTTTCCTCCACAGGAACTGGCAACATCGATATCACGGCGAACGGCGCCATCGACGCAGGCAACGGCATTATCGCGCAGAACTTGGGCAACGGCTCGACGACGGTGAAGGCGATGGGACCGGTCACCGCGACAATGGCGTCGGGCCTTGGCGTCTTCGCTCAGGGCCGGGGCGATGTCTCGATAACAACGGGTGCGGTGACCTCGACGGGCGGTCAGGCGGTCTATGCAATAGGGACCGGCACAGGCACAGGCACAATCGATGTGACGACCAACGGCAATGTCTCGGGCACTGCAGGCATCCTCGCAGGTAACTCCGGCACGGGCATGATCAGCGTGATCGCCAATGGTGAGGTGACCGGCACATCCTTTGACGGCATCGTCGCGAACGGTGGTGGCGCGGTGGACGTGCAGGTCGCCGGCACGGTGATGGGCGCGCGTTCCGGCCTGACCTTGATTGGTGGTGGCGGCGGCACGGGCAACATCTCGGTGACGGGCGCGGGCGGCTTCGTCGGCGGCAGCGGCGATGCGGTGAACATTCAGAACAATGGTTCGGGCACGGTCACGGTCGATATATCCGGCGCCAGCAGCTCGACGAGTGGCGGCGGCATCGTGGTGCGCGACACGGCGACGGGCGGCAACATCGGCGTCACGACGGGCGCGGTGACGGCGCTGGCTGCCGGCAGGATCGGCATCGACGTTGAGACGCTGTCGGCGACGGCCAATGTGACGATCGTGGCGAACGGCGACGTGAAGGCGGGCGGCGCCGGTATCTTCGCTGGCCTTTCCTCGGGAAACGGCAACGTCGATGTCACGGCGAACGGCGCGATCGACGCGAGCAGCGGGATTGTCGCAGGGACTGTCGGTACAGGTTCGGTGACCGTGAAGGCGGTTGGTCCGATCACCGCGACGACTGGTCGAGGTATCGACGCTGAAAGCTCGGCCGGCAATGTCGCGGTGATAACGGGTGCTGTGAACGCAACTGCGGCTACGGCGATCTTCGCGCTCCAGGACAATCCGGTGGGCGCTGGCACGATCAATGTGACGACGAATGGCAATGTCTCGGGTACGACAGGTATCCAGGCAACCAATCTTGGCACGGGCGCGATCACGGTGATCGCCAATGGCGCGGTGACCGGAACGTCGGCCGAGGGCATCGTCGCGACGGGCAACGGCGTAGTGGATGTGCAAGTCGCCGGCACGGTGACGGGCGCGACGCGTGGCCTGACTTTGACTGGTGGGACGGGCGCCATCAACGTCGCCTCGTCGGGCGCGATCCGTAGTCTTTCCGGACTGTCCAGCGATGCGGCGATCGAGACCAATGCCGCGACGATGGCGCTCACAAACGCCGGTTCGATCGTCGGTACAGCGCAGTTTGCCGGCGGCGCGACACTGTTCGCCAACGACGGGAACTGGAACGGCGCCGGTGGAACCAGTGATTTCGGCGGTGGCGCCAGCAGGCTGGTCAACGACGGGACCGCCGTCGGTGGAAACTCCGCCGGCGTCGCGGAGACGACGCAATGGACCAATCTGTTTCAGTTCACCAATCAAGGCACCTTGACAATGGCCGACGCTGGCGCCGGCGATGTGATCCGGCAAACCGGCGGCAATGCCGCTTTCGCGACTGGCAGCATCATGGCGATCGATATCAACACGGCCGGCCAGGCCGACAGGTTCAGCACCTCCGGCACCGCGACGATCACTGGCGCGACGCTGACCGTGAACGCCGCGGGCGGCATTGCGGTGCCGGGCACCCGCTATACGGTGTTGACCGCCGATGCCGGGCTGACCGGGCAGTTCGCTGCCTTGACTGGAGTTGTCAACACCGCCTTCCTCAGGCTTGTCGATACCTATGACACCAACAACGCCTATCTCGACATCCTGAAGTACCGCAACTTCACCGACGCAGCCTTGACCCGCAATCAGATCGCAACCGCTGGGGGGCTCGAGAGCCTGCCGACATCCGGATCCCTGTACAACGTCATCCTCAACCTCGCGACCGACGTGCAGGCACGTGATGCCTTCGACCAGCTCTCGGGCGAGGTGTATCCCTCGGCGCAGACTTCCCTCATCGAAGATAGCCGTCTTCTGCGCGACGCGGCGACGAACCGCATCCGGGCCGCTTTCGGTATCGTCGGTGCATCGGCCGCTCCGGTCATGGCCTACGCCGATCAGACCTATGGCGGTGCTGCGGGCGCCTATGTCTCGCTCGATCCCAATACGACCGCTGCAGTGGCGTCGGACACCGATCGCTTCGCCCTCTGGAGTCAGGGCTTTGGTTCATGGGGCCATACTGGCAGCGACGGCAATGCTGCCCGCGTTGACCGCTCGACTGGCGGTTTCCTGGCTGGCGGTGACGCCGCCATTTTCGACACCTGGCGATTGGGTATCATGGCGGGATACAGCCGCACCAACCTCGATGTGAAAGACCGCGCCTCGTCGGGCTCGAGCGACAACTATCATCTCGGCCTCTATGGCGGCACCACTTGGGATGTTGGGGGCGGCACGCTCGGCTTGCGCACCGGTACATCCTATACATGGCACGACATCGCGACGAGCCGCTCCGTCACTTTCCCCGGTTTCAATGACAGCCTCAAGGCAGATTATCGCGCCGGAACGGCGCAGGTGTTCGGCGAACTGGGCTATGGTATCCATGCTGGAAATTTAGGCTTTGAGCCCTTCGCCAATCTCGCCTATGTGAACCTCCGGACTGACGGCTTCACCGAGACAGGCGGCGCGGCGACGCTGACAAGCGCTTCGGCAATCACCGATGCGATCTTCACCACGCTCGGCCTACATGCCTCAGGCGAGTTCACCGTCGGCGAGATGGCGGCGACGGTTCGCGGCACGCTCGGCTGGCGCCATGCCTTCGGCGAGACCGTACCGCTGTCGCGCTTCGCATTCGCCGGCGGCGCATCATTCACCGTCGCGGGCGTGCCGATCGCCAAGGACGGGCTGATACTCGATGTCGGGTTCGACATCGCCATCGCACACAATGCCACGCTCGGCCTCACCTATGGGGGACAATTCGGCAGTCGCGCCGCAGACCAGAGCGTGAAAGCCAATCTCGCGGTCAGGTTCTAGTTGGGGGATGGGCCACACGCCGCAGGACGAGCCCGCATTCGCGTCTCCTCGTCCGCCCGCGTTCCATTCACAATCCGCGTTTGCCGCCGCCACTTGCGCAAAAGGTAGAGCCTTTAGCCTTTGGAAAGGGAGATGTGGTTCCTCTCAGAGGCGCGGACTGCGCGCTGAGGCGAATCGATGGATATCTTTGGCATCAAGGCACTTCTGATCTGCGCCCTGATCTTCATTCCGTTTGAACATCTGTTTGCCGAGCGGCCGCAGAAGATCTTTCGCAAGGGCTTCGCTGTCGATCTGATTTATCTGCTGTTCAACGGCTTCATCATAAAGCTGGCCATCGTCATGATGGCGGCAGGCGCGCTCGGTGCCGCTGCACTCCTGGTCCCGCAAGCGATAACGCATGCCGTCAGCGGCCAGCCCGTCTGGCTGCAGGTTGCCGAAATCATCGTGATCTCCGATGTCGGCGTCTACTGGACACATCGGGCCTTTCACAAAATCCCGGCGCTTTGGAAGTTCCATGCCGTTCACCACGGCATTGAAGAACTCGACTGGCTCGGGGCCTTCCACAATCATCCCGTCGACGCCATCGTCACAAAGGCAATATCGCTGACGCCGATCTTTTTCCTCGGCTTCTCGGAAGCGTCGATCGCCGTCTTTTCGACTCTCTACCTTGGACATACGCTGCTTGTGCATTCAAACGTGCGGACTCCGTTCGGCCCCTTGAAGTGGCTGATCGCCAGCCCGCAGTTCCATCGCTGGCACCATGCCAACCAGCGCGAAGCCTATGACAAGAACTTCGCCGGGCAGTTGCCTTTCCTCGACGTGCTGTTCGGCACCTACAATCCCACCGGTGACAAGGTGCCGGAGAAGTACGGCGTCGACGATCCGATCCCTTCCACCTATTTCGGCCAGATCGGCTATCCGCTCCTGCGCCGCAGGAAGCTGCCGAACCGGGCGGTGCCGAACGCCGAAGCCTGACGGCTGGCCCGGCGTTGCGGTATCCACACCGGTCCCCTTTCGAGCCGCAGGACGCCGAACCACCGGAAGGCTTTTCGCCTCGAATCGGCTAAACCTTGCGCCATGAACGAGACCTCACTCTATGCGCCGGTGAAGCGGTTCCTCGAAAGCCTCGACTTTGTCGTCAAAGGCGAGATCGACGGCTGCGATGTTGTTGCGTTGCGCGAGGGGGAGCCGCCGGTTGTCGTCATCTGCGAGTTGAAGCTGCAGTTCAATCTCGAACTGGTGCTGCAAGGTGTCGATCGTGCGGCGGCCTGCGACGAGGTGTGGCTGGCCGCGCGCATGTCGGCTCGCGGCAAGGGACGCGAAAGCGATGCCAGGTTCCGCAATCTCTGCCGCCGGCTTGGCTTCGGCTTGCTTGGCGTGACCGCGACGGACCGGGTCGAGGTGCTTCTCAGCCCGATCGCGCTGGCGCCGCGCAAAAATGCCCGCCGGCGCTCCCGCCTGGTCGATGAGCACCAGCGCCGTCGCGGCGATCCCGTTGCCGGAGGAGGATCGCGCAATCCGATCATGACCGCCTATCGCCAAAGCGCCCTCGCCTGCGCTGCCGCCATGGTGGATGGCCCCAGGCGGCCGCGAGATCTGAAGGCGGTGACGCCGATCGCGCCCAAGATCCTGCAGCACAATGTCTATGGCTGGTTCGCGCGCGTCGACCGCGGCCTGTACGATCTTACCGATGCCGGCCGTGCCTCTTTGGTCCGTTGGCCGCAGGCATCGCACGACGAATCCCGACACGCAATTTTGAACGCAGCAGCCATATGATTGAAGATTCCCGCAGCGTCCGAGGCGGTCCGCTCGGTTGATTTCTCCGACAAAATATGTTGCTTGTCCCGCCCATGAAGAAGCTCTGCATGACCGCCTTGGCGTCAGTGACACTGAGTTTTCCAGCCAGCGCAATGGACAATGCATTGCGCGCCGGACTGATGAAACTCGATCCCCAAACTCGCCTTGAACAGCGTTGCGACGCCGAAGTGCTCGACCGCATCACCCATGACGATCGCAAGTTCAAAGCCGATCGCGTCGTCGCCTACGCCTTTGCCACGCCCGAGATGGGCGCCGATGCCATCAAGAGCCCGGGTGCTGCGTTTCGCAGCAAGGGGCAGTGGTATAGGCTGAAATTCAAGTGCCAGACCGGGCCGGACCATATGGAAGTCTTGCAACTCCGCTACCGGATCGGCGACGAGATTCCGGAAGCCGACTGGGCAAAGTATAATCTCTACGATTGATTTGCGATCGGCCATGGTTTTGCCTGGCTGTCGGCGAGTGCCGCGAGCATTGGATCTGGCTTGACGTAACGATGCTTCGGTGATGGCGCCACGCGTGATCCCTTGACGCCAAGGGACCACCAAGTTAGGGCCTCTGGGTAATCGACGAACACTCGGCAAAATCAGCAAGGGCTTCCGGTCGATGGACATTTTTTTCAGCGCTGCCAGCCTGACCGCCCTGCTCCAGGTCATCGCCATCGACCTCGTGCTGGCCGGCGACAATGCGATCGTCATCGGCCTTGCCGCTGCCGGCCTGCCGGCTGACCAACGCAAGAAGGCGATCCTCATCGGCGTGATTGCGGCAACGGTGCTGCGCATCGGTTTTGCCGCAATTACCGTCAAGCTGCTGGCGATCGTCGGCCTGCTGCTGGCCGGCGGCATCCTGCTGCTGTGGGTCTGCTGGAAAATGTACCGCGAGCTGCGCACGTCACATGCCGATGAGCTGGAAGCGACCGAGGCGCTGTCGAATTCGGACCTCAACAGTGACCAGGCAGTCGCCGGCAAGTCGAAGCGCAAGACCCTTGGCCAGGCTGCCTTGCAGATTGTCGTCGCCGATGTGTCGATGTCGCTCGACAACGTGCTGGCGGTGGCTGGAGCGGCGCGTGATCATTTTCCGGTGCTGGTCATCGGCCTTGTGCTGTCGATCGCGCTCATGGGGCTGGCTGCGACCTTCATTGCCAAGCTGCTGCATCGCCACCGCTGGATCGCCTATGTCGGCCTGCTGATCATACTCTATGTCGCGCTGGATATGGTCTATCGTGGCGCGGTGGAGGTCTGGCCACATGTGAACAACGTGGTCGGCTGAAGCTGGCGGACATCCGCGTCTTCACTCCGTCGAAGCAAGACCGCCGTGCGTTTTGCCGCATCGCGGGCCTGCCCATACCAATGCCGCAATAAGTGTGGTACTGCGCCGGCAATCCTGAAAAGCCCGGAAACCCTCTATGTCCGCTCCCCGCGTGAGTTTTGTCAGTCTTGGATGCCCGAAGGCCCTCGTGGATTCGGAGCGCATCATCACGCGCCTGCGCGCCGAAGGTTACGAAATCGCACGCAAGCATGACGGCGCCGACCTCGTCGTCGTCAACACCTGCGGTTTTCTCGATTCCGCCCGCGACGAGTCGCTCAACGCCATCGGTTCCGCGCTTTCGGAAAACGGCCGAGTGATCGTCACCGGTTGTCTGGGCGCCGAGCCGGACGTCATTCGCGAAAAGCACCCCAATGTGCTGGCGATCACCGGGCCGCAGGCCTATGAGAGCGTGATGGCCGCGGTGCATGAGGCCGCACCGCCGTCGCACGATCCCTATATCGATCTCCTGCCGCCGCAGGGTGTCAAGCTGACGCCGCGTCACTACGCCTATCTCAAGATTTCCGAAGGCTGCAACAACCGCTGCACCTTCTGCATCATTCCCGCACTGCGTGGCGACCTCGTCTCGCGGCCGGCGGCAGATGTGCTGCGTGAGGCTGAGAAACTGGCCAAGGCTGGCGTCAAGGAACTTCTGGTCATCTCGCAGGACACCAGCGCCTACGGCATCGACATCAAGTACCAGACGTCGACGTTCGGCGACCGTGAAGTGCGCGCAAAATTCCTCGATCTTTCGGAGGAACTGGGCAAGCTCGGCATCTGGGTGCGCATGCACTATGTCTACCCCTACCCGCATGTCGCCGACGTCATCCCGCTGATGGCGGAGGGCAAGATCCTCCCCTACCTGGATATCCCGTTCCAGCATGCCTCGCCGCGGGTGCTGAAAAACATGCGCCGGCCCGCGCATGGCGAAAAGACGCTCGAGCGCATTCGCGGCTGGCGCGAGGTCTGTCCGGATCTGGCCATCCGCTCGACCTTCATCGTCGGCTTCCCCGGCGAGACGGATGACGATTTCGAGATGCTGCTCGACTGGCTCGATGAAGCCAAGATCGACCGCGCCGGCTGCTTCAAATACGAGCCGGTCCGCGGCGCCCGCTCCAACGATCTCGGTCTCGAACAGGTCCCGCAGGAAATCAAGGAGGCGCGCTGGCACCGCTTCATGCAGCGTCAGCAGAAGATTTCGGCGACACAGCTGGCCAGAAAAGTCGGCAAGCGCCTCCCGGTGCTGATCGACGAGGCGCATGGCACATCGGCAAAGGGCCGCACCAAATACGACGCGCCCGAGATCGATGGCTCGGTGCACATCCAGTCGCGTCGTCCGCTGCGCCAAGGCGATATCGTCACCGTCAAGATCGACCGTGCCGACGCCTATGACCTCTATGGTTCGGCGGTCTGACGCCTCGTTCCGCGTAAATTTACTACATCTGGCGATAATCTAGGCCTCTTAACCCGCTCAGCTGCGATCCGCTCTATGGTTTGCCGACCGTAGATGCGGGAAATGCGGATGAACACCAGACCTGCGGAACAAAATTACATTGCGACGCTGGACCTGCTCAGGCTGGTCGCGGCGATGGCTGTCGTGTTCTTCCACTATTTCTTTCGCGGCGCGGCTGCCGAGGGCATTCTGGCTGAGGGTTATCCGCTTGCGGCACCGTTCGCCCTCTACGGCTATCTCGGCGTCAATCTGTTCTTCCTGATCAGCGGTTTCGTCATTGCCTGGTCGGCGGAAAACCGCAGTTGGGACCAGTTTGCGGTCGCGCGGTTCGTTCGCCTCTATCCGGGCTTCCTGCTCTGCATGACGATCACCTTCGCGATTGTCTTCCTTGCCGGGTCGCCGCTGCTTTCGGCCTCTTTCGTTCAGTATGCCGCCAATCTGTCGATGTTCGCGCCGGCGTTCGGCCAGCCCTTCATGGACGGCGTCTACTGGTCGATCGTTCTTGAGCTGGTGTTCTACGGCTGGGTGACGCTGGCGCTGCTCACCGGGCTGTTTCAGAGACGCAAGCTGGAGCTGATCTTGATCTGGCTGGCGATCTCGGCCTTGAACGAGTTCTTCATCGGCAGCGGCGCCGCCAGGCTGCTGTTCATCACCGAGTTTGGACCGTTCTTCGCCGCCGGCGTGCTGGTCCACCACCTGCATGCGCATGGCCGTTCACTGCCTGCAATGCTGCTGCTTGCCGCGGCGTTCCTGATCTCCTGCGGCACGCTGTCGGTGACGCAGCACTGGATGCTTGGCCACTACGGCATTGCCGTTTCGTCGGCCAATCTCGTCATCGCCAACGTCGTCATGCACGCGGCCTTGATCGGTGCGGTGCTGCTGCGCGGCCGTATCAGGGCATCGGGGCTCACCCTGGCGCTGGGCGGGCTGACCTATCCGCTCTATTTGCTGCACCAGGACATCGGCTATCTCGTCATCAATGCGGCAACGCCCCTTATCGGCAAATGGTTTGCCGCCTTTGGCTGCGGCGCACTTATGCTTTTCGTTTCGTGGGCAATCTGGCGCGCCTGCGAACGACCCGCACAGCGGTTGCTGAGGATTTGGCTCGGCCGCGCGGTCGATGCTGGCCTGGCACGGTTTCGTCGCGTCTCAGCCGGAGCGCAGCCCGCCGAATGAAAAAGGGCGCCTCGCGGCGCCCTCCTCATTTCGATCTCTTGTGCTGCCTACTGCGGCAGCTTGTCGTCGACACCCTTCACATAAAAATTCATGCCGAGCAGCGTGCCGTCATCGGCGACTTCGCCATCCTTCAGCCACGGCGTGCCGTCCTGCTTGGCGATCGGCCCGGTGAAGGGGTTCCAGCCGCCGGCGATCTTCTTCTCGGTGGCCTCCGCCATCGCCTTCACGTCGTCGGGCATGTTGGTGTAGGGGGCGAGCTTGACCGCGCCGTCCTTGATGCCAAGCCAGACATTGTCCGGCTTCCAGGTGCCGTCGAGGGCTGCCTGGACCCGGCTGATGTAATAGGGACCCCATTCGTCGGTGAGCGAGGTCAGCTGCGCGTTCGGCGCGAACTTGATCATGTCGGAGGACTGGCCGAAGCCGTGCAGCTTGCGCTCCTCGGCCACCTGCAGGGCAGCGGTCGAATCGGTGTGCTGGACGATAATGTCGGCACCCTGGTCGAACAGCGCCTTGGCGGCGTCGGCTTCCTTGCCCGGATCGAACCAGGAATTCACCCAGACGATCTTGGCCTTGAAGTTCGGGTTGATCGACTGCGCGCCGAGCATGAAGGAGTTGATGCCCATCACCACTTCCGGGATCGGGAAGGAAACGATGTAGCCGGCAACGCCTGCCTTCGATTCCTTGGCGGCGATCTGGCCGAGCACATAACGGCCTTCATAGAAACGCGCATTGTAGATGCCGAGATTGTCAGATGTCTTGTAGCCGGTGGCGTGCTCGAACATCACCTTCGGGAATTTCTTGGCGACCTTCACTTCCGGGTCCATGAAGCCGAAGGAGGTGCCGAAAATGATCTTGCAGCCTTCGCGTGCCAGGCGCTCGAAAGCGCGGTCGGCGTCGGGGCCTTCCGAGACGTTTTCAAGATAGGCGGTTTCGACCTTGTCGCCGAGCGCCTTCTCCACTTCGAGACGGCCCTGGTCGTGCTGGTAGGAATAGCCGAAATCGCCGATCGGGCCGGTGTAGACCCAGCAGGCCTTCAGCTTGTCCGCGGCCTCGGCCGTCGCTGCCAGCGACATGGCGGCGGTCGTGGTCATCAGGGCAATAAGCAGTTTTTTCATCGTGTTACCTCTCTGAGTTAGCCTTGGAGCTTCCCGTTTGTTTTTGTTGTCAACGATCCGGAACGAATGGCTGCCCCAAGGAAGCCGGCGTGTTCATCATCGTCAGACGCTTGTTGCGCGAGATTAGAACGAGAACCACGACGGTTGCCAGATAGGGCAGCGAAGAAAGGAACTGTGAGGGCACTGGAATGCCAAAAGCCTGTGCATGAAGCTGGCCGATCCACACCGCGCCGAAGATGTAGGCGCCGGCCAGCACCCGCCATGGCCGCCAGGAGGCGAACACCACCAGCGCCAGCGCGATCCAGCCGCGGCCGGCGCTCATGTTCTCCACCCATTGCGGCGTGTAGACCAGCGAGAGATGGCCGCCGGCGAGACCGGCACAGGCGCCGCCGAAGATGACCGCGAAGTATCGGTAGCGGATGACCTTGATGCCAAGCGCATGCGCCGAGGTGTGGCTGTCGCCGATCGAACGCAGCGTCAGCCCGGTGCGGGTCTTGAACAGGAACCACATGACGGCGGCGGTCAGCGCGATCGAAATGTAGAAGATCGGATCCTGGCCAAACAGCAGCCTGCCGACCACAGGGATTTCCGTCAAGCCGGGAATGTCGAGGTTGGGCAGCCTTTCGCCGGGCTGGCCGACGAAGCTGGTGCCCATCATGCCGGACAAACCGAGACCGAGCAGCGTCAGCGACAGGCCGGTCGCCACCTGATTGGTGGCCAGCGACAGCGTCATGACGGCAAACAGCAGCGAGAACACCGCGCCCATGGCAATGGCCGCCAAAAGGCCGATCCAGGGCGATCCGGTGAGATAGGTTGCGCCGAAGCCGCCGACGGCGCCCATGATCATCATGCCTTCGACGCCGAGATTGAGTACGCCGGAGCGCTCGACCACCAGCTCACCGATTGCCGCGATCAGCAGCGGCGTTGCCGCGGTGGCGATGGTCAGAAGGATGTTTACGGTGATGTCCATCAACGGGCTTCCTTCAGCTTCGGTGCGGCTTCGAGTTTGGCCACGCCTTCTGGTTTGGTCAGCGCCAGGCCGACCAGACGTATGCGGTAGTGGATGAGCGTGTCGCAGCCGAGCACGAAGAACAAAAGCATGCCCTGGAACACCCGCGCCACCTTGTCGGAGATGCCGAGCGCGCTCTGCACTGCTTCGCCGCCGAGATAGGTCAGTGCCAGCACCAGTCCGGCGGCAACGATGCCAAGCGGGTTGAGACGGCCGAGGAACGCCACGATGATGGCGGTGAAGCCGTAGCCGGGCGAAATGACGGGCTGCAGCTGGCCGATGGCGCCCGAGACCTCCGAGATGCCGGCAAGTCCCGCCAGCGCACCCGACAGCAGGAAGGCAAAGAACACCATCCGGTTGAGGCCGAAGCCGGCGAAGCGTCCTGCCCGCGGGCTCGAGCCCAGCACGCGCACCTCGAAACCTTTCAGCATGCGGCTCATCAGGATCCAGACCAGCACCGCGGCGACCAGCGCGAAGACAAAACCCCAGTTTGCCCGTCCGGCATCCGGCATCAGTTCCGGCAACACGGCCGAATCGTTGAACTGGATGGTCTGCGGGAAGCCATGGCCCTGCGGATCGCGCCAGGGGCCGCGCACCAGCCAGTCAAGGAAAAGTTGCGCGACATAGACCAGCATCAGGCTGGTCAGGATCTCGTTGGTGCCGAAGCGCGTCTTGAGCAGAGCCGGGATCGCCGCATAGGCCGCACCTCCGACCATGCCAAGCAACAGCATCAACGGCAGCACCAGCGGGCCTTCGAACTGCGGAAACAGTACTGGAAGCATCGAGCCAACGATGCCGCCGAGGATGAACTGGCCTTCGGCGCCGATGTTCCAGATGTTGGCCTTGTAGCAAACCGACAGGCCGACGGCAATCAGGATGAGCGGCGCGGCCTTGATCGCCAGCTCATGCAACTGCCAGATTTGGCTGATCGGCTCGATGAAATAGATGTTGAACGCAGTCAGCGGATTGACGCCGAGCAGCGCGAACATGACGGCCCCGGCAATGATGGTCAGCGCGAAGGCGATGAACGGCGACAGGGCCGAAAACAGCATGGAGCGCTGCGGGCGTTTGACGAGTTCGAGGCGCATCATGCCGTCTCCAACGTGTGTTCGGCGTGACCGGGTTCGGCGCCACCCATCAGCAAGCCGACCTTCTCGAAGGTCGCCTCGGCGATCGGCATCGGCTTCGACAACTCGCCATTGTGCATGACGGCGATCGCATCCGAGATCTCGAACAGCTCGTCGAGATCCTGGCTGATCACCAGCACCGCCGATCCGCTGCGCGACAACTCGATCAAGGCCTGGCGGATGTGGGCGGCAGCGCCCGCATCGACGCCCCAGGTCGGCTGGTTCACCACCATGACGCTTGGCCGGCGGTCGAGTTCGCGGCCGACGATGAATTTCTGCAGATTGCCGCCCGAAAGAGCCGCGGCCTCCGGATCCGGCGCGCTCTTGCGCACGTCCATCGCCTCGATGATGCGTTGGGACGCGGCCTGGATGGCGGCGCTCTTGACCATTCCGCCGGAACCGACGAACGCCTTGCCGTCGGTGGCATGGCGCGACAGCAGCAGGTTTTCGGAAAGCTTCATGCGCGGTGCGGCACCGTGGCCGAGGCGCTCCTCCGGCACGAAGGCAGCGCCCAGCAGGCGCCGTCCGGTGATGGTGAGGCTTCCCGAATCCTTGCCGCGAATGCGCACCGAGGCGGCATCCTGCTGCAGCACTTCGCCTGAAACGGATTCGAAGAACTCGCCCTGACCATTGCCGGCGACGCCGGCGATGCCGATCACCTCGCCGGCGCGGACGTTCAGGTTGATGCCCTTGAGCGGGATCGAGAACGGCGTTGCCGGTTGGCGGCTGAGGTTGCGGATTTCGAGCAGCGGCTGCGCCTTGTCGATGCCCTCGACCGGCGCGCGCACCACGGCCTGCACCTCGTTGCCGACCATCATTCGCGCCAGCGAAGAGGCTGTTTCCTCACGCGGATTGCAATGGCCGACCACCTTGCCGTGGCGCAGCACGGTGGCGCGGTCGCAGATGCGTTTGACCTCTTCGAGCCGGTGCGAGATGTAGAGGATGGATTTGCCTTCCGAGCGCAGGCGCTCCAGCGTCTCGAACAGCTTGTCGGCTTCCTGCGGCGTCAACACCGAGGTCGGTTCGTCCAGGATGATGAGCTGCGGCGTCTGCAGCAGGCAGCGGATGATTTCGATGCGCTGGCGCTCGCCCACCGACAGGTCGCCGACCAGCGATTCAGGATCGAGCGGCAGGCCATAGCTGAAGGAAAGCGCCCTCGCCTTCGCAGCGATGCTGCTGATCGGCGAGCCGTCGTCCAGCGACAGCGCGATGTTTTCGGCCGCGGTCAGCGCCTCGAACAGCGAAAAATGCTGGAACACCATGCCGATGCCGAGCTTTTTCGCGACGCCCGGGCTGGAAATCCTGACGGCCTGACCGTTCCAGAAGATCTCGCCGGCATTGGGCTCCAGCGAGCCGAACAGCATCTTGACCAGCGTCGACTTGCCGGCGCCGTTTTCGCCGAGCAAGGCGTGGATCTCACCCCTGGCGATGTCGAGATCGATATGATCGCACGCCGTCAGCGTGCCGAATATCTTGGTGAGGCCACGCACCTCAAGCAGGTTCGTGCCGTCCTGATTTGCACTCACAGTGCCTCCCATCTGGTTAGCCAGACATGTTCTGTGTTCCCGCAGGCATGGTAGGCGCGGCCGGCTCTCATCGGAAAGCGGCACACGTCTTGAAAGAGCTTCAAGAATTTCAGCGGAAATTCAAGGGATAGCAAGGCAGAACGAACTAAGGGATGAGAATGGTCGTCCCTGTGGTCCTGCGGCCCTCGAGGTCGGAATGCGCCTTGCCGGCGTCCTTCAGCGCGTAGCGCTGGTTGATCTGGATCTCGACCGCGCCGCTGAGCACGACCTCGAACAGGGCGGCAGCAGAAGCGTCGAGGTCCTCGCGTTTTGCGTTGTAGACGAACAGTGTCGGCCTTGTTGCGAACAACGAGCCCTTCTGTGCCAGCAACGACATGCTGAACGGCGGTATAGGTCCCGAGGACTGGCCAAAGCTGACGAACATGCCAAGCGGCCGCAGGCAGTCGAGCGAAGCCGGAAACGTGTCGTTGCCGACCGAATCGTAGACGACATCGCATTTCTTGCCGCCGGTGATGGCGGCGACGCCGGCGACGAAATCCTGTTCCTTGTAGTTGATGACGTGATCGAAACCATGCGCCCTGGCGAGCTCGATCTTGTCGGACGAGCTGGCGGTGCCGATGACGGTGGCGCCGAGATGTTTTGCCCATTGGCCGAGGATCAGGCCGACGCCGCCTGCAGCGGCATGGAACAGGATCGTGTCGCCGGCCTTCACCTTGAACGTCCGCCGCAGCAGATATTCCGCGGTCATGCCCTTCAGCATCATCGCTGCGGCCTGTTCGTCGCTGATGCCATCCGGAACCTTGACCACGCGGCTGGCATCGATGACGCGTTCTTGCGCGTAAGCCCCCGTCGTCACGGCATAGGCGATGCGATCGCCCGGATTCAGCCAGTCGACGCCATGGCCGACCTCCAGCACCACGCCGGCGGCTTCGCTGCCTGGCAC
Organism: Mesorhizobium sp. AD1-1; assembly: GCF_020164655.1. Classification (NCBI taxonomy): domain Bacteria; kingdom Pseudomonadati; phylum Pseudomonadota; class Alphaproteobacteria; order Hyphomicrobiales; family Phyllobacteriaceae; genus Mesorhizobium; species Mesorhizobium sp. AD1-1. Next base: position 171,235 of record NZ_JAIUGP010000010.1, read on the forward strand.
GAGCGGGAAGCCGCCGGGTGGCGGATAGAGACCGGAGCGATGGTAGACATCGATGAAATTGAGGCCGATCGCGGTGTGCCGGACCAGGATCTGCCCGGATCCCGGCTGGCCGGGATCAGCGTCCTCATAGGTCAGAACTTCCGGGCCGCCATTGGCATGAATGCGGATCGCTTTGGACATTGCTAGGCTTCCTGTGGGCTAGGCTTGTGGGGCCAGGCTCCCTGTGGGAGTGGCCGATCAGGCCTTTTTGGCACCGAGATTGGGAAAGAACTGCATGATGCCACCGATGCAGGCAAGATAAAGCCCGGTGATGGTGATGCCGATCTTGGTGAAGGTGCTGACCTGCTCGCCCAGCACGCCGATCTGATCGTAGAAGGCGGCGAGCGCCGCTTGGGCCAGGGCAAGCGCGCCGAAAGCGCACCACAATAGGGTCATCCCAAGGTTGATGCGCCGCAGCCGCACCACCCGCACCGGGTGGATGAAGTTGATCGGCACGAAAGTCAGGACGCCGGCCACCACCACCACCGCGAACGAAACCCATTGTCCGGGCTCGATGACGAACAGGGTGAACACCACCATGTTCCAGACCACCGGGAATCCCTTGAAGAAATTCTCCTTCGTCTTCATGCCGGTGTCGGCATAGTAGATGGCGCTGGAAACGACGATGATCGCCGCCGACAGGAATGACAGGCCCTCGCCCATGAAGCCGCGCTGATAGAGCGCGAAGGCCGGGATCAGCACGTAGGTCACGTAGTCGATGATGTTGTCGAGCAGTTCGCCCGACCATGTCGGCAGGATCTCCTTGACCTCGAGTTTTCTGGCGATCGGCCCATCGATGCCGTCGACGAACAGGGCCAGCCCGAGCCACCAGAACATTGCGGTCCAGCGCTCTTCACTTGCCGCCACGAGCGACAGGAAGGCCAGGAACGACCCCGAGGCGGTCAAAAGGTGGACGGAGAACGCCCTCGCCTGCGGCCAGGTGACCTTCTTCTTCGGGCGCGGAATCCGGTCCGTGATCTTTTTGGCGGCTTTTCGTGCTGCCAAATTCCTGGCCGTTGTGTTCTTGCTCACGGGCCCCGCCAATCCAGCTTGCAGATTTCGGCCGAACGGCCGGCGAAATTCCAGTTGCGGCCAAAAGCCCGCATCTTGCTCTTGTCGGACCTGGCCACGATGATCTCGGGCGCGATCCAGTATTCCGAATTGCTGATCACCGTATCCTTGTCACGGTCCTTGCCTTGGATGGGTGTGACCGCTCCGTCGATAATCCTGGGTATCTGGAAGATACGCGTTTTGTCACGCGTCTCATAGGTGATCGGCACCTGCTCGACACCGAGGAATTTGCCGACGAGGATTGAGAGCAGCGATGTGGTTCCACCTGCCTTGCCCGTGAAGATCTTTGTCAGCGCCTTGACCGCATAGACAGAGGCGCGGCTGTCGATGAACAGGCCCGCGGTCCAGTTGCCGCGGCTCATATAGCCTGGGATTTCCATGATCAGCCCAAGATTGAGCCCGGACAGATCGACCTCACCGAAATGGCCGGCATCGATGCGAAACCCGGCCCATGTCTGGCAATAGCCTTCGGTCGGCGGATGATTGCCAAGCGAGAGCACGCAAGGGCAAAAAACCGTGCAATTGCAGGAGAGTACGAGCTCTCCCTTCATCGCCCAGCTCTGGTCTGCCATCGATTTTCCCCCACTCACAGCGAGACTACTAGCAGCGCGGCTGCCCAGACAAGCAGTATCGCACCGGCCAGCCGGGTTGGAACCCTGCTGGCCGTTTGTTTTTCGATCAGGGTGAACAGGCCGATCAACGCCATCCAGAAAACGTTCATGACGCCAACGGCGAACATCACCAGCATCAAGGCCCAGCAGCAGCCCAGACACCACAGACCTTGCGCGACACCGAGCCGAAAGATGTTAAGGGGCCTTGCGCTCCAGCTCGCGAAAAGGATCGAGAACGGGTTCCTGCATTTCTTCAGGCAAGCTTCCTTCAGGCCGCTGAACTGGTAGAGGCCGGCAATCAGCAGAGCGAGCGCACCGGCAATGCCGATGACCGGATCGAGCATCCCGGCTGACGAAGCGAATGCATGGACGGCCAAGGTCAGCGCCGCGAACGCAATTGAAGCGGCGAGCCAGACGCTGAGATAGCCGGCGACCAGCAGCAGCGGGTGAACGACCGGTTCGCCCTTGATGCGTGCCGTGTCAGCGATCTCGCAATAGGTGCGTATCATCGGCGCCGCCGAAGGCAGCATCGTCGCGATCGCCATCAGGAACCACATCGAAACGAGCGCGCCGGCCCGCAAGCCGAGACCTGCGTCCAAAGGCACCGGTGAGAGGCACAGCACAAAGAACCGTTCCAGGAAATAGGGCAGCGGCAGTTGCGGCAGGCTGCGAAGGATCGTGTCGCCAGGGGCGCCGACGCCCGCAATCCCTGTTTCAGCCCCGCGGATTGCCATCGCCGCAAGAGACAGCCATGCAAGCAGGATGCAAGCGCCGACAACGACGTTTACCGTGACCCGGGGATTGCGCGCGATGCCGGCCATGGCGCGGCCGGCGCGGTCGAGATGGCTGAAGTCGTCCTGCTGGCCGGTCATGACATCCGAATGGGCCGAATCGCCGCGTTGATCAAGCGGCATGATCTGACCTATATGCTGATCGAACGGCAGGTCGGGTGGACCGCCTCGCATTGCAAGCCGGAAGCCGATCTTGGAGCATCAGCAAACTGCGCGGATACTGGTTGCCGGCACGGGGCCGGCAGGGCTGATCGCGGCACTGGGTTTTGCCGCCGAAGGTTTCCCGGTGACACTGGTCGGGCCGGAGGCCACCGCCCCCGATGGTCGCACGACGGCCCTGATGAACCCTGCCTTGAAAGTGCTCGACCGGCTCGGCGTGCTCGAAGCCGTCGTATCCAAGGCAGCGCCTTTGAAGGTGATGCGCATCGTCGATGCCACCAGCCGGCTGATCCGCAGCCCGGTCGTCACCTTCCGCGCCAGCGAGATCGACGAGGATGAATTCGGGCTGAATCTTCCCAACAGCGTCCTCACCCCGGCACTCGCCAGCGCCGTTGCCGCGCATGCCGGCATCGACTGGCTAAGGTCGATGGTGGCGAACTGGCATCTCGATGCCGAGCATGTCCGTGCCGGCCTCGCCGACGGCAGCTCGGTTGACGCATCGCTGGCGGTCGCCGCTGACGGACGCTTGTCACCGGCGCGCCAGGCGGCCGGCATCTCGACCTCGACCCGGTCCTACCCGCAGGCAGCTCTCGTCCTCAATTTCGGCCATAGCGGCGATCACGCCTTCACCTCGACGGAATTCCACACCGAGACCGGTCCGTTCACGCAGGTCCCGCTGCCCGGCAATCGCTCCAGCCTGGTCTGGGTGGTCAAGCCCGAGACCGCGACCGAGCTCGCCGCGCTGGACGATGCGACACTTTCTCAGCGGGTCGAACAGCAGATGCAGTCGATGCTGGGCCGGGTGGCTGTCGAGCCGGGCCGGCAGATCTACCCGCTATCGGCGGTGACGCCGCTGCGTTTCGCAAGGGATCGGGTGGCGCTGGTCGGCGAAGCCGCCCATGTGTTTCCGCCGATTGGTGCGCAAGGCCTCAACCTCGGCATCAGAGACATCGACGATCTAATTGGAATCGCTTGTGAAAATCGATCCGATCCGGGCGCAGCCAAGGCGCTTGCAGCCTACGATTTCAAGCGCCGCCCTGACATTCTGGCGCGCAGCAGCGCGGTCAACCTGCTCAATATGTCGCTGCTTTCCGACATGCTGCCGGCGCAGATGGCCCGCGTTGCCGGGCTCGGCGTGCTCGGAGGCTTCGCGCCGCTTCGGGCTTTTTTCATGCGCGAGGGGCTTCGTCCCGGCAGCGGTTTTGCCGCGCTTGCCGGCGGGTTAGGGAAACAGGTCCGGCGCTAGGATATTGTGCCGGATCAGGTAGAGCAGCCCGGTGACGGTCACCACCGACAGGCAGGTTGTGATCAGCACACTGGCCGACGCGCGCTGTACCCAGACGCCATACTGCTGGGCGATGACGAAGACGTTGGTTGCGGTGGGCAATGCCGCCAGAAGCACCGCCGAGAAGACCCATGTCTCAGAAAAATCGCCGATCCAGCTCAGCACGACATAGCAGAGCAACGGGTGCAGGATCAGTTTCAGCGCCGCAATCGGAACCATCTCATGCGGGACGCGATTGAGCGGCCTGAGCGCCAGCGTGACGCCCATGGCAAACAGCGCGCAGGGTGCGGCCGCCCGGGAAAGATATTCCAGAAATCGCTCCACCGGCACGGGCGGTCGAAAGCCGATATAGGCGGCGCCGACACCCAGGGCGGTTGCGATGATGAACGGGTGCAGCACGATCTTGCGCACCACACCCAGCGCAAGCCGGAGAGGAGTGGTCTTCTCGTCGCCCGACAGCGCCATCATCATGGGCGCGATGGCGAAATGCATGATGTTCTCGAAACAGAAGATCAAGGCGACCGGCACAGCCGCCTCCTCGCCGAAGGCCAGCAATGCCAGGCCCGGTCCCATATAGCCGATATTGCCATAGGCGGCCGCGAGCGCCTTGATGGTCGATTGCGCTATCTCGCCGCGCGAGGTCAGGACCGACCCCATGAACATCAAGGAAAATATCATGAAGGTCGAGACGACCGAGCCGAAGATGAAGCGCCATTCCGTCAGGTCTTCGAACGGCGTCTTGGCAAGCAGTTGGAAGAAAAGTGCCGGCAGCGCGACATAGACGATGAACGTGTTCATCCAGCCGAGCGCCTCCAGCGGCTGCCTGGTGATGCGCGCCACCAGAAACCCGACAAAAATCAAGCCGAAGAACGGAAGAACAAGACCGATGACGTCAGACATTTTTATGCTGGTCCGAAACCCTGGCGCCGGGCTAGCCCGTTGCTTAATAGGGCGTCAAGCGCCTCGGGATTGAATTGATGCGCGGTCTGCGCCAAATAAGCTCAAGGAATTCAGTGGTGAGTACGATGAAAACAGCCAAATTCGCAATCGGACAGGTGGTTCGCCACCGGCTGTTTCCATTCAGGGGCATCATTTTCGATGTCGATCCGCAATTCGCCAACACCGACGAATGGTACGAAGCCATCCCCGCCGACGTGCGGCCGCGCAAGGATCAGCCTTTCTATCATCTGCTCGCCGAGAATTCGGAGACCGAATACATCGCCTACGTCTCCGAGCAGAATCTGCTTGAGGATCAGTCGGGTGAGCCGGTCCGGCATCCGCAGATCAAAGAGATGTTCGACAAGAGGCCGGACGGCGGCTACCAGCCGAAACGGCAGTCCACGCATTAGCCTACTGGAAGACAATCACAAAAAAAGCGGGGCATGAACCCCGCTTTTTTGTTGGCTCGGCGATATCGGCCGATCAGTTGGCGGTCTTCGCCTTGTCCTGCTCTTCCTTGAGCTTCTTGGCGAAATCCTGGTTGTTCTTGGCGACGAAGTCCTGAAGCTTCTTCTGCCTGTCCTCGATGTCCGACTGCTGCAGCGCCGGGCCGTCATAGGCGCCGCTGAAGCCCTGCAGGGCGATCTTGATCGGATTGGGCTGGTTCTGGAAATTGACGGAAGTCAGCGTGATCGCCTGGCCTTTCTTGAATGCCGCGACGAGCTGATCGGTCAGCGGCACTTCGGCCACGCAACGATCCGGGAAGCAGATCACATAGTCGAGCTTCTGCGCCTTGCCGGTGTCGATCTGCAGGCCGATGCCGGGAGGCACCAGACGGCCGGTCGGAACCGTCACCTGGAACACCTTGCGGTTCACCTTGCCCTTGAGCTCGATCAGGCTGACGCCGGTGACCAGCTGGCCATTGCCGGCAGTGGTGATGTTCTGGACGTTGCAGATGTCGACGTCTTCCTGCTTGGTGCAGGCCTTGAACCAGCCTTGCGGAATCTGCTGCTGCTGCTGTGCGGAAGCGGCGGGAAGTCCTGCGCCGAGAAAGCCGACCACGCCAGCGGCCATGACCGACAGGCGGTACGCGTTGCTGTTCAGGCTCGTCATGTCGTGCACTTCCTCTCAAATGATCCCGGGACCGGCTTCTTCGTGCCGTGTGGTCCAGCTACCTGTTGCCGAAATGAGGCAACAGAATGACTTCGGAGGGCGTGTTACACTGCAAGCGAGGCCGAATCCAGCCCGGCGCCTGCGATTCTTGGCCGTGCGATTTGGGCCGTGCGATTTGGGCTGATGTATCTGGCCGGAGCGCGGTGGCGCCATGCTAGGGTGCAGTCCGAATCATCAAGCCGCCCAGTAAGGAGACGGTCATGGGCCGCGTTCTTGTTTGGCTGATCACCGCGATATCGTTTCTCGCCCTTTCGCATCAGCCGGCCGCATCGGAGCCGAAGCACGCCATCGCCATGCAGGGCGAGCCGGCGCTGCCGCCCGACTATACGCATTTCAACTACGTCAATCCCGACGCGCCGAAGGGTGGCTCGATCACCTATTGCGTCGTCGGCAGCTTCGACAATCTCAACCCTTTCATCCTGAAGAGCCTGCGCACCACGGCGCGCGGCATGATGGATACGATCTTCGGCAATCTGGTCTTCGAGCCGTTGATGCAGCGCAATGCCGACGAGGCTTTCACGCTCTACGGTTTGTTGGCCGACAGCGCCGACATGGATCCGGAGCGCAAGAGCATCGAGTTCCATCTCAATCCGAGGGCCAAATGGTCGGACGGTCAGCCGGTGACGCCGGAGGACGTGCTGTTCAGTTATGATGTCTACACCGACAAAGGCCGCCCGCCTTACAGCGACCGCATGGCCAGGGTCGCCAAGCTCGAAAAGACCGGCGACTACAGCGTGCGCTTCACCTTCAACGACAAGGCCGATCGCGAATTCCCGCTGATCATCGCGCTGACCCCGATCATCCCGAAGCACGCCTTCGACAAGGAGACTTTCGACAGGACGACGCTCAAGCCGGTGATCGGCAGCGGTCCGTATACGATCGCGCAGGTGCAGCCAGGCCAGCGCATCGTCTTCAAGCGCAACCCGGACTATTGGGGCAAGGATGTCCCCGCCAAGCGCGGTTTCGACAATTACGACCAGATCACCATCGAGTATTTCCTCAACGCCAACGCCAAGCTCGAAGCGTTCAAGAAAGGCCTCTGCGCCATCGATGACGACAGCGATCCGGTGAAGCGCGAGCGCGATCTCGATTTTCCGGCCTTCCACAAGGGCGACGTGATCGCCGAAACCTTCGACACCGGCATTCCGCCGGTGGTGACCGGTTTCCTGTTCAACACGCGGTTGCCGAAATTCGCCAACCCGGTCGTGCGGCGCGCGCTCGGCATGCTCTACGACTTCGAATGGGCCAACAAGAACCTGTTCGGCGGCAAATACACGCGCACGATGAGTTACTGGCAGAATTCCGAGCTTTCCGCGCTCGGCCATCCGGCCGACGACAGGGAGAAAGCGCTTCTGGCGCCCTACCCCGGCCGCGTGCCGGCCGATGTCATGGACGGCACATGGCGGCCGCCGGTGACCGACGGATCGGGCCAGGATCGGCGCGTCTTGAAGGCAGCTTTCGATCTGCTGAAAAGTGTCGGCTACCACGTGCAGAATGGAACGATGCTTGATCCCGAAGGCAAACCCTTCGGCTTTGAGATCCTGACCGCTTCGCAGGACGAGGAGCGCCTTGCCGGCATCTATCAGCGCACGCTGGAGAAGATCGGCATCAATCTCACCATTCGCAGCCTCGACGGCGATCAGATCCAGTCGCGCAAGCAGCGCTTCGATTTCGAGGTCTTGGTCGGATCGAGCGGCTTCAACAATTCGTTGTCACCCGGCATCGAGCAGAGCGGGCGCTGGAGTTCGACTGCCGCCCGGACGGAAGGCTCGTTCAATCTCGCCGGCGTCGCCGACCCGGCTGTGGACGCGACAATCGAGGCGATGCTGCGCGCCCGTTCCAAGGAGGATTATGTTGCCGCCGTTCGCGTTCTCGACCGGCTGCTGATCTCCGGCAACTACATGGTGCCGATGCAGTACAACACGCAGCAATGGATCGCCTACTGGAACTACCTGGAACATCCGCAAAAGACGCCCATATTCGGGTATCAACTGCCAACATGGTGGCGCAAACCCAACTGAGGGATCAGGAGATCGAGATGAGCGAATTGAACGCCATCACCGTCGATGTGGTGTCCGATGTCGTCTGCCCCTGGTGCTTCATCGGCCAGAAGCGGCTCGACAGGGCAATCGCGGCCGTCGGCGATGTCGACGTGCATGTCCGCTGGCGGCCGTTCCAGCTCGATCCGACCATTCCGCCCGAAGGCAAGGACCGGCGCGAATACATGCTGGCAAAATTCGGCAGCGACGAGCGCATCCGCGAAATTCACGCCCGCATCGAGCCGCTGGGCGAAGCGGAAGACATTTCCTTTGCCTTCGACGCCATCAAGGTGGCGCCGAACACGCTGGATGCGCACCGGCTGATCCGCTGGGCAGGGGCCGCCGGCGAAGCCATTCAGAACAGGCTTGTACGGCGGCTGTTCCAGCTGAATTTCGAGGAAGCCGCCAACATTGGCGATCATGCCGTGCTGGTCGAGGCGGCGCGCGAGGCCGGCATGGATGCGTCCGTGGTCGCCTCGCTTTTGCCGACCGAGGCCGATGTCGAGGCGGTGCGCACCGAGATCGCCACCGCGTCGCGCATGGGCATTTCTGGTGTGCCGTGCTTCCTGCTCGAGGACAAATACGCCGTCATGGGCGCGCAGGATGCCGATACGCTGGCCGATGCCATTCGCCAGGTTGCGACCGCCAAGGCGCGCGGCGAACTGGACAAGGCCGGCTGAGGCCGGCCGCCCTCTCCTCACCGCGACGGCAGCAAACGTTACTTCACCGTCGCTTTGGCCTTGCTGATGAAAAATCCATGGCCGTTCGTGGCCGTGCAGGTCAGTCCCTTGGTTGACGACTGGCACGAGAACGGCCCGGCGCTCCAGCTGTTGCCGTAGCCAAGCTTGTCGACATCGCTGCAGCAGCCCTGCTCGCCTGGGTTCTTGATCAGCGTTGCTGGCCCCTTTGGACCCAGGATAATCGTAAGGTAGCTCGGCTCGACGCGCGAGCAGCTCAGCTCCGGGCCGCCATCCCTCGGCTCATAGGTGCCGGTGCCGCCTTTGGGCGTGTAGATGCAGCCGATGTTGCCGGACGGCGTGTTGAACTCGATCTGGCCCTCGGCGCTGGCCGGAATGCTTTGCTCGCCGGCATGCGCCAAAGGTACAAAGGCAAAGAGGGACAGGATTGCGGCCGCGCGTGCAAGCATTGGGAGCTTCCTTGTTGAAGAACCGGACATGCATGAGTGTCGCCGATGCCGGGCAAGGTTCAATCCCAGGCGGATGAATTCCCTCAGCCGATCCGACAAGACGGAACGCGCCGCTCGATCGATTCTCCCGTCGATTCCTGCCCCCGGCAAGGACGACCACGGCATTCCTGGCGAGTCATGAACCGCAAATTTTCGAGCTCTCTGAGCCGTCCGCAGTGAGAAAACCGATCGCTCGACACGATTTCGAGTTCACGAAACCGTGTGAAAGCCTTCCCTAAGGGAAGCCGCATCAGCGTCACGACTCGATAGATCAAGCGATTGAAATTAAAAGCAATATCTGGCTTTTTGCCAACCGTTGTCGCTATATTTCAGCATGTAATCTGTTGCCTCACGGCAACGGCTGCCGGGGCAATCCGGTCGGCCAGGTTTTAAATTAATGGAAAATGATCAATTGGTGTTACCATCCGTAACAAAAGAAAAAAGGTTTGGGCGGGATAGTGATTCGGGTCGGTAGACCATCGCAAGAGTCAGTACCGGAAAAAACATCTCGCGATGCCGCAGGGCGATCGCTTCTGACGCCGGTGTCGTCGATGCGCAGCTTCTGGGGCCTGATGCGGGCCTACTGGGTTTCCGACCGCTGGAAGGAAGCCTGGACGCTGACGCTGGTGATCGCGCTGCTCACGGCGTTGTCCAGCAAGGCCGGTGTCTGGTTCGCCGAAGCCTCGGGCGAACTGGTCAATTCCATCGCCTTCTTCCATGACGCCGCCAACACCACGCCGCTTCGCTCGCTTTTGGTCAATGCCGGCGTCCTCGTGCTGCTGGTCGTACTCAAGGACGCTGGCTTCACCGGCATCCGCAACCTTGTCTCGGCGACGTTGCACCGCAAATGGCGCGGTTGGCTGGACAGCCGCTTCAATGAAGCGCTGCTGGACGGCAATCATACGCATTTCCATGCCCAGCACGCGTCGACCGGCAGCGGCGCACCGGCCCCCGACAACATCGACCAGCGCGTCCAGGAATCCATCAAGGACATGACCGGTGGCGCCATCGGGCTCGCCATGGGCGTGCTTGGCGTTGCCACATCGCTCTATTTCGTCGGCCAGAAGCTGCTCGAAAACTCCGTCGAGGTGAAGGGGCTGGAATTCCTCGGCAGCTATGGCAGCGCCATCCTCGCCTTCCTGGCCGTCGCCACCTACGTGCCGCTGAACACTTGGATCGCGGTCAAGCTCGGCGGCCTGCTCGAGCGCCTCAACGTCAGGATGCAGCAGGCCGAGGGCAGCTATCGCGGCGAGCTGACGACATTCCTGCGGCGGTCCTTCCACGTCGCGGCGTCTCAGGGCGAAGGCGTGCAAAGGACCATGCATGGCCGGCTTTATGTCGACATCGACGGCACCTGGACGCGGCTGAACATCGTCAACACCGTCTACATGTCGTTCGAGCTGATCTACAATTTCATCGGTGCCCGCATTGTCGCCTACGGACCGGGCCTGGTGCCGTTCATCCATAACGGTCTCGACCTCAAGGGCTACATAACCGGCTCCGAACTGGTCAATTCGCTGATCGGCCAGTGTTCGTGGTTCATCCACGTCATGCCCGCCATCGCCACGTTGCGCGCCAACAGCCAGCGTGTCACCGAGCTGGCCAATGCGATCGAGAATGTCCAGCATCCGCAGGAATTCTACAGCCAGACCGGCCGCTCCGACTTCCACTATGCCAGCCAGAACCCGGTTTTCGGCCTGACCATCCAGAAGCTCGAACTGGCGCATCAGGGCGAGGACGCGACGCCCTTTCTCAGCGCCGCCAATCTGCGCTTCCGGCGCGGCGAATGGACTTTCCTGAAAGGCGAGTCCGGTTGCGGCAAGACCTCGCTGATCAAGGCGATCAACGGCCTGTGGCCCTATGGCCGCGGCACCATCGTCTTCCCCGAGGGCGTCAAGAGTTTCTATGCCGCCCAGGAGGTCAAGCTGCAGCCTGTGTCGCTGAAACAGTTGGTCTGCCTGCCGGGCTCCGAGCACGACCATGGCGATGCGCAGGTGGCGTCGGCGCTGCACAAGGCGGGGCTCGGCGACTTTATCGAGCACATGGCCGGCGAAAGCCGCGAAGGCAAAAGCTGGGACCAGGTTCTGTCGGGCGGCCAGAAACAGAAGCTGGTGGTGGCCCGCATCGTGCTGCAGCAGCCGGGATTGCTGTTCCTCGACGAGGCGACCGGCGCGCTCGACCCCGATGGCAAGGTCGCCTTCCACCAGGCCATCAAGGACAACTGCCCCGATGTCACGGTGATCTCCGTCATGCACGAGGCGGTGGCGCCGAGGTCGATGACGGGCAGCGAGTTCTATCACAGCATCGTCGCGATCGCCGACGGCGTCGCCACCAAGAAGCCGCTGGTTCCGACCCTGCCCGCCGAACTCACCACCATTCTGGTGCAGCCAAGGCCGGTCGAGGACAAGTGGCTGCGCTTCTCGCGCCGGCTGAAGCAGAAATAACGGTTATTCCGCCCTGGTCTGCCTGGTCGAACGGCGGCCGGTGATCACAGTCTCGCGATCTTGCCCGCTCGTCGGCATTTTCCCTCCTCACCGCGATTGACACGGCAAGGCGCGCTCCTATGTTGCGCCCGCTTGCAGATAGTAAAAATGCGAACCCGCAAGCGGAAAGGTCACCGCGCCATGCCTGGCGACAGTCACAGTCGAACGCAACAGCCGTCCGCCCTGACGTGACCTCACATGGTTCATGTCCTGCCGGACGGCAAGGAGTGAGCCATGAACGAATTTACCACGGTGGCAAGCGACGAGGCCGTCGCGATTGCCCGTATCCTAGCCAACGATCACGTCGCCGACATTGTCGAGGCCCTGAACAGGGAGCCTCGAGAGACCGCGACGGAACTGCTCTGTGAAGTGACGTTCGAACGTCTGGTCGAGATCTTCGATCAGCCGGAACTCGACGGCGCGTCGGAACTCATGGAGGCGCTGCCGCGCGCCAAGGCGGGCAAGCTGCTCACCGCCATGTCGGTCGACCGTGCCGCCGACATTTTGCGCGAGCTCGACGAGCCGGCGCGTTCCGAGCTGCTCGGCGGACTTGCGCCGCCGCTGCGCGCAACGCTGCTCTCCATCCTCGGCTATCCCGAAGGCAGTGCCGCATCGATCATGACGACGGAGTTCGTCAGCGTGCCCTCGGACTGGAGCGTCGGGCAAACGCTCGACTACATCCGCAAGGTGGAGCGGACGCGCGAGACCGTCTATGCGATCTATATCGTCGATCCGCAAACGCACCTGCTTGTGCGCTCGACGGGCCTGCGCCGGCTGATCACCGGTGAGCCGGACGATTCGATCATGACGGTGGCGCCGGATCATCTTCCGGTGACGGTCGGCCCGCTGACCGATCGCGAAACGCTGGCGCAGACGATCTCCAAATACGATCTGCTCGCCGTTCCGGTCGTCGACCATGGCAAGATCCTCGGCATCGTCACCATCGACGACATCATCGACACGATGATCGCGGAGACGACCGAGGACGTGCACCGTTTCGGCGGCATGGAGGCGCTGGACGAGCCGTACATGAAGATGAGCTTCCTCGCCATGATCAGGAAACGCGGCGGCTGGCTGTGCGCGCTGTTCATCTCGGAGATGCTGACGGCCAACGCCATGCAGAGCTATGAGGGCGAGCTGGAGAAGGCGATCGTGCTGACGCTGTTCATCCCGCTGATCATGAGCTCCGGCGGCAATTCCGGCTCGCAGGCGACCTCGCTGGTCATCCGCGCGCTGGCCTTGCGCGAGATCGGCCTTGGCGACTGGTGGCGGGTGGCGCTGCGCGAGCTACCCACCGGCCTGGTGCTGGGCGCCATGCTCGGTGTGGTCGGCGTCTGCCGCATCGCGCTCTGGCAGTATATGGGCTTCTACGACTATGGCCCGCACTGGCCGCTGATCGCCACCACGGTGGGTGCTGCACTGGTCGGCATCGTCACCTTCGGTTCGCTGTCGGGGTCGATGCTGCCGTTCGCCTTGAAGCGCATCGGCTTCGACCCGGCCAGCGCATCGGCGCCGTTCGTTGCCACGCTGGTCGATGTCACCGGGCTGGTGATCTATTTCTCGGTGGCGCTGGTGATCCTGCGCGGCACGCTTCTGTAGCAACCATCTCCGCCGTGGCATGACCTTGCCGCGGCGGAGTTCCTCAACCAGGATTTGCCGTCAATCGACCCGCTCGCCGTCCTTCACGCGATAGGTCGGCTTGTACATGGTGACCAGTTCTTCCGCCGCTGTCGGATGCACGGCCATCGTACGGTCGAAATCGTCCTTGGTCAGGCCGGCCTTCAGCGGGATGCCGAGAAGCTGCGCCATCTCGCCGGCGTCCGGCCCCAATATGTGGGCGCCAAGCACTTTCTTCGACGCGCCATCGACCACCAGCTTTATCAGCATCTTCTCGTCGCGCCCGGACAGGGTGTGCCGCATCGGCCGGAATGTGGCGCGGTAGATCTCGATGTCGGAAAAGCGTTTGACGGCGTCGTCCTCCGACAGGCCGACAGTGCCGATCTCGGGCTGTGAAAAGACGGCGGTCGCGATCGTCTCGTGATCGGGAGCGGTCGGATTTCCCTTGAAGGCGGTTTCGATGAAGCACATCGCCTCATGGATCGCCACCGGCGTCAGCTGCACGCGGTTGGTGACGTCGCCGATTGCCCAGATGTTGTCGACATTGGTGCGGGAATATTGGTCGACGGCGATGGCGCCGGTCTTGGTCATCTCCAGTCCGATGCCTTCCAGGCCCATATTCTCGGTGTTGGGAATGCGGCCGATGGCCAGCATCACCTGGTCGACGGTCAGCACCTCGCCACCGCTGACCAGCGCGTCGAGCCGGCCGTCCGGCCGCTTGCGGATCCATTCGGACACGGAATGGCAAAGGATCCTTATCCCCTTCTTTTCCATGGTTTCGTGCAGCATGCGCCGCAGGTCCATGTCGAACCGGCTGAGGATCTCCTTGCCGCGATAGACCAGCGTCGTGTCGACGCCGAGACCATGAAAAATGTTGGCGAACTCGACGGCGATGTAACCGCCGCCCTCGATCATGATCGCCCTGGGCAATTCCTTGAGGTCGAAAGCCTCGTTGGAAAAGATGCAATGTTCGTGGCCGGGCAGCGCCGGATGCGCCGCCGGGCGGCCGCCGGTGGCAATCAGGATCTGGTCTGCTGTGACGGTGCGATCCTCACCCAGGAGATGCACGACATGCGGATCGACGATCATGGCGCGCGAGTGGAAGGTCTCGCCGCCGGCGCCCTCGACGTTCCTGACGTAGATCGCCTCCAGCCGGCTGATCTCGCGATCCTTGTTGGCGACCAGCGTCTGCCAGTCGAAACTGGCTTCCGGCACCGTCCAGCCATAGCCGGCGGCGTCGGCGAAGTGCTCGGGAAATTGCGAGGCATAGACGTAGAGCTTTTTCGGTACGCAGCCGCGGATGACGCAGGTGCCGCCATAGCGGTATTCCTCGGCGATGCCGACACGCTTGCCGAGAGCCGCGGCGACGCGGGCCGCCCTCACCCCGCCCGAACCGCCGCCGATGACGAAAAGATCGTAGTCGTAACCAGCCATGACGCGGCTCCCAGGCTTCAGAAATGTGTCAGACAGGTAGGCCGCAAAACGGCAAAAGAAAAGCCCGGACAGGCCGGGCTTTCGCAGTAGGCCGCAAGGCCATTTGAAAATGCGGGTCAGTTGTTGTCCGCGGGGGCCGCACCGTCGGCGGGCGCTGCGCCATCGGCCGGAGCGGCGGCTCCGTCGGCGGGCGCGGCAGGTGCTGCCTGCGCCTTTGCCTTGGCGGCTGCGGCCAGCGTTTCGCCGACCTGCTGGGCGAGATCGCGGCCGAGGCCGTTCTGCCAGATGTCGGCTGCCTTGACCAATTCGCGGGTTACCGTCGGGCCGCTATCGAGCAGCTTCTTGCCCGAATCGGAATTGTAGAAGGCGGCGATGTCGGTCAGTTCCTTTTCGGAGAACACTTTCGCGTAGGCGAGTGCTGCTTCCTTCTCGAGGTCGGCGCGGCGCGAGGCCAGCGCCAGAGCCTTCTCGTTGATGGTCTTGCCGATCAGTTCCTGCATGTCCGGGTTCTTCTGGATCAGCTGCGATTCGAGCGCCGCGGCTGCCTGCGGCAGGATGTTGTCGAACGGGTCGGTCGCGTGGATCGCAGCGACCGCCGCGCGGGCGGCCTTCAGGTGCGCTTCCGTGACATCCTGCGAAAACGCCGGCGACGAGAAGGCGAAAACGGCCGAGGCCGCCAGAAGGACGGAAAGGCTGCGAACCCGGTTATGCAACGTCATGATCGGTAGAACTCCCTGGTTTTCGGGCGGCATGGACGGTTTGGATACCGTCGCCGCCGGCGATGATGGCCGCTGAAGCCAGCCCGATGAAAAGACCATGCTCGACCACGCCCGGAATGGCGTGGAGAGCATTCGAAAGCGCTCTTGTATCCGGAATGCGGCCAAAAGATGCATCGAGGATAAAATGGCCGCCGTCTGTAACAAAAGCCTGCCCGCCCGTCATCCTCAATGTGACCGGTCCGGAAAGACCGAGCTTTTCAGCCGCCGCGGCAACCGCGATTTCAGTGGCGCGCAGGCCGAACGGATTGACTTCGATCGGTAGGGGAAAACGGCCGAGCGTCTCGACCATCTTGGAGCGGTCGGCGATGACGATCATGCGCTGGGACGCCGCGGCGACGATCTTCTCGCGCAGCAGCGCGCCGCCGCCGCCCTTGACCAGGGTCAGTTCCGGGTCGACTTCGTCGGCACCGTCGACGGTGAGATCCAGCTCTGGCGTTTCCTCCAGCGTCGACAGCGGCACGCCAAGCTCGCGGCACAGCAACGCGGTGCGCTCCGAAGTCGGCACGCCGATGATCGCCATGCCGGTTGCAACCTTTTCGGCAAGCAGCCGCACGAACTCCTCGGCCGTGGTGCCGGTGCCGATGCCAAGTCGCATGCCGTCGCTTACATGGGCGAGTGCTGCCCGCGCGGCTTCGACCTTCAACTGCCTTGCATCCATGTCGGTTATTGCCCCGGAAATTCGCTGTCGGGCTCGTAGCATTTTTGCCGGTCCGGTCAAAGCCCCAGGCGGCGGGTCCCCAGGTGATCCGGCGTAGGAATTATTTCCTTGACCGGTGAGTGCAGCTATGCTACATTTTTGCCCATGGTGCTGATTTGCGCCAACAGCCCGCCGTCGAGGCGGGTTTTTTAATAGCGGCGTCCAGCCGCGAATGCCCGGCCTGATAAGCAGGCCCCGCCTGAACGAGCCGGCCCAGCGCTTGCCTCGACGCGCCGCAGCCGCTATCGCCTGCCCATTGCACACCTGCCCAGGACAGACCATGACCCGACCGATCATCGTGTTCGACCTCGACGGTACGCTGATCGACACAGCACCGGACCTGCTCGACAGCCTGAACCACAGCCTGGCCGCCAGCGAGATCGCGGCGGTCGACGAAGCCGGCTTCAGGCGTTTTGTCGGTCACGGCGGCCGGGTGATGATCGAGCGGGCGCACGCCGCCCATCAGCGATCGCTTGCCGTCGAGGAGCACGACCGGCTGCTGAAACTTTTCCTCGACCACTACACGCTCAACATCCCCGGCAAGTCACGCCCCTACCCCGGTGTCGTCGAGGCGATCGCGCGCTTCGAGGAGGCCGGCTATACCCTCGCCATCTGCACCAACAAATACGAAGCCAACTCGCTGGCGCTGATCGAGGCGCTCGGCCTGACCAAACATTTCGCGGCGATCGCCGGCCAGGACACGTTCGCCTTCCGCAAACCCGACCCGCGCCATTTGATCGAGACCATAAAGCTGGCCGGCGGCGACCCTCACCGCGCGCTGATGGTCGGCGATTCGCAAACCGACATCGACACGGCGAAAGCCGCCGGCATTCCGGTGGTGGCGGTCGATTTCGGCTACACCGACCGCCATGTGCGCGAGTTCGAACCTTCGGCGGTGATCTCGCATTTCGACGCCCTGACGCTCGATCTGGCGCAAAGGCTGATTGCCGCTGCCGGAAACTGACCGGGAAGCGGCCGGCATCGCGTCGGAGGCAGGCGGAAACGGCCGCAAATCCGATCCGTGTCAGAACGCCGGACAGCGCCTTGACTTCCCGCACCCGCCTCCCTTATATCGCGGCTCGCTTGGCCTTCGGGCAACGAGCGGGCGATTAGCTCAGCGGGAGAGCACACCCTTCACACGGGTGGGGTCGCAGGTTCAATCCCTGCATCGCCCACCATCGGCCTTCCTGAACGCCGCACCCCAAAATGCCTAGCAACTACACCCCGCCCCTTGCCCGCCAAAAATTCTTCTGGGCGAATTCCACGCGCTGCTGTAGCTCGCATATCTCTGGAACGGGCAGACGTCGGAGCCGTTTCGGACCTTCATCTGTTCGCGATCCCAAAACGACACCCTCGATGCGGTCGTCGGCGCAAAAGACCGTATAGCGTTGTTCCGGCTCAGCGCTCGGGCTTGCTCCATGGGCCGGGCTTCATCGAGCGCCACTTGCCCGACAGGTCGCTGACCGCTTCGTCCGTTAGCCAAAGATGCGTAGTCGCAGCAATGGAAGGCGGCGAGATAGTCGCCGCGCATGAACTCCTGTCGATGGGGCCAAACTCTGCCCTACGCCGGTCGAGCCGCGATCAGCGCTTCATCGCGTGCAGGATGGCCTGCATGTGCTCTTCCAGGTCGAGTTCGCCCCGAGCCTCGGCGGTCAACAGGTAATCGGCCTTGGCCCGGCGGTCGCCTCGGCTGATCGCAGGATAGGAGCAGATGGCAAGCAATGCTTCCTGTTCAATCCGGTCTGCCCTCTTGCGATCGTGGCTGCTGCTGCCCGCTTGATGAACAACCCTGTGAAGCCCGACATAGCTGGCTTCATGGGCTCCGATCAGCGCCCGCAATTCGGGTGAGGCCCCTTCCGCTTCGGCAAATGTCGGTTCAACAACCGAGGCCACGGCGGTGAACGCAAGAAGTGTACGGCGTGTGATTTCGGGCATGCCTCATATCCCTGCTGTCTGATCATGCAGGCACACCATAGCACCGGCGCAACGGTTCGAAGAGATGCTCCTGGACGCGACCGCACTGTCTGCTGACAAAATGTACTCGCTCCCGTAGCTCGCCCGCCCAGCAGCCAGTGTGGCCTTAAGTCGCAAGGATTGGCTTGCGAAAGCGGGGTTTCGGCCTTCATTGACGCTGCGATCGACACCATATGGTGATCCACAGCCCTCCAAACGAGAGAAGCTCGCTTGGCGCGGTCGCATAGCGGCCGTCAGCCGGCAATGGCTATGAACCAGGAACCTGAAAAACCATGCCTGAAAATGTCAGACCAATTTCGAAAGACGTCCCCCTCATTCAGCTAGGCGTCTATCAGTGCCGCTTCCCGGTAAGCGAAGACCGGTCGGTACCCGGCGGTTATCGTTTTTGTGCCGGGCCAACTTCGGCGGATCGCGTCTATTGCGATCACCACCACAGCATCGTGACCGCCGTCGACCCTCGCCGAACCCGTTCAGGTCTCCACCCCGCTCAACGACGCGCCGCTTAAGTCAAGCGGGCGGCGGCCCCTCGTTCGGGCAGCTGCAAATCGGCGGACCAAATCGTCATCTGTTCCAGTTGCGGAACAAACCGGCGCGCCAGCGAGTTTCTCCCCGACGAAACTTGAGGGAAAGCCATGTCCAGATTTCTGCTGGCGACCAGCGTCGCCGTTCTTCTCGCCGGCGGGCCGGCCTTGGCCGCGGACGACAAGCCGCTGCCGCCGCCCAATGCCAAGAAGCTGTCGGAGATCATCGCCAAGGTCGAGCAGCGCGACGGCTTTCGCTATGTGGACGAGGTCGACTGGGACAGCGGCGCCTACACCGTCACCTATTACACGGCGGACAAGGCGAAGGTCGAAATCACCTATGATCCTGTGACGGCGGAGCCGAAATAGGGACGCTCCGACGCGAATTCGTTCTCGGCTGCGTCACAGGCTCCCGGCGCCAACTTCGGCGATCGCCCTGGCGCGGGCGCCTCCCCTTGCGTCAGTCGTGCTTTGATGGCTGACTGTCGTTCCCTGGAATAGCTCCGGGCGCCGCATTGGGGGATGGGGATGGCGACGGCAAAGCACGTGATGAAGCGCATATTGATGATGTTGGCCGGCTACTTCGTATCGGTGCTGGTCGGCCTGATCGCCGTGGCGGTGATCTATGGCGTGCTCAGTTCCTTGCCCAATGCGCCCAACTATTTCGACGTCATGGGCGTTTCGCCGATCGCGGTGCTGCTGGTGCCGCCGCTCGGCATGTTCGTCTATTTCCTGACGATCGTGGTGACCGCGCTGCAGACGTTGATCTTCGCGCTGATTGCCGAGTTCTTCTCGTTGCGCAATGTCCTGCTGCACATGGTTTTCGGCGCCGGCGCCGCAGTCGGCGGCTTCGCCTTGATCTGGCCGAGCGCACCGGAGGACATGGACCCGGCGCGTTGGGTCGACATCGGCATCATTGCCGCTGCCGGCCTTGTCGCCGGGTTGCTCTATTGGCTGATCGCCGGGCGCGACGCCGGCTTCCGACGGCCGCTGTTCGAGCGCTAAAAATCAACTCGAAGGCGAACGCACCGCCTCCGTGGCATCCAGGGCCTGCTTCAGCCGCGAGTCGCGGTCGTAGACGTCGCCGAAATATTCGACCTTGCCCGACAGATCGGGCCAGGCGGTGAAATAGGCGACATAGACCGGGATCGTGCGTGTCACGTTCTCGGTCGCGTGGCCGTGCTTCAGCTTCTCGGCGATATAGTCCACGGAGGTGCCAAGCACCGCCGCCGCCATGCCGCGCGGATCCTGCAGCCGCACGCAGCCATGGCTGAGCGCGCGCATATCGCGCTGGAAGAACGATTTCTGCGGCGTGTCGTGCATGTAGATCGCATGCTTGTTGGGGAACAGGATCTTCAATTCGCCCAGCGCGTTGGCCTCGCTCGGCTGCTGGCGCACGCTGTAGGGGATGTTCGAGCCATAGGCGCCCCAGTTGACCGCCGACGAAGGAATGCGCTTGCCGCGCGAATCCGTCACCTCATAGCCGGCCCGGTCGAGATAGCCCGGATCGTTGCGCAATCTCGGCAGCATCTCGTTGACGATGATCGACTGGGGCACGCCCCAATAGGGATGGAAATCGACCTGCTTGATCTGGTCGTAGAAGAAGGAGGTCTGGTTGGTGGTCCGGCCAACGACGACACGCGTCTTGAGCTTTTCCTCGCCATTGTCGATGTAGCTCGCGGTGAAGGCCGGCTGGTTGATGAAGACGCGCGGGCTGCCGAGATCGGAGGGCAGCCAGCGCAGTTCCTCCAGCGCCACTTCCACCTTCAGCAGCTTGTCGGCCTTGGATGTTCCGGCCAGCGTCGCGACGGTGCGCGGCCCGATGACGCCGTCGCCCTTCATGCCTGCCTTCTGCTGCACGGCCTTGATGACCGGGACCAGTTCCGGGTCATAGACCTCGCTGGTGGCCAGCCTGGACAGGATCTCGCCATAGGCGCCGCCCATCTCGTCGTCGAGATTGCGCGCGATCAGGGTCAGCAGCTTCGGCAGTTCGGGGCTGGTTTCGCCCGGCTTCAGCAACAGTTTGGGGTCGACGACGATTTCGTTTTCCGCACTGGCCTGCAGCGCTTCCAGTTCGACGCGCAGCGCCTGGTATTCCGCATTCTGCGGGTGCCGCGATTCGAGATAGGTGCGCACCTGCTGGGTATGAGCCAGCGTTTTCAGCACGCCTTGCAGATCGAGCGGCTTGGCCGGGAAATCATAATAGCCGGTCATGCGGTTGGGATCGACGCGGCCGTTCTGGGCGTCGTGGGCATAGCGCAGCACACGCGCCGAAAGCGACATCTCGAAACGGACGAGCTCTTTCAGTTGCGCATTGGCGTCGGTCGTCGATGCGCCGGCAGCGGGCACTTCGACCGTATAGTCGGCGGGCGTGAGGCCATAGCTTGAAGCCTCGCCAAGCACCCGCACCGCATCCTGCGCACGGCTGTTGAGGCTGGTTCCGCTTATCCAGATGAAATCCG
Organism: Mesorhizobium sp. AD1-1; assembly: GCF_020164655.1. NCBI lineage: Bacteria > Pseudomonadati > Pseudomonadota > Alphaproteobacteria > Hyphomicrobiales > Phyllobacteriaceae > Mesorhizobium > Mesorhizobium sp. AD1-1. The sequence continues at coordinate 192,495 of NZ_JAIUGP010000010.1, forward strand.
GATTGGCCGAGTAGTACGCGATCAGCGCCTTGGCGATGTCGGGCTCGGCTAAGAGTTCGTAGTCGCCCAAGCTGGCAACCGCATCACGAAAGGCGGCACCCGTAGCCGACGGGACGAAGGCGGCGTCCTGCGGTGTCGCCGGCGCCGGCGTCGCGGCCAATGCCGAGAAGTCGACGCGAACCAGCCGGTCGGCCTTGTAGGTGTAGTAGGACGGGCTGCTGATCTTCACATTGCCGCCGCCGCCACCGGACACTTTCGGCTTTGGCTTGTTCTTCGGTGGCGGGGGCGGAAACTCGCCTTTCGGCGCATGCCTGACGCCGCCGCCGAAAAGCATGTCGAAGAGCCCCTGCGCGCCTGCCTGGGGTACACCGAAAGCCAGCGTCGCCGTGATTGCCATCAGCGGCATCACGGTTGCTTTGTTTCCGAGGAATTTCATGAATCACCCGCTCCGGCCGCAACCGGTTCCCGTTCCGCACGCTCGATCGTCCCGCTCACCGCATGGCGGATGTAAGGCGCGACTATACTGATTCATACCGATTTCGTTAAGCTTTCATAAATTTTGGAAAGCCTGTTGCAGAACGGTTTCACAAGATCGTGACGGCTGGAGCGGAGGGTGGTTCCGCCCCAGCCGGAAATCCCCGCGGGATCAGGCGTTGGCGCCGCCATCGATGGTCAGGGCAGCGCCGGTGACGAAGCGGCCTTCCGGGCCTGCGAGCCAGGCGACCATGCCGGCAATGTCGTCGGCCTTGCCGAAGCGCGGCGTTGCCATCTTCCGGCGCTGATGCTCGGCATGCGGGCCGTCGGCCGGGTTCATGTCGGTGTCGGTCGAACCGGGGTGGACGACATTGGCGGTGATGCCGCGCGGGCCGAGGTCACGCGCCAGCGCCTTGGTCAGGCCGACCAGCGCCGCCTTGCTGGCTGAATAGGCCGTGAGGCTGCCGTCGGTCGCCCGCTCGGCAAGGTTGCTGCCGATCGAGATGATGCTGCCGCCCTCACCCATATGGGCGGCCGCGGCCTTGGAAGCGATGAACGGGGCCCGGAGATTGACCTCCATGGTCTCGTCGAAATCGGCGAGCGACAGCGTGTCGATTGGGGCGGCGCGCCAGATGCCTGCGCTGTTGACCAGGATGTCGAGCCGGCCAAAGGCGGTTACGGCGTCATCGACCGCCTTGTCTAGGGCGACCGCATCGCGGTTGTCGGCTTTAATCGCGATGGCGCGGCCGCCCTTGGCCTCGATCTCGGCGACGACAGCGCGGGCCTGTTCCTCGCCATGCACATAAGTCAGCGCGACGCTGGCGCCATCGGCCGCCAGCCTCCGCGCAATCGCTGCGCCGATGCCGCGACTGCCGCCGGTGACGAGCGCGGCCTTGCCGTTCAATCTGCTGGAAGACATCGAATTCTCCTTTTATGTAATGATCGATACATAAATATCTGTCAGCCTTGCCCGCTGGCGTCAACTAAATTATGTATCGATCAACACAGAAAGAGCGTCATGTCGGAACGAGGCCGTCCCCGCACCTTCGATCGAACCGCAGCCCTGCGCCGCGCGATGCAGGTGTTTTGGGCGCGTGGTTACGAAGGCGCATCGATGAGCGAGCTGACCGCCGCCATGGGCATCAACTCGCCCAGCCTCTACGCCGCCTTCGGCAGCAAGGAGGCGCTGTTCCTGGAGGCGACGGATCTTTACTCGCACACCGAGGGTGCCGACATCTGGCTGGCACTGGACGAGGCTCCGACCGCGCGGCAGGCGATCGAACAATTCCTGTGCCTGACGGCGAAAGCCTATGCGCAGAGCGATCGCCCGCAGGGCTGCCTGATCACGCTGGGCGCACTGCATCAGGATTCGAGCCGCGGCGCCATCTGCGACGATCTGCGCCGCCGTCGTGCCGAAAACCACACCGCCCTGCAAAAACGTCTGGAGCGCGGTATTGCCGAAGGCGAATTGCCGGCGGATTTCGACGCTAGCGCCGCCGCGACCTTCTTCGCCACGGTCCAGCACGGCATGTCGATCCAGGCGCGAGACGGCGCGTCGCACGCTGCCCTGCTGGCGACGGTTGCCGGGGCCATGGCTGCCTGGCAGACGTTGGCCGGCGGCAACGCGGCGTGACAAACGCCGGCTGGTGTGCTCGAAATCCGCCAGCAAGGCCGGGAGGGACGAGAGCGTGAAAAAGGGTTATCGCGAGCTGCTGGACGAGGCGAACGCCGTGATCGAGGTGGTTTCGCCGGAGGAAGCGGCCGGGCTGCTCGACGATGAAGGCACCATCTTCGTCGATCTGCGCGATCCACGCGAAGTGGAACGCGACGGCCGGATTCCGGGCGCCAAGCATGTCACGCGCGGCATGCTGGAATTCTGGATCGACCCCGAAAGCCCTTACCACAAGCCGTTCTTTGCCTCGGGAAAGAGCTTCGTGTTCTTCTGCGCCGGCGGTTGGCGCTCTGCCCTGGCCACAAAGACGGCGCAGGATATGGGGCTTTCGCCGGTCAAGCACATCCTTGGCGGCTACACCGCCTGGAAGGCCGCCGGACTGCCGGTCGAACCCGGCGAGAAGAAGAAATAATCTCGACCGCCGCTCAATGCAGCAGCAATGGCTCGCGATGCGTCACGAAGCCGACCGCGCGTTCGACCACGCCCTTGTCGGCAAGAATGCGGCGATGGCCAAGCCCGTCGGCCCAGTAGAGCCGCACATGGCCGCCGGCGCCGGCATAGCGCCTTGCGTGATCGGCCGAGACTTCGCGGTCGTCCGGCGCGTGGATGACCAGGGTCGGCACCGGTGCCTGGGCGAGCTGGCGGTCGCCGGTGAATTCGTGCAGCGGCCGGCCGGAAAGATGCTCGACCCGGTCCGCCATGGCGGCTTGCGAGCGCGGGCCGACATTCAACATATGACTGAAGTCGGCAAAGATCGCCGGCAGGGAACTTGGCGCCGCGATCAGCACAAGGCGTCCCGCCGCCAGCGGCGGGATGTTCTTGACCGAGCCGGCGATGGCATTGGCGGCGACGGCGCCGCCGAAGGAATGGCCAACCGCCGCCGCGAACGGGCCGAACCATTCGCCGGCAACCCGCACCGCATCCACCGCATTGACCATGTTCAGGCGCCGGCCCTGCGACTGGCCGTGGCCAGGCAGGTCGAGCGAAACGACCCTGTAGCCGGCGGCGCGATAGCCTTCGATCAAGGCGCGCATATATTCGGTGCGCGAGCGCCAGCCATGGACGACGAGCACCGTGCCGACGGCCGCCCTGCCCGGCTCGGGCCGGAACTCGTGCACCATGACGCAGCCGGTCGCGGTCTTCAGCCGGTGATGACGCGCCTCGGTCATGAACCCCGTCGCACGCTCGACAGCGCGGCGCTCGCCATCGCTGAGCGCCTTGACATTCGGGGTGCGGCAGAACAATTCGAACGCCGCGCGTCCGCTGAGCCGTGGCGCGACACGCTCTGCCGCACCGAACACGCCCCGGATGACCTTCAGCCCGAATGATGCCATAGTGAGAATCCATCCATACGTTCAAGCATGAACATAATAGTTCAAAGATGAACAATAAACAAGAGCTGCCTTGGGACAACCCGCGTTTCCGCAACTGGGTCGCGGTGGCGCGCGCCTGCCATGTGCTTGAGCGCACGCTGGCGGTGAAACTTGCGCCGCTCGATTTGAAACCGGCGCAGCTCGACGTGCTGATGAACCTCTATCGCCACCCCGGAATGTCGCAGCACGATCTTGCCCGCAAGTTGCTCGTCGGCCGCTCCAACATCACCATGCTGTTGCCGCAGCTGGAAGCGCGTGGCCTGCTGCGCCGCGAGGGTGATGAGAAGGACAAGCGCATCTTGCGTCTCGCCCTGACGGAAGCCGGCGAGGCGCTGCTGATGCAGGCGCTGAAAGTGCATATGGCGCTGATCGAGAAGGCGATGAGCCAGTCGACGCCGGAGCAATGCGACATGATCGGCGAGCAGATGCGCAAGATCTATGATGTGCTGAATGAGGCTTGAGCGCCCTTCAGCCCAACCCTACCACATCGTCTTCTTCGCCCGTTCCGGCCATTCCTTGTCGTAGGTTTCGCCGTCGATGTTCTTGCGGCTGGTGATTTCCAGGATCTGTCCGGGCGTCGGCAGCGACTTCGGCTCGACATGCCTTGCCGGGTTCCAGAGCTCGGAGCGGACGATGGCCCGGGCGCATTGGAAATAGACCGCATCGATGTCGACGACGGTTACCGATCGCGCCGCCTTGCCGTCCACCGCAAATGACGCGCACAGCGCTGTATCCGTTGTGATGTGGGCGCGACCGTTGACGCGCAGCGTCGTACCGGAGCCCGGCACCAGGAACAGCAGGCCGACGCGTGGGTCGCGGATGATGTTTTTCAGCGAATCGGAGCGGTTGTTGCCGCGACGGTCCGGCATCATCAGCGTTTTCGGATCATGGATGCGCACGAAGCCGGCGAGATCGCCGCGCGGCGAACAGTCCAGCCCCTCCGGCCCGCTGGTCGCCAGCGCGACAAAGGGCGAGGCTTCGATGAAGGCAGCATATTCGGGAATGATGTGGTCGAGTTCCTTGACCAGCGAGGCCTCGCCTGGAACGCCATAGAGTGCCTCGAGCTGCTCGACCGTGGTGATGACGGACATGTTTTCGCCTCCAAACCTTTGCCGGCGCTACCCCAGATCGATGACATCTTCACGACAGCGATGCCCTAGCGGTCCCGGCTCAATCCCTTTTCCGCAAGCTCCGCGAGATAGGCTTCCCAGCGCGCATCCTTCTCGTGGCCGAGGGTATGCAGGTAGTCCCAGGTGAAGATGCCGGTGTCGTGGAAATCGTCGAAGGTGATGCGCACGGCGTAGTTGCCGACCGGCTCGATCTTCAGGATCGCCACATTGCGCTTGCCGGGGACCGTCACCCGCTGATCCGGCGAATGGCCCTGCACTTCGGCCGATGGCGAGGCGACGCGCAGCAGTTCCGCCGGCAGTTCGAACGGATGGTGGTCGGGAAAGGTGACGGACAGAAGTTTGCGGTCCTTGGAAACCCTGAGTTCTTTCGGTGCGGTCATGCTGTTCGATCCCGTGTCATCCGCCCTTCCCTACGCCGCTTCGCCAAACGGGAAAAGGTCTGATGAGACCGACCGACATGCGATGTCGGCTGAGAGATGTTACCAAAGATCGAGAGGCGCTATCTTGAACAGCAGGCCGGATCGTATCACATAGCGGTATATAACGAAGCCGTTCACGGCCACGGGAAGCGCTTGAAGCATGGACATGATTGATCCTTTCGGCCGCACGATCAGCTATCTCCGCGTGTCGGTTACCGACCGCTGCGATTTCCGCTGCACCTATTGCATGGCCGAGGACATGGCCTTCCTGCCTAAGAAGGACCTGCTGTCGCTGGAAGAGCTCGACCGGCTGTGCACGGTTTTCATCGAAAAGGGCGTCAGGCGATTGCGGCTGACCGGCGGTGAGCCGCTGGTGCGCAAGAACATCATGCATCTGGTGCGCCAGCTGTCGCGGCATCTCGAAAGCGGCGCGCTGGAAGAACTGACGCTGACCACCAACGGCTCGCAGCTGTCGCGCTTTGCCGCCGAACTCGCCGATTGCGGCGTCAGGCGCATCAACGTCTCGCTCGATACGCTCGATGCCGACAAATTCCACAAGATCACCCGCTGGGGCCATCTCGACAAGGTCATGCAAGGCATCGATGCCGCGCAGGCGGCCGGGCTCAAGGTCAAGCTCAACGCAGTGGCGTTGAAGGATTTCAACGACGCCGAGCTGCCCGAGATGATGCGCTGGGCGCATGGCCGCGGCATGGACCTGACGGTCATCGAAACCATGCCAATGGGCGAGATCGATGCCGACCGCACCGACCAGTATTTGCCGCTGTCGCTGCTGCGCGCGTCGCTCGAACGCCAGTTCACGCTGACCGACATTCCCTTCAAGACCGGCGGCCCGGCGCGCTACGTCCAGGTCGCCGAGACCGGCGGACGGCTCGGCTTCATCACGCCGATGACGCATAATTTCTGTGAGAGCTGCAACCGCGTCCGGCTGACCTGCACCGGCACCCTCTATATGTGTCTCGGCCAGGAAGATGCCGCCGATCTGCGCGCGCCCTTGCGCGCCTCGGAAGGCAACGAGCTGGTCGCCGAAGCTATAGACGAAGCCATCGGCCGCAAGCCCAAGGGCCATGACTTCATCATCGACCGCCGCACCAGCCGCCCATCGGTGTCACGCCACATGAGCGTCACTGGCGGCTGATCTTTCCGTGAAATTCATGCAATATCGCTTCGGGATCATGACTTCGAGGCGAGCATGCGGCTGCACTCTTCATTCCTGGTCATTGCGACAATGGCAGCAACCAGTGCGGTCGCCGCGCCATTCACCTATGTGAACGATCGCTTCGGCACTGTCTGCACCTTTCCCGACGACGTCTTCACCGATCGCCAGCCGGAGCCCGACAATGGCGACGGACAGCAATGGCTGAGCGCCGATGGCGCCAGCCTGATCTGCTCGGGCATCCTCAACGTCGACGACGACACGCCGAAAGGCTTTGTCGCGGCGGAGAAGGCGAGCAAGGAGCCGGGCTACAAGATCACCTACAGCAAGGCCGGAAAGGACTGGGCCGTGCTGTCGGGCCTGAGGGATGGAAAGATATTCTACGAGCGACGTCTGTTTGGGAAAGACGGTATCATCCGTACGGTCTGGGTCGACTACCCGCCGGCGCTGAAGTCGAAATACGATCCGCTGGTCGGCGCCATCGCCGGCAGTCTCAAGGGGCCATGACGGTTTCGAACCACACCCCAGAAAAAGTCTTGTTCGCGAACCGCAGCCGGATTTACGGCCAGTCTGTTCCAGCCTAGCCTTCCCCTGGAAGCTGCTCTTCGCTCACAGGGGGATACACCATGCGCAAACTCGTTCTTTCTCTGGCACTGCTTGGCCTCGCGGCCGTGCCCGCGGCGGCGCAGTCGATCGGCGGCACCTATACGGTCGCCGGCACCAACTTCGACGGCTCGGCCTATGGCGGCGAAGCCACCATCACGCTGACCAGCGGGACGACCTGCGCGATCCATTGGGAAACTGGTGGCTCATCTTCCGACGGCATCTGCATGCGCAACGATGATGCCTTCTCCGCCGGCTATGTCATGGACAAGGACATTGGCCTCGTCGTCTACAAGGTGGCGGCGGACGGTTCGCTGCACGGTCTTTGGACGATCGCCGGCAAGGAAGGCAATGGCACTGAGGTGCTTACGCCGAAGAAGTAAGTTCGCCATCGCAGGCGATATTCCGGGCCACAAACAAGGCTGTGGCCCAGTCCTTTGCTGTTGCTGTTTCATGCCCGACTGTTACAGGCTTGCTGCCTAAAGCGCGTCGCGTTTGAACGGATTCAGGCCACGCGCTTCAGGTCTTTGTTTCTTATGCATGTCGTTTCCCCAAAACCGAGGTCACTTTTGGGCGATATGTATTAGCAGAACCGGTAGCCGTCTTGCCCCTGTCTCCAAATCTTCGCGGCGCGTTGTTCATGATGGTGGCGATGGCCGGCTTCACCCTCAACGACGCCATCACCAAATACTCGTCGCAATCGATGAACATGGCGCAGGTCATGTTGATCCGTGGGGCTTTCGCTTCGCTTTTCGTCGGCCTGCTGGCCTGGCAGCGCGGCGCTCTCGCCCGCCCGGGCTCGATGCTGCAGCCTCTGGTCGCCTTGCGCGTGATCAGCGAGGCCGGCGCAACGGTGAGTTTCCTCGTCGCCCTCGCCCATCTGCCGATCGCCAATGTTTCGGCGGTGCTGCAGGCGCTGCCGCTGGCGGTGACGATGGGAGCGGCACTTGTCTTTGGCGAGACTGTCGGCTGGCGGCGTTGGCTGGCCATCGCCATCGGATTTGCCGGCGTGCTGATCATCGTGCGGCCGGGCTTCGAAGGGTTCAGCGTCTACTCGCTGTCGGCGCTGGCCAGCGTCGCCTGCTGCGCGGTGCGCGATCTCGCCACCAAGCGGATCCCCAAGGCCATTCCGACATTGCTGGTGTCGACCGCGACCGCGCTTGCCATGACAATCGTCGGCGCGGCGCTGTTGCCGGCAATGGGCGGCTGGACGCCGATGACGGGCAACAGCACGGCCCTGCTGGCCCTGGCTGCTGTGCTGGTGATTATCGGCTACCAGTTCATCATCATGGCGATGCGGGCGGGCGACATCTCCTTCATCGCGCCGTTCCGCTACACGGCCCTGATCTGGTCGATCCTGCTTGGCCTGTTCATCTTCGCGGACATTCCCGATCTGCCGATGATCGTCGGCGCCACCATCATCATCGGCTCCGGCCTCTATGCGCTCTACCGCGAGCGGGTCGTCGGCCGGCGCAAGATCGTCGCCGAAAGCACGGGGCCAAGCATGGTTCCGGACGGAATCTAGCCAGATCATTGAAGGTTCTTGTGATTTCCGACGGCTGGCGTACAGACTTCGTGGCATGAAGCGAGACATTGCGGGGATTATTCTGGCCGGTGGCCAGTCGAGGCGGATGGGCGGCGGCGACAAGAGCCTGTTGCCGCTTGGCGATGGCTGCCTGCTTGACCAGGTCGTGTCGCGCTTCGCCCCGCAAATAGAATCGATGGCGCTCAGCGCCAATGGCGACCCTGCACGATTCCTGCGCTTTGGACTGCCGGTGCTTGCCGACAGCGTGCCCGGCTTTGCCGGTCCGCTCGCCGGAATCCTGACCGGCCTCGAATGGGCCGCGGCCAACAGGTCTTGCAAGGCGATCGTCAGCGCTGCCGGTGACACGCCTTTCCTGCCGTTGGACCTTGTCGAGCGTCTGGCAGGGGCCGCCGATCAAAGCCCCGGTTCTATTGCCGTTGCCCGCTCGGCCGGCAAGCGGCATCCGACCTTCGCGCTTTGGCCGATCGGCTGCCGCGATGCCTTGCGGCACTTTCTGGTCGATGAAGATATCAGGCGGGTTTCGGCTTTCATCGACCGGCAGGGTTTTGTCGAGGTGGAGTTCCCGGTTCCGCCATCGGCGGGGATCGACCCTTTCTTCAACATCAACGAGCCGGACGATCTTGTGTCTGCCGAGCGTCTGTTGCAGAGCATCAAGCCATGAACAGACGTGTCTTCGGCATCACCGGCTGGAAGAATTCCGGCAAGACGACTTTGACCGAGAGGTTGGTCAGCGAATTGGTCCGGCGCGGCTGGAAGGTGTCGACGGTGAAACATGCCCACCATGACTTCGACATCGACAAACCTGGCGCGGACAGCTTTCGCCACCGGCAGGCCGGCGCCACCGAAGTCGCGATCGTCTCCGGCGTTCGCTGGGCACTGATGCACGAGCTGCGCGGCGAGGATGAGCCGACATTGGAGACTGTCCTGTCGCGGCTTGCCCCTTGCGACCTCGTGCTGGTCGAAGGCTACAAGCGTGAAGCCCACAGCAAGATCGAAACCCGCCGGCTGGATGCGAAGGACCGCACGCCGCTTTCAGCGGAGGACCCCAACATCGTCGCTGTCGCCGCCGATTTTGCCATTGAAGGCGAGCTGCTGCCGGTATTCGATCTCGACGATGCAAAATCGATAGCCGACTTCATCGAGCGCACCACCGGGCTCGTTGCTTGAGCGCTGACGCAACGGCAGAATAGCCTTGCCCATTTTTATGGTTTTGCAGTTGCTTTTTTCTTGGAAAGAGTGGGAGTATCGCGCCAGCGGGCGGTCAAAAGCACCGCCCCACAGAGCCGTTCGGAACGACGGCCGGGACCATAAAGAGAGGACCATCATGCGTATTTCACTGCGTATCGCGCTTGCCGCATCGGCCGCGCTGCTGACGCTCGGCGTCGCCCAGGCCCAGGAAAAGACCCTGAGGATCGGCACCGAAGGCGCCTACCCGCCCTTCAACAACCTTACCGCCGATGGCCAGCTCGTGGGCTTCGACATCGACATCGCCAAGGCGCTTTGTGATGAGATGAAGGTCAAGTGCACCTTCGTCGCCCAGGATTGGGACGGCATCATTCCAGCCCTCCAGGCCGGTAAATTCGACGCCATCGTCGCCTCGATGTCGATCACGCCGGAGCGCAAGGAGAAAGTCGACTTCTCGAACAAATACTACAACACGCCCTCGGCGATCGCCGTGCCGAAGGACAGCACGCTGAAAGGCGTGACCAAGGAAGATCTAGCCGGCAAGACCATCGGCGTCGCCACCACCACCACGCATTTCAACTATGCCTCGAAGACCTACACCGACAGCACCGTGAAGGGCTATCCGAGCAGCCCCGAGGAGCAGGCCGATCTTGCCAATGGTCGCCTCGACGCCATCGAGGACGATATCGTCGTGCTGCAGCAGTTTCTGGACTCGCCTGACGGCGCCTGCTGCAAGATCCTCGGCCAACCTTCGCCGCAGCCGGTCGAGATTTTCGGGCCTGGTGCCGGCATTGCCGTACGCAAGGGCGAAACTGACCTGGTCAACAAGCTCAATTCGGCCATCGCCGCCATTCGCGCCAATGGAAAATACAAGGAAATCAACGACAAGTATTTCAAGTTCGACGTCTACGGCGCCGAGTCCTGATAAGCCAGTTCAAGACGGCGGGGAATTTCCCCGCCGTCTTTCTATTCGTCTTGGGAATGCCGTGGGGATAAGACCGGTCGATGCCAGCCCAGAGCATATGGACACTTCTCAGTTGGGGACCTGAAGGCTGGCTTGACGATATTGCCTATGGCGCACTGATCACCATTGCGTTGGCGCTTGCCACGCTGCCCATCGGATTGACGATCGGCTTTTTCATTGCACTCGCCAAGCAGTCCGAAGAACCGTCGCTGCGCCTTGCCGCCAACATCTACACCACCGTCTTTCGCGGCCTGCCGGAACTGGTGACGCTGTTCCTGTTCTTTTTCGGCATGCCGATCCTGCTGCAGCATCTCGTCAGGTATTTCCGGCCTGACGTCACCATCGACGTCAACAGCTTTGTCGCCGGCATGATCGTGCTTGCACTGATCTTCTCCTCCTATGCCAGTGAGGTTTTCCTTTCCGCCTTCCGCGCCATTCCCAAAGGCCAGTATGAGGGCGGCTACGCCATCGGTCTTTCGAACTGGCTGACCATGCGCAAGGTGATCGTGCCGCAGCTGCTGCGCATCGCGTTTCCTGGACTGGAGAACTGCTGGCTCAGCCTGCTGAAGGACACGTCGCTGGTGTCGGTCGTCGGCCTGGCCGAGACGCTGCGCAATGCCAGCATTGCGGCCCGCGTCACCAAGCACGCTTTCCTGTTCTTCGGCGTCGCCTCGCTGGTCTTTCTTGGCCTTGCCGTCCTGTCGTCCTTCGCCACCAATGCGATCCTGCGCTCGCTTGGCCGGCGGGAGGCGCAGCGATGAGCGCCACGGCCACCATGGTCGAACGTCCGCCGCCACGGGCGCGCGGCTGGCCGCGCAGGCGTATCGCCGGTTACGCGCTGGTGGGCCTATGGATTTTGTTCGGTATCGGCATCGTCAGCTATCTCTTCCTTGCCTGGAATCCCGATTTCTTTGCCAAATATGCGCCGGCTTATCTGAGCGGGCTTGGGGTCACGCTGGCGCTGGTTTCCATATCGATGGTACTCGGCGCGATCCTGTCGGTGCCCGTCGCTTACGGGCGCATGTCCAGCAACCGGATCCTGTCCGGCCTCGCCTATTGCTACGTCTATTTCTTCCGCGGCACGCCGCTGCTGGTCCAGACCTATCTGGTCTACTACGGATTGGGCTCGTTCCGCGTCGAACTCCAGTCGGTCGGCCTCTGGGATTTTTTCAAGGGCGCGTTCAATTGCGGCGTCTTTGCCTTTGCGCTCAACACGGCCGCCTACCAGGCGGAGATCCTGCGCGGCGCCATAGAGAGCGTGCCAAGAGGGCAATGGGAAGGGGCGGCCTCGCTTGGCCTGCATAAACTGCAGACGTTGCGCAAGATCATCCTGCCGCAAGCCCTGATCGTTGCCTTGCGGCCCTATGGCAATGAACTGATCCTGATGGTCAAGGCGTCCGCCATCGTCGCCATCATCACGGTCTATGATCTGATGGGCAATGCCAAGCTCGCCTTCGCCAATTCGTTCGACATCCAGGCCTATATCTGGGTCGCCCTCGTCTATCTGGTGATGGTCGAGATCTTGCGGCATGGCGTCGAATGGATCGAGCGCCGGATCACCGTTCACCTGAAACGCTGACGATTTTCAATTCGGCTGCACCAGTCGATCAGGCTATACGCGTCTTGACGAATTGAGCGCAGAGCCTAGAGCTTTCGCAGCAAATTCCGTTTCCATTCTGAAGGGCAAGCTCATGGCATCTGTGGCATTTCTCGGTCTTGGCGTGATGGGCTATCCGATGGCCGGACACTTGAAGAACAAGGGCGGCCATGACGTCACCGTCTACAACCGCACCAAGGCCAAGGCCGAGCAATGGGTTGGCCAGCATGGCGGTAGCCTGGCGGCGACCCCTGCGCAGGCCGCCGAGGGCAAGGATTTTGTGTTCTCCTGTGTCGGCAATGACGACGATCTGCGTTCGGTGACGACCGGTCCGGAAGGCGCCTTCAAATCGATGAAGAAGGGTTCGGTCTTCATCGACAACACCACCGCCTCGGCCGAGGTCGCTCGCGAGCTGGCGGCGGCGGCGCTAGCCGGCGGGTTTTCGTTTCTCGATGCGCCGGTCTCGGGCGGCCAGGCCGGCGCCGAGAACGGCGTGCTGACCGTGATGGTCGGCGGCGAGCAGGACGCTTTCGACAAAGCGAAGCCTGTCATCGACGCTTTTGCCCGCATGGTCGGCTTGATGGGGTCGGCCGGTGCCGGCCAGCTCACCAAAATGATCAACCAGATCACCATAGCCGGTCTCGTCCAGGGCTTGGCCGAAGGCATCCATTTCGGCAAGAAGGCCGGGCTCGACATCGAGAAGGTGATCGAGGTGATTTCCAAGGGCGCCGCGGGCTCCTGGCAGATGGAGAACCGCCACAAGACGATGAACGCCGGCAAATATGATTTCGGCTTCGCCGTCGACTGGATGCGCAAGGATCTCGGCATCTGCCTGGCCGAGGCCGACCGCAATGGCGCCAGACTGCCGGTCACCGCACTCGTCGACCAGTTCTACAAGGATGTGCAGGCGATGGGCGGCAAGCGCTGGGACACGTCCTCGCTGCTCGCCCGTCTCGAAAAATAGGTCTCTGCCGTGGCAGAGCTCTCGCCTCAATCCAGTGCCGCGGAAATCGTCGCCCATCTTCGCGCCATCGGATCCGAGCAGAACCGCCTCGGCATGTTGCGCTACGGCATCAAGATCGACCGTGCACTTGGCATCTCGCACGGTATGCAGCGGCAGATCGCCAGGAAGATCAAACGCAACCACGAGCGCGCCTTCGAGCTGTGGGACACCGGCATCATGGAGGCGCAGTTCATTGCCTCCGTCACAGCTGACCCGAAACGGTTTTCTGCTGAAGATGCAAGGCGATGGGCGGCTAGTTTCGACTCCTGAGACATCGTCGACGGCGTCTCGGATCTCTTTGTCGATACGGACGCCTGGAAAGAACTGATCGCCGAGTTTGCGGCCGACGAGCGGGAGTTCGTTCGGCGCACGGCCTTCGCCATGATGGCCTGGTCTGTCGTCCACCGGAAGCAGGAGCCAGGGGCGACCTTCCTCTCCTTCCTGCCGATCATCGAAACGCACGCGAACGACAGCCGCAATTTCGTGAAGAAAGCCGTGAACTGGGCGCTTCGGTCGATCGGTAAGCGACATGCACGGTGCCGCCCTGGCTGTCGCCGAACGACTGGCGCAGTCGGCAGACAAGACGGCGCGCTGGATCGGCAAGGACGCCGTAAGGGAGCTGACCAATGCCGAGACGCTCGCGCGGATCGCCGCCAGGAAAGGCTGACGGCGCGCGTTCCGCCATGTCAGGATCTCGCCGACATGTGAAGTGGCTGCCGACATGTGATGTGCCTCGAGCGTTGACGTCTTTGGCAGCGGCGTCTTTACTTGAGGCTCAAAGGAAGCGGCCGATGAGCAATCCTCTAAAATCAACCCTGGCGCTCGCTGCCGCTTTGTTTGTGTCCGCTGCCGCCGATGCCTCGGCCGAGACTGCGCACATATTCTGGAAGGATCTGCGTCCGGCTACGCAATCCGCCGCCGAAAACGTCGGGCTGCCGATGATCGCGGCAAAATTGCCCGACCATGGCGAAACGCTGTCCGTCAATCTTCAGGACAAAAGCATTCAGCTAGCCGGCTACGCATTGCCGGTCGATCGCGACGGTGATCTTGTCTATCAGTTCCTGCTGGTACCCTGGACGGGTGCCTGCAGTCACATGCCGACGCCGCCGCCCAACCAGATTGTCTTGGTTACGCCGGCCCGTCCCTACAAGATGTCCGAGGCCTATCAGCCTGTAGCGGTCACCGGCGCGCTGAAGCCGGACATGGAGAAGAGCCAGTTGTTCATCCTCGACGGCGTCAGCATCATCCAGTCTGGCTACAGCGTGCGCAAGGCAGATGTGGTGAGCGTCGAGACCGTGCCGGATACGATCACTCTGCCGGTGAACTCACCCTGGAGTTTCCTCAACAAAAAGAAGAACTAAGCGGGATGACTTTATGTGACGTTCAGCTCAGGCAGCGTTGGCACCCGATTCCTTGTCCAGAACCATGTAGTCGAGCGGGATTTCGGTCGTGTACTTGATCTGCTCCATGGCGAAGGACGACGACACATCACGGATTTCGATCTTGGCGATCAGCCGTTTGTAGAAGGCGTCATAGGCGGCGATGTCGGGCACCACGACGCGCAGGAGATAATCGACGTCGCCGCTCATGCGGTAGAACTCGACCACCTCGGGAAACTCCTGGATGACTTCCGAGAAACGCCGCAGCCATTCATGGCTATGCGAATTGGTGCGGATCGACACGAAGACGGTGACGCGCACATTGACCTTTTCATGGTCGAGAATGGCAACGCGCCGCTTGATGACGCCCTCTTCCTCGAGCTTCTGGATGCGTCTCCAGCAAGGCGTCGTCGACAGCCCGACTTTCTTGGCGACATCGGCGACCGCGAGTGTCGCGTCCTCCTGCAAGAGGCGGAGAATTTTTCTATCGAGGCGATCCATATCGTGCTCCCAAAGGAATAGAATGCCTATACTCTGCCTTATCCAGGCCTTTCACAAGAAAGAAATTCTGCTGATCGGGCAAAAAGCGAGTGATTTCTTGCTGGAAGGTCAGCCGAGACGATAGCGGATTTCCGAACGCAGAAAAGGCAGCAAATCCATTTCAAACCACGGATTCTTCTTCAGCCAGCCCGTGTTGCGCCACGAGGGATGCGGCAGCGGCAGCACTTTCGGACCGACGGAATTCTCCCAGATGGAGCGCCAGTCCATGACCGTTTCGGTCAGTGAGGGCCGGCGCGCCGCACCCATGTGCCAGGACTGCGCGTAGATACCGATCGTCAGCACCAGATCGATCCGTGGCATAGAGGCCATCAAAGGTGCGCGCCAGGCCGCCGCGCATTCGCGCCTCGGCGGCAGATCTCCCCCCTTGGCATCCTGGCCGGGAAAGCAGAAGCCCATCGGGACGATGGCGAATTTTTCGATGTCGTAGAATTCGTCGCTCGTCACGCCAAGCCAGCTGCGCAGGCGGTCGCCGGAAGCGTCGGTGAACGGCATGCCCGACAGATGCACCTTGGTGCCGGGCGCCTGGCTGGCGATCAGGATCCGGGCGGTGGATGATGGGCGCAGCACTGGTCGCGGCTCATGCGGCAACGGCTTGCCGGCCGGATTTTCCACGCAGATGCGGCAGGCGCGGACCCTGGCGACGAGGTTTTCGAGTTCGGCAGTCATTCTCAGGCTGATGCGCTCGGCCGGCTGGAAACGGCTTGATGCCAGCGCAACACATTCGCGCACTCATCCGGTACCTTGATGCGTGCCGGCTTCATGAAATCGACAGCGATCAGGCCGGTGATGTCGGCGATCGAATAGCTGTCACCGGCGATGAACTCCCGGCTGCCCAGTTCGCCGTCCAGCAGCCTGAGGAACGCCACGGCCTTCGGCTTGTTGGCCTCACCCCATTCAGGGACCTGCGGGATTTCCCATTCCTTCATGGCCGGATGGATGTGCCGGAAGGCCTGCGTGACGCAGCTGAGTAAATTGAATTCCATCCGCCTCTGCCACATCTCGACCTGCGCCTTGCCGAGTGCGCCACGCCCGAACAAAGCGGGCTCCGGATGCAGTTCCTCGAAATAGCGGCAGATGGCGACGGATTCGGTGATGACGGTGCCGTCGTCGAGTTCCAGCACCGGCAGACGCTGCAAGGGGTTGCGCGAGCTGACCGCCTGTTGCCTGTGTTCCAACGCGCCCATATCGATGGGCACCTGCGCAACCTCGATGCCTTTCTCGGCCAGGAAAACGCGGACCCGCCTTGGATTGGGCGCCCGGCCACCGTCGAAGAGCTTCATTCCATCCTCCTGTTCGTCCTCGGTTCCAGTTCCAGGATGCGCATCACCAGAAGCGAAAAATCTCGCGCACGGCATCGCCGATCGACGCCAGTGTGCCGTGCTTCTTCTCGACGACTTCGCCGTGATGGCTGTCTCGCCAATTCTGCGGCTGATCGAACGTTCCCGCCCAGATGCCGGCCTTTGCCGCGCGGGCGATGGCTTCCTCGCTCTCGAAGTCGCCATAGGCAACCGCCCAGCCCGCCTCGACCTGCGCGCGGTTGAGATCCTTGCCGCCGGCGGTGCAGTCGCCGAGCAGCCGGCCATAACGATCACGCTGCCAGCCGGTACAAGAGACGGGCTTGCCGGCGATCAGGCGAACGAGCGACTGACGCGCAAGCGTGCCGCAGGAATAGTCCGCGCCGTTCTTGCGGCAGGTCTGCGTATATTCCGGAGCATCGATGCCGCGCATGCGGATACGCTCGGTGCCAAGCGTGATCGAATCGCCGTCGTTGATGATTGCCACGCCTTGCGTCTTGCGTGTCTCCACCCGGTCGAGGCGGGCCGCCAGCAGGATCAGCAGTCCGAGGATGATGACGGCAAGCCCGTAATCCACCAGCCGGCGCCACAGGCTTCTGGGGCGCGCAACGTATCGCCGGCGCGGCCTCGGCGACCATGAACGGCTCATATGGCAAACGGTTGGTTAATCATTCGAACGTAGCTTAACACTTGGAAACCGCTGCTCGCATAAATTGAAGTTTTGATGCCCTTGCAACGCTCGAACACAGCGGACAAGTTCATTGTGGACCGCAGGAAACGCCATCGCAACAGCGATGTCGCGCGCGCTGTGCGCAAGACGCGTGACCGTCTTTCGCAGCAGGCCGGCAATCCCGATTTCGATCGCGAACTGCTGAAGCTGCACGCCCGAGCGATGACAAGCGGCGCCATCGCCATCCCGCTTCTCGTGCTGGCGATTGCCGCGGGTGGCCGGCTGGCCGGAATCGGCAATGAGATCGGGCTTTGGGCGCTGTTCACGCTAACCTGCTACACTATCGTTGCCTTCATGGCGCGGCGCATCGAGCGCACTGAAGCTTCCGAGCTCAACCCTTTGCAAGCACGGCGGGAATTCCTGATCGGCCATTTCCTGTGCGGTCTCGGCTGGGCTTGGTTCGTGTGGCTTGGCTGCAGCGTCTGCGAGGTCGATCCGTTCCACATCGTCAAGGCCGTGGTGCTGTTGTTCGCCATGGCGGCGACCGCGGTGATGACCTCGTCTCTGCGGGGCGCGCTGCTGGCGACCTTTGCCGTTCCCGTGGCGCTCTACGCCTATGCCGGCGCCAAGCTATGGATGCCGGTCGAGGCGATCATGGCCGCGCTGCTGGTCGTGTCGCTGCCGTTCTTCGCCTATGTGGCCCGTCATCTCAACCACTCGTCCCTGATGATGCTGTCGTTCCGCTCCGAAAAGGATGCGCTGATCGCCGAACTGGAGACGGCGAAATCGATGTCGGACGAAGCGCGGCGGCGGGCCGAGGACGCCAATCTGGCGAAATCGCGGTTCCTCGCCTCGATGAGCCACGAATTGCGCACGCCGCTCAACGCCATTCTCGGTTTTTCCGAGGTGATGTCGAACGAGGTGCTGGGACCGATGAGCAATCCCACCTATCGTGACTACGCCCATGACGTGCACGAATCCGGCCAGCATCTGCTCGACCTGATCAACGAGATTCTCGACCTGTCACGCATCGAGGCCGGCCGCTACCAGCTCAATGAAGAGCCGGTGATGCTGCTTGGTATCGTCGAGGACTGCTGTCACATGATGGAGTTGAGGGCGCGCAACAAGGATATCCGTGTCGTCCAGGATTTCGAGCACGAGCTGCCTCGGCTGTTCGCCGATGAACGGGCCGTGCGGCAGATCACGCTCAACCTTCTGTCGAACGCGATAAAATTCACCGCCACCGGCGGCGAAATCCGTGTCCGTGTCGGTTGGACGGCGGGCGGCGGACAATACATTTCGATCAAGGACAATGGCCCGGGCATACCGGAAGACGAGATCCCGATCGTGCTTTCCGCCTTCGGCCAGGGCTCCATCGCCATCAAGAGCGCCGAGCAAGGCACCGGGCTTGGCCTGCCGATCGTGCAAGGGCTGCTCGCAATGCATGGCGGCGAGTTCGAACTTCATTCCAAGCTGCGCGAAGGCACCGAGGCGATCGCCATCTTCCCGCTGAGCCGGGTGATGGAGGAATTGCCAGCACTGCCGACAGCAGCGGTGGCGGCTCGACGGCGGTAATACCTCAAGCCCTAACCGCGTACCGCCGCAGCCATGCCCGAACTGGTCAGCGCGGCGGCCTTGACCAGACCCGCGGCAAGGGCGGCCCCTGCCCCTTCGCCATGGCTGATGCCCAGATCAAGCAACGGGCGCAAGCCGAGCCGTTGGGCGGCGCGTGCATGCGCGGGTTCCGGCGACAGGCTGGCCAGCAGGCAATGGTCGAGCGCGGCGGGATTGACGCCATGCAGTACCGCTGCGGCTGCCGTCGCCGCCAATCCGTCGAGCAGCACCGGGATCTTCTGCATCCGCGCGGCCAGAATGGCACCGGCGATCGCCGCGAATTCCCGGCCGCCGACCCGGCGCAGCGCCTCGAGCGGGTCGCCGAGATGGCCGCCATGAAAAGCCAGCGCCGCATCGACCACGTCCGCCTTGCGTGCCTGCATCGCCGTATCGGCGCCTGACCCCGGGCCGGCCCAGTCGGCGCCCCCGCCCCCGAACAGCGCCGCAAACAGGGTGGCGGCGACGGTGGAGTTGCCGACGCCGAGATCGCCGAGACACAAAAGATCGGTGCCGCCGGCGATCGCTTCCATGCCGAAGGCCATGGTGGCGGCACAGCCACGCTCGTCAAGCGCGGCCTCTTCGGTGATGTCGGCGGTCGGGATGTGCAGGGCAAGATCGAAAACCTTAAGCCCGAGATCGTAGGCAATGCAGATCTGGTTGATCGCGGCACCTCCGGCGGCGCAAAGTTCGACCGCGTTGGCGGTCGCCGCCACCGGCCGTGGCGAAATGCCGTGGCGCGTGACGCCGTGATTGCCGGCAAAGACCGCCATCAGCGGTCTTGTCACCGCGGGCGGAGCCCGCCCGCTCCAGGCGGCCAGCCAGGCGGCGATGTCCTCGATGCGGCCAAGCGAATTGCCCGGTTCGGCCTTGGCAAACAGCGTGCGCACGCGGGTCTCGGCTGCCGTGTCGGCCGCCGGCAGATTGGCCAACAGGTTGCGAAAATCGTCGAAAGGCAGTGCGCTGGTCATCTTGTTATCGATCATTCCCTGGATTTGGTAAGCGGCATAGCCGCCTTGCGGGGTTGGCACAACCTCTGGGATGATGGGCCTGCATTTGCCGCAAAGCCGGCCCCGAAGGGCGCAATCGCGAGGGCTTGCATTGGCTTTGCCGTTGCACCATGTGGAGGTGGAACAAGGGATTGCGGATGGAAGCCCAAGAGAAAGTCATGACGGCCATCGAATCCCCGTGCATCCTGGTCTGTTCGATCGACATGAAAACCGGCTTCTGTTTCGGGTGCGGCCGCACGCGCGAGGAAATCGGCGCCTGGATCGGGATGACGCCGGAAACGCGCCGCAGCGTCATGGCTGAATTGCCGGCCCGGCTGGAAACGGTCGAGCGCCGGCCGCGCCGGGAAACGCGCCGCACCCGCATGGCGCGCGAACGCGACGCGCTGTCGTGAGGTGCGGATGAGCCGGTTGTTCTGGATATTGATGGCCGCGATCGGGGTGGGAGCAGTCCTGCTCATGCTCAACGATTCCGCCGGCAGCACCCTCGGCGTGGAGAACAACGATTTCAGCCGGCTGATCTGGCTCGGCGCCTTTGGCGCCCTTATCGGCGCCGGCCTGCTTCGCTCGGGCCGACCCCTGGGCGCCATGGCCCGCAATCTCGGCGCTTGGGCAGCCATCGCGCTCGCGCTGATCGCCGGTTACCAGTACCGCTACGAACTGCAGGATGTCGCCAGCCGGGTGACCGCGGGCCTTGTTCCCGGCAGTCCGCTGGCCCTGGGTATCGAAGACGGTCACGCCACCGTAACGCTCGACAAGGCGGACAACGGCCATTTCGAAGCGCGCATCCTGGTCAACGGCAACCCGGTCCGGGCCGTGGTGGATACCGGCGCGACCAGCACCGTGCTGACGTCCGAAGACGCACAAGCCGCCGGATTCAATCCAGCGGCGCTCAACTACACCATACCGGTTTCGACCGCCAACGGCATGGCACGCGCCGCGGCCGTGAAAACCGATCAGATTGCGATCGGCGGCATCACGCGCAGGGATATGTCGGTGATGATCGCCGCACCCGGCATGCTCAGTCAGAGCCTGCTCGGCATGAACTTCATCGGTTCATTGTCGGGTTTTGACGTGCGCGGCGACCGCATGATCCTCAGGGACTGATCCCCGAATCTCAAGCCGCTTCGGCTGCCGCTCCGCCGAGCTCGACGGCCGCGAAAGCCGCCTTCAGCACGTCCGGGCCGGCGCCGGGTTTTGTCGCGTCGGTGGACAGTATCTGCCGGTAGCGGCGCGCGCCGGGCAAGCCATGGAACAGTCCGACCATGTGGCGGGTGACATGTCCAAGCCGCCCACCCTGCTCGATATGACGTGCCGCATAGTCCGCCATCGTATCGATCAGCGCGGCGAAATCGAACGGCTCGGACTGGACGCCGTAGAAAGCGGCATCGACGCCAGCCAGAATGCCGGGCGTGTGGTAGGCGGCGCGGCCAAGCATGGCGCCATCGACATGGTCGAGATGCGCCAACGCCTCTTCGATCGTCTGAATGCCGCCATTGATGCCAATGAATTCGTTATGTTTTCTTGCCTTCAGCCGATAAACTCTGTTGTAATCGAGCGGCGGGATGTCACGGTTTTCCTTGGGGCTCAGCCCTTCCAGCCACGCCTTGCGTGCATGCACCCACAATGCGTCGGCGCCGGCGTCGAAAACTCCATCCGCCAACGCATCGAGGGCCGGCTCCGGATCCTGCTCGTCGACGCCGATGCGGCATTTGACGGTCACGGGAATTGTCACCGCCGCCTTCATCGCCGCGACACAGCCGGCAACGAGGTCCGGCACCTTCATCAGGCAGGCGCCGAACGTGCCCGACTGGACGCGGTCTGACGGACAGCCGACATTGAGGTTGATCTCGTCATAGCCAAAGGCCTCGCCGATGCGCGCCGCCTCGGCAAGTTTTTCGCGATCCGAGCCGCCGAGCTGCAGCGCGACCGGATGTTCTGACGCATCGAAGCCGAGCAGACGCTCGCGTGCGCCATGGATGACGGCGTCGGCCACCACCATCTCGGTGTAAAGCAGCGCATGGCTCGTCAACTGGCGGTGGAAGAACCGGCAATGCCGGTCCGTCCAGTCCATCATCGGGGCCAAAGCGAGTCTATGCTCTTGATATTTCAGCATTTTTTCTTTATCATCAATTTGTTAGTCGCCATCGCCGCTACGCCACTTTACGCCAGAATACGACCCTTTTCGCCACGTTTCGATCTCTCAGTGCACACGGAGCGCACACGAAAAAATGGCCACCTATACAAAACTCTCATCCGGTTCCTGGCGCGTCCAAGTCCGTCGCAAAGGTCGCTACGTCAGCGAGACCTTCCTGCGCCGAGACGACGCCCGGCGTTGGGCCACCGAAACCGAGCGCCAGGTCGATCGAGGTGAGACGCCGACCAAGTCCCGCATAGCGCGCCTCAAAACCTTCGGCGAACTGATAGACCTTCATATCGACGACATGTGCGATGTAGGCAAGTCCCCTCGCCGCTCCAAGGCCGCGGCCCTCGATATGCTCCGACGGCATTTGGGGAAGTGCAACCTAGCAGCGCTCGATCGCGAGCGGCTCATTCGTTTTGGTCGTGACCGCGCCGACCAAGGTGCCGGACCGATGACCCTCGGTATCGACATCGGCTTTATAAAACTTGTTCTTACCCACGCCGCTGCGGTCCACGGCCTGCCCGTCAAGGTCGAACCGGTTGATTTCGCGCGTGTCGCGCTTACGAGGCTCGGTCTCGTAGGCAAAGGCCAACAGCGAGATAGACGACCGACACAGGATGAACTCGACAAGCTTATCGCGCACTTCGAGGCAAACCCTCGCCAGATTGCACCGATTAGCCTGATCATTCGATTCGCTATCGCAACCGCGATGCGCCAGGAAGAGATCTGCAAGGCGCGTTGGTCCGATTTGGATTCTCGCACGCGGATGCTCCTTGTCCGCGACAGGAAGGACCCTCGAAACAAGAACGGTAACAACCAGCGCATACCGCTGTTCGCAGCCACTGGCTATGATGCGTGGGCCATTGTTGAAGAGCGGCTGACAAAGCGCAGCAATGACGACGATCGAATCTTCCCGTTCAACCATCGGTCAGTTGGAACTGCCTTCCGTCGAGGATGTGCTGACCTGGGAATCCACGATCTTCATTTTCACGACTTGCGGCACGAAGGAACGAGCCGCCTTTTTGAAGCTGGGTTCACAATCGAACAGGTAGCGCTGGTCACGGGGCACAAGGACTGGAAGATGTTGCGGCGCTATACGCACCTCAAGCCGGAAATGCTCCACACTATCCACGCGGCGAAGGCTGCATAGTTAGCGGGAGTACGCCTTCTTAGGCTTAGGTTGCGGTCGAAGTATTCATCGCCCCAACCCAATCGTGATCTGTCATCTTTGCGGCAGTTTAGCGACATTGCATGTATGGACTCAAGCTTTGATTGGGGGCATTCTCCGGTTGGGGAGGTGTCCAGTCGGCAAAGGGCAGCAGAATAACGCCAATAGGCGATGGCGCCAGGCGATGGCGCCGCAGGATATGGCGTCTTGAGTATCTGTTCGCGTTGAACGTTGTGCCTGCAGCCGTGTTCATCTCGCAGAGCCCCGAAATCATTGGCGCGGCTCCAGCCTCATGCATCTGACAGCCTTACACCTCCCAGCGCCTCTCTGGTCCCGCAGCGAAACAGAGGCGCGCGGCCGGCTGGTGCAACGCGCGCCGATAGGATGCTGACACGGCGCACTCTGCAGAAGTTGATCAATACCGCTGCAGCCCACGTGCCAGGCGACCACGAGATCATGACCCCAGCGGCCAAGGTGAAGGCGGCACCACGATGCTCCTGCCAAAGTCGATCGGCCGTTCGGCTTCACGAAAGCTAGCATCGCGAAGACCTGCGACGTGCAAAGAGACGCGCCCCATCAATCATGCAATTGCATGCCTCAGTGTGCGCATCGGTCATGCGCCCACTTGATGAGGTTGGACGGCGTGGTGGTTTCGCCACAGCGTATACTACGAGCTCGTTGCTCGGCGTGGCCGAGCTTTTTTCCAACCTGCTCCAATCCGCAGCATTCTCGGGGAGTGATGCCGTAGCCTGGAGGCCCGCGTCATATGCGGCTACGGGAGGTTCACAAAACAGGAGCATTCCGCTGGGATTCCTCGTACGAAAGCGGCAGAGAGCGTGGAGTTCACTAACGGCAATCATCCGGGCCTTAGACTGCGGCGACCCTGACCGACAACGCAGCGGCATTGAATTCATTCCAGAGAATGGCGGCGGCCCCGGCGTTCGTCTGTCTCGCAATCAGAACTGACGCTCTTTTCGCCATGCAACGGGATCAGCGATCCACCGATTGATATCGGATTCGCGCCAACCGGCCCCGTTAATGCTGATCTTGATCTGGGCCGGGAACGTGCCTTCGGCGATCTTGCGATAGATGGTTGGACGGGACAGGCCGGTCCGGGCAAGGACGGTTTTGAGGCGTACAATACGATCTGACTCGGGCATAGCTTGCCTGCTTCTCAGTGGTTGTTGCTGGTATCTACTGGGACAGACAGGACGGACCGAATGCTGGACGCAATCAGTTTGTCGCTTCAGCCGTCTGCAGCGTGAAAACGGCGGCAAATCGGAGGGGTGTCAGAGCCCAAGGCCCCGCCCCTTACCGATGCCGTGGCTGAACGCGAGTTCCGCGCCCAGGCGACGACCCGAATCCACGTTGATGCCAAGCTCGCGCTTGCGGTTTGCCAGTAGGGATTCAAGCTGCGGATCGCGTTCGAGGCTCTCGGCCATATCGGACATTGCCGTGCGCGTTGACTTGTAGCCGGACATGTCGCCGGCCTGGTATTGCTCCCGCCCCGTCTGATCGAGCTTTTGCCAACGTTCGACGAACCGGTCGGCGCGGCGGCCGGGATCGAGGTCCATTCCGGTACGGATTTCCGTTTCAAGCTGGAGAGCAAGCACGACGCGGCTGACGCGGCCGGCGCTCGCCTCACGAACAAGCTCAGGATTTTTGACGTAGGCGGCTTCGGCATCGCGCCAGCCATGAGGCCGAACCTTCTCGAAAGCGCCACGGGCATCCCTCAATTCGCGCATCTCCTCGGGACTGCCCTGCCCGTCCGCATTTCCAGCACTGAGGATCGCGTCGAGAGCGCGCGCGTGACGCACAAGCGCCTTGGTGCGAGCGCTGCGCAACGCCGCTTCCGCGTCCACCGGCGTATCCGTGTCGCGCGGCACTCCGGTGGCGAGATTTCCTCTGCCGAGCGTCGGGCCAGCATTTCCGATTTGCGCGCCCTCATATCTCCTTTCCGGTCTTCGCCCACCTTCCTGGCTGGACTCGGCGTCTCCGGGCGAGCGCAACCCGTCCAGCAGTCCACCGATCCTGTCGCGCAACTTCTCCGGAACGATCCGGCGCACGATCTCGACTACACGCTGTCGGAAGCTGATCCCGCGCCGCTCGGCATAGCTCTGCGCCGGGTCGACCTGCTCGTAATCCGACGCCATGTCCTTGGCGCGGTCGCGTGAGAGCGTGCGGTCCAGCCGGTCCCGCGTGCTGAAGTCATCACCGCCATAATGCAGCTCCATCCCGTCTCGATGACGCGACAGGGCGACGTAACTGCCATGCGCATCCATTCCCGGCGTTGCGAGCACGTGGGTGCGGTCTACGGTCATGCCCTGCGCCTTGTGGATTGTCGCGGCATAGCCGTGGTCAAAGTGGCTATAATCTTTCAGGTCGAAGCTCACCGACCTGCCGTCGTCAGTGCGCACGGTCATGCTCTGCCCGCTGACGTCTTCAATCATGCCCAACGTGCCGTTCTTGACGCCAAGCCCGCGCTCGTTGCGCAGGAACATGACGCGGTCGCCGCTGGCGAAGTTTCTTGGGCCGCGTTCGACATTCACCTGAACCTCGTCGCCGAGATCACCAGCAGCGCGCATGCGCTCGCGCGCTGCCTGGTTCAGGGCGCGCACCTCGTCGTTTGTGTGGGTGAGGATGATACGGCTTGCCTCTGGATGCGCCTGCCTGTCGCGATCCCAGCGCTCGACGAGTTCACCCCGCGCCTCATTGCGGGTTGCAGCCTGATGCACCATGCCTTGCGCGTCGTAGACGTCGATCGCGGCGCCGATCATGCCGGTTGCCAGATCGCGCGTGGCATCACGCTGCCAGTCCTCGCGCTGACGGCGCACCTGGCCGATTTCGACACCGCCGTGTCGATCATGAATCGAGCGGAATGCAGCGCCGGCTTCGATTGCCTGCAACTGCTGCGGATCGCCGACGAGGACGACTTTTGCGCCAGCGTCCGCCGCATGGGAGAGCACGCGCTCCAACTGGCGCGTGCCGACCATGCCGGCCTCATCGATCACCAACACATCGCGTGTGGTGAGCAGATCCCTGCCCTGTCCCCAGCTATGTTCCATACTGGCGATGGTGCGAGACGAGATGCCTGAACCGCCTTCAAGATTCTCGGCGGCAATGCCGGAAAGTGCCGCGCCGCGAACCTCGAAGCCCGCCGCTGCCCATGCCTGGCGCGCGACACCCAGCATAGCGCTTTTGCCCGTCCCGGCAAAACCGACAATGACACCAAGTCCGCGGCCATCGGTGATGTGCGCAAGCGCATCGGTCTGCTCGCCCGAAAGGACAAGCCCGCTTTGCGCAGCCCGCGCCAGCGCTGCCTCGCGATGTGCGTTGCTCACAGCGTGCCGCTCGTCCAAATCGATCCGCTCCGCAGCGCGGTGAAGGCGCTGTTCTGTCTCGATCATCTGCCTTGTGGTGAAGCGGTCTTCGTCGCGTCCGTCCTTGCCGAGTTCGACCAGATCGGGTGCATGGCTGATGGCTGCCACGACCTTGTTGAACTGCTCCATTCCGTCGCTGTGGCGATGCGAGAACTTCGCAATGTCCTTTCGGGTGAAGGTCGATTGCTGATGGGTCATGGCGTCCAGCGCCACGGATGGATCGGCAATGATGCGCGCGCCATTGTTGCGCGCGATCTCGCGATGCAGTTCGGCGCGATCTGCTTCAATGTCGCCAGCAGCAAGGCCGCCGCCCTCGATGCGTTGAGCCGGTGCGCCAATCTGGGTTTGCGGCTCCAGGGCAATGCCCTGCGCTTCCAGACTGCGATGATCGATGCGCGCGTCGATGTCGAGTTCGGCCAGGCGTTGATTGGCCAGTTCCGCCCATCGCTCGCGCCAGCGCTCGACCAGCTGGGTAGCGTTCCAGTCTCGGACCTTTGCGCCAAAACCATTCTCGTCCACGGACCGCATGGTCAGCATGACATGAGCATGCGGTTTGGGACTGCCATCCTCTGCCCTGTCCCAATGCACATTGAGATCGGCGACCATGCCCCGACTGACAAACTCGGTTTGAACGAAGTCGCGCGCCAGTTCGATGCCTTGCGCCTGGCTGAGTTCACGTGGCAGCGCAAACTCCACCTCGCGGGCAAGCTGGGCATCCTTGCGCGCCTCGAAGGCTTCGACATCGTTCCACAGCCGTTCGCGGTCGCGCCAGGCCGCCGGGGCATCCTCCGGCAACATCACCTCGGAATGGACGACACCGCGTTTGGCCGAGAAGTCGTGAACACGATCGATCCGCTCGTCGCGCAACCGCGACGCCGAACGGTAGGCGGCGGACGCGACAGCGCTGCTCCCAGCCTTGCGGCCAATGACCTTGACGTGAAGATGATAGATCGCCATCGCGACCAAGTCATTTGCACGTCAAAGCGCACGTCGGCACGACGTATAAGCGCGCCCTCCCTCGAAAAAATCTCCGGATGGACCAGCCCGTCCCGGGCTGTCTCGGCAACCCTGAAGCCTTCCGGCAGGCGCTCCCCTATCATCCTCCGATCGACAACCGATGGAGACAGCCATGCGCAAACCACGCGATTTCGATACCGAACTGAAGGCGCTGGAAGAAAAAGCGCGAGAACTCAAACGCGAAAGGTGCGGCAACTTGGCGAGCTGGTGATCGCCACTGGCGCCGATCAACTCAGCACCGATGAACTGGCCGGCGCGCTGGTCGCAATCGCTGAAACGAAAGACATTTCAAAGCGTGAGGCATGGGCCAAGCGTGGAGTAATGTTTTTCGAGAGCCGGTCCCGGCGAGCTGCTCCGGCATCTCAGCGCAACCCTCGCGGCGCTGAAGCACAACCGGGCGGCACACAATCGCCGGCAGGCGGCACAGGCTCGCAATGACATGAGGACGTGGCAGGTCGAGCGTCGCAAGCGCACGCGACATCTGATCGAACTCGGCGGCCTCGTGGTCAAGGCGGGCATCATCGAACTGACCAATGACAATCGCGCTGCCATCTACGGCGCGCTGCTTTGGATCGCCGCCAAACTGCAGAGCGATGAAGGCGAGCGTGCGCGCAACCTATGGACTGCGAAGGGTACGCAGGCGTTCGATGCCGAACGGCGTGAGGAGGGGATGGGAAGGTGTGCTGCTAGCCCGTAGGGCTGCTAGTCCGCGAAAAAGTCTGCCAGGAACCGTGTGTTCGGCGCTGGCAAGCGAGACGCATCAAGCCCATGCTTTTGATAGTATGCCAGCAGGCGGTTGCGCCCGCGGCTGCCGCGTTCCAGCGGAAGAAATCGCATTGCATTGCGTCGGAAAATCTTGTCGCAGGCATCGTTCGACAAGTGGCAGTCGGTTCGCAGGAAGGCGTTGATGCTCTCTACGTAGTGCTCGTAGCCGGCTTCTCTGCCAAGCATGATCCAATCGCTGCCATAAAGGATGTGGTCACAGTCGGGGTCAAATTCCGCCAACCAGCGTCGGAAGGCGGAAGCGAGTGACTGTCTGACATCAGCCTTGGCTGTCAGGACCTCCGAGAAATAGCTGATGTCGGTAACGACATTCTGACGCGGTTTCGACTTGATGAACTCGCCGAGTCGCCACTCCCAGCTGCCCTCCGGCAGCGGCATGCCTTCGCGCCCGGCAGATCGGGCATCGAAGCGGCCAAAATGGGCGAGGCAAACGCGCAAGGCCGGAAACTGCTGGAAAATTGGAATCCAATAAGCGGGATCGCCGCGTTTTGCATAGTCGGGGCCTGACCCATTCGAAGCATATCCATGGGCAAGGATTGGGGCATCGAGTTCGACGCACAAAGCATAGAGAGACCGAAGGGCTGCATCTAGCTGTGTACTGGGATCGAAGCCAAGCAGCTTGACCGTCCGCACCGGATAGGGTGACTTGTTGCCCGAGGCGCGAAATCCCATCGGCGGGTAGAGCTTGGCGCCAATAAAGCCGTGCTCTGTCAGGGCGGCGCGGACCGTTGCCAACGAACCGGTGGTGCTTTTACCGGCGTTATATGCAACCTCGCGAAGCGGATCGAAACCCATATAGCCATGCAGCACTGATCCGGTCTTCGCCATCCGCCGCGAGATATGATCCATCACCACCATCTGCCGCTTCAGCGGTGAGACATCCACATCCTCGTAAAGCCATTCGTCGTAGTCGACCAAAGCCGGTGTCAGCATAACCGGCTGGAAGCCTTGTCGGTTTGTATCTGCTGTCAGCCGCTCGACGAGCACATGGCGGTAAAGCCGAAACAGGCTGAACCAGTTCAAGTAGCGCCCAACGGCATCCTCGCGACTGAACGCCCGCTGGCTTGCCGAACGAGCCCGAGCGGGCGAGAGCGCTTCATTCGCTCGCAAGGTGTTCATCGGCTCACCGAGCATGTAATTCAGGAATTTTTCTTCTGGCAACGCGGATCGGTTCGATAGGTCGGTGGGGGCTGCCATGGTCACGGGACGCCTCGCCTTGCGATCCAACAACAGCAGATGCTGCGCGGTATCCTCAATGGCTGCTGCTCTGGCCTTCGCAGGCGAGAGCGCGATTGGCATGCCGCCTTGCCCAGTCGTCAGATATGCAATCTCCTGATCGGCACTTGGCGCCCTATCGGAACCAAGCAACCGCAAGAGCAGCTGGATGAACTCGTCAGTGACATCTGGATCACGCACCGCCAGGATGCGAGCCACCGATTGCTTGGGAAAATCCTCAAACACAACCTGTCTGAGGAAGCGCGTTGCTGGCAGATCGGAAGCGTTGAAGACATGGCAGTGAGCGTCAATTATGGGAACGCCTTGCCCCGGTTCGGATGGGCTGTCGGACTTACAGCCAGCAGCAAATGCAAATAGAGACAGCGATGTTTGTTTGAGAAAATCTCGACGTTTCACCGTGTTTCCCTCACCCGACATAATGCAATCACAACAACATGCATCGTGCAAGCGCGCGACAGCTTCGGTTGGCGCGCATCAATCAGCTCATCGGCCGGGTCGAGTTGCACAGTGACCTTGCCCGGCGCCGCGGGCGCCGTCGGTCGAGAAATCCGCATCAAAAATATGCAGCCTCAGACGGTTGTGTCCGCGTCCTCAAACGTGGCCCCGAGAAACTCAACGTCTGCTGGCACAGCGATCTTGGCCTCCGGTGCCGGCAATTGGGCCGATCTGGTCAGCGACGGCAGAAATTGGGTCATCAGACGGGCAGTTAGCGTTGGCGGTGCGCGACAAAACCGAATAGTGCCGCCGCGCCGACATTGAACACGGCCCATAACTCGCGCGGCAGATGAACTGGTAGGAATGGATTGAAGATCGCGGCGGCTCCAAACAGTGCCCAAGCCAGGTTGTGGTTCTCGAGCGCTGATTTCCAGACCACAGCTCCGCAGTAGATCCCGGCGGCGCAGACAATCACGCGAAGAAGTTGATAATAGCCGTACGGCCACGGCGCGACCGCTAGCAGCGACATGACTGTGACGCAAATGCAGACCAGGCGAACCGTGCCGCCCGGCGTTGAAAGCCAACTCTTCAGCACGTCAGTGGCAGTGATATTCGCCAGTCTTATGATTCTTATGGCAACCGTTGGCATCGGTGCCCCCACTGTGCGCAAAGCCGTTGTTCGAAACTGCTAAAAATAGAATTGCTACGGCTGCAAAAATTGTTGCCTTCATAATTTCCCCCTAAGTATTTCACACACAAAGCACGATCGTTGCGTAAGCACAAGCCGGCGGCTAATATTCGGCATCCTCCGCGGCGGCGGCTCCGAGAAAGCTCCGGCTAGGCCGGGGCCAAATGAGTCAACACAGATGGATCAACTCTCAAGGGCCATCACACAGCCAGGCAGCGATTGGCGCGGGACAGTCAGCGCCATTGCCATCGATCTGGCGGGCAAGATGGCTGCAGGCTTGGCGATTGGAATTGGTATTACTTTCGATCGCGCGCTGGCGGGCTAAGCCAACTGGCTTCGATGGGCGCCGATCCAGATGACGCCCCGTCAAGAATCAGGTATCGCTAAAGTTGCGGCGGACCTGAGAAGGGACCGTCTAGCCGGCGCCATTCAGGCAAGCTCCCAGCAGAAGCGCGCCGGCTATTTTCCTCTGACGCTTTGCGAATTATGTGGCTAGTGCTGAAGGCCAACAGAGTAAATCAGAGCGAATGGCTGCAGATGTTCAAGGCGCCATTCGACCCCTGCGTGGAATTGGTGCCCGACGAGTCGGGCGACCAGTTGTTCATTCTCAAATCGAAAGAGCTGGACAGCCTAGCGACTCTTAGAGACGTGCTCAACGCCGGAGACGGCATTGTCCGAACCTTGAATGGCATCGCTGGGGGAGTCGTTTTTGGGGGGTCGTCCGTTGATGCTGACGGCGCTGCGGAAATGCGTGACGGTAAATTGATCCGCCACCTAATGTTGCGCGCGGAAACAGCTCATTTCTCCTTTGGACGCGGATCCGCCGAGTTTCACGTCATCATGAAGGATGAGGAAGGCAACATCGTTGCGCCGCCTCCTGCGCCGACCCTGGCCCAACGCCGTTATGCTGCTTCTAGGACTAATGAGCTTGTAACTCACGCGCTCAACTATTGCGCGGGCGAGCCGGGTTGGTTCGACCTTTACAAGGCGATGGAGTTGCTGGAACAGGCTGGGTGCAACCCAAGGGGCGGAAAAGGCAGGGCTGAAATGGAACGCTTCAGCCTCACCGCAAACTGGTTCTATCGGCATCACGACCATAGAAACGAGCAGAAGCGTCCAGCAAAACCGATGGACTTACGCGATGCGCGCCGGCTATTGCGCGCGCGGATCAATCAAGCGCTAGATGAGGTAGATAGGCAGGCGCAAGCTACCGCTTCGGCGTGATGTTTCTGGCTGCAATTCGGGCTGAGACGTCAAGCGCGCTTGCGGGGGCGAAGCATTTAGCACGGCCGGAACCTCGGCAACCGTCGTTAGAAAAAGGCGATTTCGCCGAACTTTTCGACCCATAAGCCCGACCAGAGACTGTATACTGCATGCTTGGTCCTTGAGGATCGCGAATGGACAAGCCAGCCAAACCGCCACTGTTCTTATATTTGGTCAAGCCGCACTTTCGGTGAAAATCGCCGGATCGCCTTCTCTCTGAAGCGGACTTTGATCTTGCCCGGATAACTGTAGAGGATTTTCGGTTCGTCACTAGGGAGATGACCACAAATCTGGCGGAACTGCCCGCTGAAATTCGCGGTCGCAGTACCATTCTGCGGCGTCTGCTATCGGAGAGAGACTTGTTCAACGCGGGACGCCTCTTGATCCCGAGTTCGGGCCTGAGAGTTCGCGCGCGGATGCTGGATTTCGACCCTATTCACCCCGCCGTGCTTTTGACGTGCGGTAACTACCCTTGGGCCGGGGATCGACTCCCGAATATCGCTGCTGTGTTCTCGCTAAAGGGGCAACCTCCTTTGACTGGAACCCCTTGGCGATTTCGGGACGACGCCGACGTGTCCCTCTCGGAATATCTGGAAGGTCTCGCGATCGCGGTACTTGGAACACCGGTGCGGCGGAGGGAAGTCATTAAATACGTCGCGGATAAGAAGGCCGCGCATGTTTCGGATCATCGGAAACACATAAGCGAGCAAGCAATCGACAGAGCGTGGTCTCACATGTCGATCACAATTGAAAACCAAGGAAAAGAAAAAATTCAACTGAACATGGTATATCTTGAGCTTCTTGCCGTTATTCAGGCGTTGAGATCGAGCGAGAGCATCAATGACTATATCACTAGAATGGATAGGTGGCTGAAATCAGCCGAGATTGTCTATCCGGAAGGGGCCAGGTACGAGAATGTCAACTTGCCCATTGAACCGCTTTAGCGACGGAAAATCGGCGCTGCGCCCAACAAGCCTCGCCGGAACACTGTCATTGCCGCCCAAGTCGGTAACGTCGACAGGCAATCGGTCGATCTGATCCGCGACATGGCCAACCGGCGGCCGGCCAACGTGTTTGGGGATGCAGCGGCGCGGACTTAGAGAGGCTGCTAGTCTCGTTCCACACGCCTCTGGACGAAGCCTTGGAGATGCCGACCTTTGAGGGGAAGGTTAAACCGACAGCCGCACGCGTGGGGTTTTTCGACCGCATCCATGCCGCCACCGGCACCTCACCGCTGAACGGCATTGAACTGCACCCAATCCTGAAGATCGAGTGGCTGTAGCGACGAAGACTCTGGCGCGGGATGCCAAGGCGCCGCGGGGGCAGACGTTGCCCAGGCTTAGAGCGGCGACGCCTGGCTAACATGCCGGCGTCCAAGTCTCGCAGCTCAGAAGTTTCACCTTGGCGGTTCTCCCAAAGAGTCTCGAAGTGGCGATGAAGCTGGCCAGTTCATCCCCGGGACGAAATCCGACATACCTCGATGAAGCCTACCCCAGAGCAAATACATGCGCCCCTACGTCCTTCACAAGTGCCAGCAGTTGGAGCTGTGGCGTGACCCAGAAAGTTCGAAAAGCTTCCAGAAACCCCAGTCGATGGTCAGTTGTAGAACCGGCTGCCGTCGGCTTTGGGGCCGCATGCAGTAGGTCTGGTTTCGGGCATCGACCTGGCCTAAGCAGCCATTCAACTCGTGGATTCAAGTAGCTCATCATCCACCCTCCGGTTGACGCTGGCGTGCCCCCCCCCACGGATGTCGGGCTGATGTGCGTCGACGGAAGGACGTCCTTCGACCACCACTTCTGGCGAGCCGCATCGCCATTATTAGTAATGGAACGGAAAAGAAACCATTCAGCATCAGACTAGCGCTTTTCGACGGCCCTGTCGGAACGAGCGCTTGTCGCGCAGCCCACGATGCCCCCATTGGTGGAACGGTTCAATGACGAGTCTGACAATACGCCATCGCATCCTCGTCAGTTTCGCTGCTGTTCTGGTGGTCATGTCCGTGATCGCCGTCATCGCTTATGCCTGGTTTCTTCAGGCGGGACAGGAGGCCACTGAGGTCGAGAAGGGTATCCTTCCAGACCTCTATCATAGCACCGAGATCATGATGGGCCAGATGACGGCTCATAGTCTGCTTCAGGAATATGCCCTTCAGGACAACCCGTCGGGTAGAAGCACGCTTGAAAGCGCGATCGCGACCAATCGCGACCAAGTGCAGCGGTCGATGGACGACTATGAAGCAACAATCGTCTCCGACATCGACAAGCAGAATTATGCAGTCGTCAAGGAACTCGCCAACCAATTTCGTCTGGCTGAAACTGCTGTGCTGGAGACGAGCCGGGCTGCCTTGTCGAAAGGTGAAACTCCCAATGAAAGCCCGGCCATCAAGAACACGGTAGAGCCGATCTTTGCGAAATTGCTGTCCGCTTTGCAGGCCATGGTTGAGGATCACAGAGGCGAGGCAAACAGCGCGACGCAGCGGATCAGCTCGATTGTTAGCACGGCGGAAGTCGGTTTGAGCGTTGGCTTGTTGATAGCCCTCGGGCTAGCCCTTCTTTTGGGCTACCAGCTGTTTCGCGCTATCACAGGTCCGCTCACCCGTTTGATCGACGCGGTTCAATTGATGCGGAAAGGCGACTTCAGCGAACGCCTCGATCTGAGGCGCAGAGACGAATTCAGCGTGCTTGCCGACGGCTTCAACGCGATGGCGGACGATCTCACAACCCTCATTGGCCACGTTCAAAGGTCCAGCATACAGGTCGGCACATCGATAACTGAGATCGCTGCAACCTCCAAGCAACAGCAGGCAACTGCGACTGAAATCGCAGCGACCACAACAGAAATCCGCGCGACAGCCAAGGAAATCTCGGCCACATCAAACGAGCTCGTCCGCACGATGAACGAGGTCTCGACAGTTGCCGAGCAAACGGCTGCCGTCGCCGGCGGAGGGCAAGCGGGGCTGACCCGTATGGAAGAAACCATGCAGCAGGTAATGGACGCGGCGGGGGCGATCAATTCCAAACTCGGGATCCTGAGCGAGAAGGCTGGCAGCATCAATCAGGTGGTGACGACCATCACCAAAGTGGCCGATCAGACGAACCTGTTGTCGCTCAACGCCTCCATCGAGGCTGAGAAGGCCGGCCAATATGGCCGGGGCTTTGCAGTGGTGGCGACAGAAATCCGAAGGCTCGCGGACCAAACGGCCGTCTCGACCTACGATATCGAGCAGATGGTCAAAGACATTCAATCGGCAGTCGCGGCCGGGGTGATGGGCATGGACAAGTTTTCCGAACAGGTCCGCCGGGGTATGCAGGAAATCCAGCAGGTCGGCGGGCAGCTCTTCGAGATCATTCAGCAGGTTCAGGGGCTGGTGCCACGTTTCGAAATCGCCAATGAAGGCATGCAAGCGCAGGCGACCGGCGCGGGGCAGATCAGCGACACGCTAACCCAGCTGAGTGAGGCAGCCCAGCAAACAGTCGAATCCCTTCAGCAATCGACGCTCGCGATCGACGAGCTCAATCAAGTCTCAGGTGGCATGCGAAGTAGCATTTCGAGGTTCAAACTGAGAGCGTAGCGAGCCGGCAGTAGGAGGTGACAATGCTATTTCTCGCCTTCAGCATGGGTCTGGATCGCTACTTGATCGATGTCCACCAAATTGAAGAGGTGCTGCCTCGTCTCGATGTGAAGGTCCTGCCGGGTGCGCCAACTGGTGTGGTGGGTCTGGTCAGCTATAACGGAATACCCATCCCGCTGATCGATGTTACTCTTCTTGCGCTTGGCCGGCCGTCAGAGCGCCTATTGAGCACCCGGATCGTTGTGACGCGCTATCAGGCGCATGATGGCGAGCAGCGCCTGCTGGGACTGATCGCGGAACGGGTGACGGATACGCTTGAGCGAGACCCTGCCGATTTCGCGCCGTTCGGACTTGAACCAGGAACTCCGCCCTATCTTGGGCCGGTGGCTTCCGACAGTTCGGAGATCATTCAGTGGGTCAAAGTGGAAGCGCTGCTTTCGGAAGAGATTCGTACCGCGTTGCTCCGCCAGTCCGCAATGGATGATCAATGACCGGCGCAATAGAAACGCTCCTGACGGATGCCATCGGACTGGACAGTGCCAGCGTTGGTCCGACTGTGGTCCGTCAGGCGGTCAGAGAGCGGATGGCAGCATGCCGGATAACCAACCTTCAGGCCTATTGGCAACACTTGACCGGTTCCTCGCAGGAGCTGCAGGAGCTGGTCGATGCGGTGGTGATCCCGGAGACCTGGTTCTTTCGCGACCGCGAAGCGTTCACGATGCTGGCGCGACATGCGCGCATGCACAAGCGTGCTCAGCCGATAAAAGTCCTGAGCCTGCCATGTTCAACCGGCGAAGAGGCTTATTCGGTCGCCATGGCCATGTTCGATGCCGGCTTTGAGGCGCACGAGTTCAAGATCGATGGCGTGGACGTCAGCAGCCGCAATATCGCGACGGCTGTACGCGCGGTCTATGGGCGTAATTCGTTTCGCGGCAGCCATCTCGAATTCAAGGATCGCTATTTCGAAGCGGCCGAGGGCGGGTTGCGACCTACTGCTGCGGTGCTGAAACAGGTTCGGTTCAGGGTAGGAAACCTGTTCGGCTCTCGCGCGTCTTTCGGGCAAGAGGTCTATGACATTCTGCTTTGCCGCAATTTGCTGATCTATTTCAATCGAGAGCTGCAGGATCGCGCGTTGATCTGCCTGAAGGACCTGCTGGCCAAAGACGGACTCTTTCTGGTTGGTCCGGCCGAAGCAGCTCTTCCAAGGTTGCATGGCTTTATTTCCGCTGAATGGCCATTGGCCTTTGCCTTCCTGAAATCGGAGCCCGTGAAGACCACGGCGCCGAAAGTTTCGGCCGCCATCCCGGTGCCGATGCGAACCCCGAAGGTCAACAAGAGCAAGCCTCTTCTTCCGCCCCAACCGACAATTGGAACGGAGGGTCGTACACAGACGCCGGCCAAGCCGCTTTCGCAGGCCTCGGAAAGCCTCATCGCGGTTGAACGGATCGCCAATGCAGGACGGGTAAAGGACGCACAGGAGGTCGCCCTGGCGCATCTCAAGGAATTCGGTCCTTCCGCGCAAATCTTCTACTTGCTGGGCCTTGTCCAGGATGCGGATGGCGCTGCACCCCAAGCCGCGCAAAGCTATCGCAAGGCGCTCTATCTGGCGCCAAATCATCGAGAAGCTCTCATCCATCTGGCTTTGCTGCTTCGCAAGCAAGGTGACCATAACGGCGCCGAGGCCCTGGCCGGCCGGCTAGGTCGGGTCCAGAAAAGGAGCGGCAGCTGATGGCGGCTTCGACAGGGATCGCTCAGCCGGAGGAGTTCGACGACTGCTGGCGGCAAATAGGCGTACGGGGTGACAAGTCATGTCCGCTACTGGAGCAGCATCTCCACTGCCGGAATTGCCCGACCCATAAGAAGATTGCACGACACCTCCTCGACCGTGCGGCGCCGTCGGCATATCGCGACCAATGGCCTGGTCACGCTCGTCGAGCAGGGACTGATCCGGCCGACGGCGAGGCGCTGCAGACGGCCGTTCTCTTCCGTTTGGGGGAAGAATGGCTGGCACTTCCGGTCGGCATTTTTCATGAAGTGGCTGAATCTCGCCGCGTTCATTCACTTCCACATCGCAGAAACAGTGCACTGCTCGGGATTGCGAATGTCCGTGGTGAATTGCTCATTTGCCTGTCCCTGGCCGAATTGCTCGGGATAGACGAGCGCAAGGAGGAGGAACAAAGCTCGCGAACCAAGGTATTTCGCCGCCTAGTCGTGGTGGGCGAGCGCGACAAGCGAGTTGCCTTTACGGTTGATGAGATCCACGGCTTACACCGCTACCGGGCACGCGACACTCTCGCTGTGTCAGACACGATCGGAAAGGCGCTGTCGGCCGCTACTGTTGCCGTTCTGCCCTGGCAGGGACGGGCAGTTGGCTGTCTTGACCCAGGACAACTGCTCACGATGCTAGATCGGAGCATGGCATGACAGATGAGGACTTTAGCCAGGTTTCGATGCTCAGCCTCTTCCAGGCCGAACTGGAGACGCAGTCACAAGCGCTAACGGCTGGGCTTCTGGCACTCGAACGCAATCCCGTTGCCGCCGATGCCCTGGAAGCATGCATGCGTGCCGCGCATTCCCTAAAGGGAGCTGCCCGCATCATCGACCTGATGCCCGCGGTCAAAGTCGCAAATGCGATGGAAGATTGCCTGGTGGCCGCGCAACGTGGGAATGTGAGAGTGGGACGAGAGCATATAGATGCGCTCCTGCAAGGCTCTGACCTTCTGAAATTGATCGCATCGGGATCATCGAGCGAGCCCGCCAACTCAGAAGTTGAAACCTTTCTGGCGAAGTTCGAGGAATTATCCCTCCCCGAGGCAAAGCCCAGGCCCCAAGATTCAGCAGCTGATTTCGCAACTTCAGATGATGCCCTGGAGCAGCTGGCGACGACTTCTTCAGCGAACCTCCTCGTTGGGACGGTGCCGCAAGCCCACGCCATCGTCGGCTCTGATAGAATGGTTCGGGTGACGGCAGAAAGCCTGAACCGATTGCTCGGGTTGGCTGGCGAGTCGCTGATGGAAGCTCGGCGGCTCAGGCCATTCGCCGACGGGCTGCTGCGGCTGAAGCGCCTTCAATCGGACCTCGCAAGTGCGTTCGACAATCTTCATGCACTGCTGCCGCCGGGTTCAAACGATGGGGCAGCGGTGGAGGCGCTGGCTTCAGCCCAGCGAAAGCTTCGGTTGAGCCAAGCGTTCCTGGCGGAGCGTCTCGATGAATTGGATTCAGTGGATCGGAAAGCGACCGATCTTGCCAACAGATTGTACGATGAAACGTTGGCGAGCCGGATGCGGCCTTTCGAGGACGGCGTGCGACATTATGCGAGAACGGTCCGAGACCTCGGTCGTACCCTTGGCAAGCGGGTGCGACTGGAGATCGTAGGCGGCTCGACCGGCATCGACCGCGATATCCTCGAGCGCCTCGATGCCCCTTTGGGCCATCTCTTGCGCAACGCTGTAGACCATGGGCTTGAATCGCCTGAGGAGCGCCTCGCGATGGGGAAACCCGAAGAGGGGCTCATCAGGCTCGAAGCGAGGCATAGTGCCGGGCTACTGCAGATAGCCGTGGTGGACGACGGCAAGGGGATCGAGCTCTCGAAGCTGCGCGAGACTGTCATCGCCCGGCAGCTTGCGACTAGGGAAAGTGCTGACACACTCAGCGAAACCGAATTGCTCGCATTCCTGTTTCTGCCAAGCTTTTCGATGAAAGCGGGCCTCACCGACGTGTCCGGCCGTGGTGTGGGGCTCGATGCAGTGCAGGCCATGACGAAGGAGGTCCGCGGAATCACGAGCGTCTCCTCGGAATTTGGTCGTGGAACCCGGTTTCAATTGCAGCTGCCGCTGACGTTGTCAGTCCTGCGCACACTACTCGTCGAAGTCGATGGCGAGCCCTATGCGTTTCCACTCGCCGCCATCTCCAAGACAATCAAATTGCAGCGGATGCAGATCAACCTCCTGCAGGGCCGACCGCATTTTCGCTTGAACGATCGACAGATCGGGCTGGTCACCGCGCGCGAGGTGCTGGATCGAGGTGAGCCCGGATCCGAACCGGACGAACTCTCGGTCGTCGTCGTGGATACGGGTCGGGGCGATGCGTACGGCCTGATCGTTGACCGTTTTCTCGGGGAACGCGAGTTGGTGATCAGACCTCTCGATCAACGATTTGCCAAGATCAAGGACATCAGCGCAGCGGCCCTGATGGAAGACGGTTCGCCTGTTCTGATCTTCGACGTTGATGATCTGATCCGATCGGTGGAGAAGCTTGCGTCGTCCAGCGGATTTCGAGCTCTTCGGCGCGCCGCGGGCGGTCCCGAGCCGAGCAGGCGCAAGCGCGTGCTCGTGATTGACGATTCACTGACGGTTCGCGAACTCCAGCGCAAGATGCTGGGCAATTACGGTTATGAGGTCGAAGTGGCAGTCGACGGTATGGACGGGTGGAATGCCGTCCGGTCTGGTCCTTTCGATCTCGTCGTCACCGACATCGACATGCCGCGCATGGATGGCATCGAGCTGGTGAGTTTGATCAGAAAGGACGCTCATCTCAAGAACACACCCATCATGATCGTTTCATACAAGGATCGGGAAGAAGATCGCGCGCGCGGGCTTGACGCCGGTGCGGACTATTACCTGACCAAGAGTACCTTTCAGGACGAGGCGCTAATCCATGCTGTCGTGGACATGATTGGCGAGGCGACAGAATGAGATCGAAATTGGAAACCAACGTATGAGAATCGGCGTAGTCAACGACATGCCGATGGCGGTTGAACTTCTGCGCCGGCTGGTCTTGTCGACCGGCGAACATCAGGTCGCATGGGTCGCGACCAATGGGCGTGAGGCGGTCGAGGTCTGCAGACGTGATCTGCCGGATCTGATACTCATGGATCTAGCGATGCCAGAGATGGACGGCGTGGAAGCGACGCGCAGAATCATGGCGGAAACCCCCTGCTCGATCCTGCTGGTGACCGCCAGTATCGAAGCCAACCTCGTCGGTGTCTACGAAGCAATGGGTCATGGCGCGCTTGACGCGGTCGATATTCCGTCAGTAGGCATCGAAGGTAACGCGTCCTCGCAATCCGCACGGCTTCTAACGAACAAGATTGCGACGATCGGCAAGCTGATCGGTGATGCGCCGGCCAAGACAAAAAGGCGGATGTCACGTGACGCTGAGCCGACACCTCGACGCTTAATTGCAATCGGCGCCTCCGCGGGCGGGCCGGCCGCCGTTGCCGCAGTCCTGAGTGCGTTTCCCGTTGATTTTGACGGCGCGATCGTGCTCGTCCAGCATCTCGATGCTCAGTTCGTGCCGGGGCTTACTGATTGGCTGGGACAGCATACGCCTCTCCCGATCCGTCCGGCGCGGGAAAAGGATAGTCCTCAAGCGGGCACTGTTCTCGTAGCCAGTTCTGCAGATCATCTGGTTTTCAAGTCAGCTCAGCAACTTGGCTATACGCCCAGCCCCAAGGACAATGTTTATCGGCCGTCCGTGGATGTGTTCTTCGAAAGTGCGGCGCAATGGTGGCCTGGCTCGGTGATTGGTGTCCTGCTCACAGGCATGGGCAGAGATGGTGCGCGCGGGCTGAGACAGCTCCGCGACAAGGGGCATCTCACAATCGCGCAGGATAGAGCAACCAGTGCCGTCTATGGCATGCCGAAGGCCGCTGCCGACATCGGCGCGGCTGTTCATATTCTTCCTTTGGGTGCGATCGGCTCACGTATAATCGAAGCCTGCGAACGCTCCACGTGAAAGGGCTCGTCAGATGACGCAAGAACCAGAGTTGGTCCCGCCACTCGCAGATAACTATTCATCCATGGTTCTGCTCATCGACGATCAGATCATGGTTTGCGAGGCGGTCAGGCGTGCTTTAGCCAACGAGCCCGATATTTCCTTACACTTCTGCACCGACCCGTTGAGAGCGATGACGGTCGCGGATGAGGTAAAGCCAACGGTTATCCTGCAGGATCTCGTCATGCCCGGGGTCGATGGGCTGCATCTGGTGCAAGAATACAGGAAGCATGCGTCGACACGCGCGGTCCCAGTGATTGTGTTGTCTAGCAAGGAAGATCCAGCCACCAAGGGCGAAGCCTTCGCTGCGGGAGCGAACGACTATCTCGTCAAACTGCCGGACCGTATCGAGCTGATTGCACGCATTCGATATCACACGCGGGCCTATCTGGACCACGTCCAGCGAGACGCGGCATACCGAGCGCTAAGGGAAAGCCAGCGACAGCTGATCAGTGCAAATCTCGAGCTTGAACGTCTGACGCGGATCGATGGCCTGACGGGTCTCGGCAACAGGCGCTATTTTGATGAATATCTGACGGCTGAATGGAAGCGCGCTTTTCGCGCACAGTCCCCATTGTCGCTGTTAATGATCGATGCCGACAACTTCAAACGATACAACGATACCTATGGCCATATGGCCGGCGACGAGGTGCTCAAGCAAATCGCCGGCGTAATCCAGAGTGGTGCAGGCCGGTCCACCGATCTCGCTGCTCGGTACGGCGGCGAAGAGTTCGTCATCGTGCTGGTCGACAGTTTACTGGAGCAATCGAGTGCGATCGCAGAGCACCTCGTCCAGCGCGTGCGGGAGTTGAACATACCCCACGGCCCGGATCGCGTGACCATCAGCGTTGGCGTCGCAACAGCGGTGCCCACCCAGAACGAGACGCCAAACGATTTCGTCAACGCCGCAGATTTGGCTCTGTTTCGTGCCAAATCGGAAGGACGAAATCGTGTCGCGCTTCATATGTCCCGCAGCTAGCGAAGCTCAACGCACTTCCCTAAGAGCGGGCGCGTCATCTCAGGCTATGCGACCTATCTGAGCGGTGAACGCGTCTGGGCTCGCCCGCCGTTCAAGAAGATCTATGGCGACCAGCTCGCTTACTTTGCGGCTGGAGATCGAACTCATCGCTAATGACCGCTGGGCGTCCAGTTCTGGGTGGGAGCGTGCCGGTTCGCCTGTTCGCTCGAATTTCTGCTTTTGGGATTCCGCCGGGGCCAGCTCAACGGCTGACTTGAGGCGCGAAGCTGCCGTTCAAAACATGGTACTTGGAAGTCGTACCGTCGCGCTATCGGTCGCAACGTGCCAAGGGGTCGATCCCTTCCAGAGCCATGCAAAAGCCGCTAGTATCCTACTTTGTCCATGAGCACCCGCAATTCGGACTGCGAAGCGACCCAGAACGTTCGAAAACTTCCAGGAACCCCAGGCAGACCGGATGCTGGGCAGGCAACTTCGCTTCACGAATCTCTTTCGCTCCACGGTCGCGACTACTTCTGAAACAACATCAAAGGATTGCCCGAAGACCGTACGAATTCTGCGTCGGTTTCACTGCAGTTCGACAGACCAGGCTCAGGAGGGCGGTTGCGTCGTTGATCACCAACCAATAGAGAGGGGACAAATCAGACAAAAGGACCAACCAATGACCGACCTAGCCGACACCCGCGCTGCCGAATTAGCTGAGTTAACCGCCGACATTGTCTCAGCATATGTCAGGAACAATCCATTGCCGGTGTCTGGTTTGCAGGGCGTGATAGCATCGGTTCATGCTTCGTTGTCCGGACTTCGCACGCCGATCTCGACTGTCGTTGAACCGCAAACTCCCGCGGTCAACCCGAAGAAGTCGGTGACGCCGGACTTCATCATCTGTCTCGAAGACGGCAAGAAGTTCAAATCCCTAAAGCGGCATCTTAGCACGGACTTCGGTCTGACACCGGACGCCTATCGCGCCAAATGGAACTTGCCGCACGACTACCCTATGACAGCTCCGAACTACGCCGCTCAGCGCTCGCAACTGGCGAAGTCCATCGGGCTTGGCCGCAAGGTTGAACTCGTAGCACCCGCCAAGAGGACACCAGCGAAGCGGAAAGCCAAAGCGTAGTCCGCACCCACCTGACGCAACGGGAAAACTCAGCTATCTATGGAGAGCGGCGGACCTGAAAAGGACCGTCTGGCCGGTGCCATTCGGGCAACCTCCCAGCGAGGCGCCGGTCTTTTTTCCTAGCGGGGCGACAATAGATAACTACTCCAGTTGTCGGTCTGTCATGTAGCAGTGAGCGGTTAGCCCAGGCAATGGTCAACAGGTTCTTGACGCGGTGGCTCATTTCGCCGGCCAGAAGCTCCCTGCCCTCCTCCGCCTGTTTCCTCCCTGTGACATCAATGAAGATGCCGAACATGAGCCGCTGGACCATGCCTTCATCGTCGCCTTGAACTTGAGAGTGCAGCCGATGGTATGGCCGACATGTCTCGGGCGGATCTTAGATCATGCTTCGGCGCGCTGCA
Organism: Mesorhizobium sp. AD1-1; assembly: GCF_020164655.1. Classification (NCBI taxonomy): domain Bacteria; kingdom Pseudomonadati; phylum Pseudomonadota; class Alphaproteobacteria; order Hyphomicrobiales; family Phyllobacteriaceae; genus Mesorhizobium; species Mesorhizobium sp. AD1-1. The sequence goes on from NZ_JAIUGP010000010.1 coordinate 236,114, forward strand.
TTGATGCTGCGGAACGTTGCCGGCCTCCCGCTCGAGCCAGCAACAGAGGACGCATTGAGCTCCATTGCGCCCGAAATGGAAATCGGCCGGTCGGACCTCATTCAAATCGTCTTGCGTGAGTGGCTGGAAACGAACGCCTATCTGCCGGTCCGGATGATCGATGAGGAAAGCGAGACCGACGGCAGCGCTTAGCAACCTTGCATCGCAAATTTGGCCTGCGGAAAAGGCCCGCGCTAAGGCTGCGGGCCAAATGATTTCGAGAACTACGCTATAGAGCGGTTATTCTCAGCCGCCCATCTTCTTGGCCATGGCACAGAAATCAGCGTGCGACTTGTTGAGCGTGGTGTCGCCGCAGTCTTTCAGCACCGCCTTTTGTTCATCCGGTTTCATGGACATCCATGCGGTCTTGAAATCCGCTTCCGACCTCAAGGTTTTCATGCCGGCATCCGTGAAGAAAGGTGACATCTTTGCAGGATCATCGAGCGCGGAAGTGGTGCTGCTGCCTGCCAGCGCTGAGCCGGTCATTATTGCGAGCGCCATCGCGCCCGTCGTAAGCATTTTGATACTCATTTTTTCCTCCGTTTGTTCTACACGCGCAAATCGCGTGACCTGGGGAAAAAACGTGGGCGTCTGAACTCTGTTCCCGCATCTCGCCGATCCGCATCGGCAGCCGTCTGACGCGCGCTGGTGTCGTGGAGAATGGCCGGTGCAGTGAGCAGTCCACCGTGCGGCGACGGACCACTGCGGCCAGCCTAAAGCGCGATCGGCAAACGCGGGCCCATTAACCACCTTCCTGGATAGATTGGACCCCAATGGGGATGCGGGGAGTTTACCTTGCATGGAAAATCACAAGCACAGATTCTATTGTCATATTGAGCGCGATGGATTGTGGGGAGTTTGGGATTGCGTCGCCAACAGGCCGGCAAGGTTGGGCGGTGGCGACCTTCGCGGTTGCACTGCCCAACGGGCTGAAGCTGCGGAACACGTCCTCACGAAAATTTACGACGGCGGACTTGATGCCGTCGCTATCCGCATCGCTGGCATTGTCAGTTCTGCGGGTTCGGCCTGATCGATCCCCGCTAGGCGCTTACCCACCCTTAGAGGGCAGCACCGGTCCAGTGATGTTCCACCGGATGAACGCGACCTCTTTCCCGGTGACGTCCCGCACGGCCATCAACGACACCTCATGCAGGACGCGCGTTTGCCTGTAGTGGTCGCAATATGGCGATATGAACGGCTTGATTATGCTTAGGTGCAGCGCTTCCGCTGCCACCAGGAAGCGCTCGATTCAGCCTGTGATAACTGCTTTGAGGATTTTGACCTAGCCATTGCGACACCTTTTGAGAGTCGCCCCATCCGAGGACAATATTCCCAGATCGAGCCTTCCTGTAAAGGCTGAAATGTCTGTCCCACGCCCTGGGAACATGTCTCTGAAATCGAAGTTCGGGATTCGCTTGGTAGGAAATCTCCTTGAGACAGCCGAGCAAGGCCCGCCGCTGGTGTCGAGACGGTGGCGGGCCACCTGTGATCAAATCTTTCGTAACGCTGGAACCTGTATCTGAAATCCCGGTTGGGTTTGCAGCTTGGTTGAGATCCCCTCCTCAAATCCAAGCTCTGTTAAAAGGCCCGTCGCTGTTTGTGTCCTTTCACAGCGACGGGCTTACTTCGTCAAGCGCTCCACCGTCTCAATGATCGCCTTGGCCAGAGCTTCGCCCTCATGGATCGGCTCAGGGCCGAAGCGACCAGCCATTCCGCGATAGCACCATAGCACCAGGGTCGGCCATATATTAGCTTGTGCTTGCGGCGGCCCACCCCCGCCA
>NZ_JAIUGP010000011.1:0-226758 GCF_020164655.1 Mesorhizobium sp. AD1-1
CCCTACTGCCCTACTGCCCTACTGCCCTACTGCCCTACTGCCCTACTGCCCTACTGCCCTACTCCCCTACTGCCCTACTCCCCTACTCCCTCTTCCGCCGCAGCCTGCCGCAAATCGGCAATCACCGCGCGCCGGTCATGACGCCGCCAGGCGAGATGGAGTGAAACCGTGCGGTCGAACCACGGCAGGTCGCGAAACACGATCCGCGGCGGCGCGGCGGCACGCAGGCTGGCTTGCACCGTCGCCAAGCCGAGACCCGCGCTGACAAGGCCGAGCGAGGTCAGCGGGTCCGCCGTCTCATAGGCGATGTCGGGCAAAAAGCCGGCTTTGGCGCAGGCGGCAAGGAACTGGCCGCGATTGGTGTCGTCCGGCTGGCGCACGACGGTGATCCAGGTGCGACCGTCAAGATGGTGCGGCCCGATCTCTGGCACTTCAACGAGTGGGTCATCTTCGGGGATCGCCAGCACCAGCGGCTCATGCCGCAGCGCCATGGCGGCGACATCCGGATCATCATCGGGTGGCGGCGAGTAGACAAAGCCCAGATCCAGCGACCGCTGCCGTAGCCCTTCCAACTGCGCCGCCGAACGCAGGCTTCTCAGCTGCAGGTGGAAATCCGGCCGGTCGCGACGGAACTGGCGCAGCATCCCGGCGACAAGCCCGGCATGAACGGCCCCTTCGACATAACCGATGGCGAGCCGGCCGACGGCACCGCTGGCCAGGTTGCGGCCGAACTCCTCCACACGTCGCGCATTGGACAGCAGCGCGCGGGCCTCGGGGAGGAAGGCGCGGCCCTCGGCGTTGAGATGGACCCGCTGCTTCGACCTCTCAAAGAGGGAAACACCCAACTGCTCCTCGAGCTGGATGATCTGCCGGCTGAGTGGCGATTGGGAAATATGCAGCATTTCGGCTGCGCGCCCGACATTTCCGGTTTCGGCGACCGTGACGAAATAGCGGAGCTGGCGCAGGTCGAACATTTCTCCTCCAAGGCTCAAGTCCTTTTGGGTCTCAACTTTAGCCTAATCAGTCTTGGACTGTCTGACCAGCCAAAAGCGATAATCGGCCATCCCAACCAAAGGAGACCGCCATGCAGTTCTTTGCCCTCCTCGCTCGCAACACCGAAAAATTTACCGATGCCGATTTCGCTCCACTTCTGCCCGGCGAAGCCGAACAGCGGCGCACGCTCTACGCCGAAGGGGCGGTACGTCAGGTGTGGAACCGAGGCGACATCCCGGGCAGCGGCATGATGCTCGAGGCTGCTGATGATGCTGAGGTTCGCGGCCACCTCGCCACCTTGCCGTTGGTCAAGGCCGGCATGATGGACATTGCCGCAATCGTGCCCCTCAAGCCCTACCCCGGCTTCGGCCCGAAGCACTGACAGGGCACATCCGGGGGTGACGAAGGCGTCACCCCCAGATTGACACGGGGGATCGACAGACTGTGATCGGCTGTCAAGAAACCGTCACACGAAACCGGCTTCGCGCGTGCTAGGAATCAGTATCAGGCAGCCGCCGTGCGGCGCCATCTTCGGAACATGCATCTGGCACCGCCCATGGACATCACTCTCGCCCCGGAAGGCACCGATCTGTCGCCCTACCTGCCCGACGAGCACGGACTGTTCTTCATCTATCACTTCACCGCTGAGGGCGTGCGAACCAGGGACGCCGCCGCCGCGCACTGGACATGGCGCAGCTACCAGCTTTCCGACATGCGGGCCCGTCACGAAATCGGCGCCGATCGGGCTTTGCCGGCACCGGTGCGTGAAGCTTTCCTGTCCGCCAGCCATGGCTGCCACATCGACCTCGAGGACGACTGGCTCTATGGCGATCTGCCGGACCTGCGCCATGACTATTCGGCGGAAGCGGGCGGGCTTGGCCATTTCCGCTTCGCGCTCAATGACACGATGCTGGTCGGCGCCCGCAAGCAACCGCTGCAGTCGGTCGACAACATCCGCAAGGCGATCGAGAATGGATCGCGCAAGTTCCGCTCGCCAGCCGAGTTGATCGAGGCTGTCGTCGGCCAGTCGTTCGATGGCATGGTGGCGGAACTTGCGGCACTCGGCGACAGTCTCGACGGCATCGAAGACCGTATCGTCTGCGACGCATGGCACAATGAACGGCAATCCCTGGTCGACGCGCGCCGGCATCTGGTGGTGATCCACAGGCAGATGGCGACGCTGACCAATCTGTTCCGTCACCTTGATCATTCGCACCGCAACGACCTGCCAGACAGCATCAACGACATGGCCGCGCGCCTTTCACACCGGGCGCAGACGCTGCACTATGACGGCGAGCAATTGCAGGCGCGCGCCCGGCTATTGCAGGACGAGCTTATGGCAAAGCTGACGACGCAGTCGAACCGGCTGCTGTACGTCCTGTCGGTGATGACGGCGGTGCTGTTGCCGATGACCATCATCTCAGGCCTGTTCGGCATGAACGTTGGGGGCCTGCCGCTGGTCGACACGCCAATGGGCTTTTGGGTGGTGACGGCTGTGTCGATGGTGATCGCGGGCGCGACCTATCTCTTTGTCAGGCGGCTCGGACAGATGTAGCACCCGCCGGCAGCTTTCACGCAGTGGCGCGAAGATCCTCGATGATGGTGCCGGCGGCGGCCACTTCCGCTTCGTGATCGGGCTCGCGCCAGGTCTCGGCAAGCCCAGCCGCATGCCATTCGCGCATCGCCGGCAGAGCAAGCAACTGCGCCGGATACGCTGCAGCCGCGCCCTCGAAGGAGAGCCCATAAGACTGTGCGCGGAACGCCACCGGGGCAAAGAAAGCATCTACTGCGGTGAAATGAGCGCCCGCCAGAAATGGCCCGCCGAAACGAGCAAGACCATCATTCCAGAGGTCGTCGAGGCGAAAGAGGTCCTGCTTCAGCGCATCGGACATCGGAAACGGCTCTACCCGCACGCCGCAACTCATCGGACAGGCGCTGCGCAATGCGGTGAAGCTCGAATGCATCTCGGCGGCGGCCGAGCGCGCCCAGGCGCGCGCCTTGGCTTCGACGGGCCACACGCCATGGTGGCGTTCGGCCAGATATTCGACGATGGCCAGCGAATCCCAGACCGCCCAGCCGTCGTCGACCAGGCACGGCACGCGGCCGCTCGGTGAGAAGGAACGGTACAGATCCCAGCTCGATCCGGTCGGGAATGGCGTCAGCCGTTCCTCGAATGGGATATCCAGCGCGCGCATCAGCACCCAGGGCCGCAGCGACCATGAGGAATAATTTTTGTTGGCGATATGCAGCAGGTACATCGAACCCCCTTACCGTACGGGCTGCGGCGCGGCGCGTCGCGCTGTCGTCAACATCGACCAGGAATAGACTGCCAAAGCCGCCCAGATCAGCGCAAAGGCGATGGCCTGGATGGTGCCGAAAGGCTCGTCGAAGATCAGAACGGCGATCAGGAACACCATGGTCGGCGCGATATATTGCATGATGCCGATGGTTGACAGCCGCAGCAGCTTGGCGCCGAAGGCGAACAGCAACAACGGCACCGATGTGACTGGACCGCAGCCGATCAGCAACGCCGTATCCGTGCCACTGCTGGATACGATGTGGTCCTGTCCGGTTGCGATGAGATAGACGATGTAGCCAAGTGCCGGCACCGACAGCAGAAGGACTTCGAGCAAAAATCCCTGGCTCGGGCCGATCGGCAGCGTCTTGCGGAAGAAGCCGTAGGCGGCGAAGGAAAACGCCAGTGCCAGCGACACCCAGGGCAGCTTGCCGCCTTCGATGGTCAGCACGGCGACGGCGACGGCCGCCAGCACCACCGCCGCGATCTGCAGCCGGTCGAGCCGCTCGCCGAGCAGCAGCGCGCCGACAACGACGCTGACCAGGGGATTGATGTAGTAGCCGAGCGCGGTTTCGACGGTGCGGTCGACCGCGATCGCCCAGACATAGATGCCCCAGTTGACCGAGATCAGCGCCGCCGTCAGCGCGGCCATGGCGATGGTGCGCGGCGAACGCAGCGCCGCCTTGAAATCCGCCGTGCGGCCGGCCCAGATCAGAACGGCGGCGGCGATCGGCACCGACCAGACGATGCGATGGGCAATGACTTCCGCGAGCGGCAGATGAGCGACCGCCTTCATGTAGAAGGGCAGCAATCCCCATAGCAGATAGGCGCCGAGCGCCAGCAGAAAGCCGCGCCGGGCCTTGGACTCTGCATCCAGGGTAATTGCTTCAGTGGCCATGGGCCAACGCTATGGCCCAGTCACCTTGGCAAGACCATCGCAAAGTTCTGATGGATCAATGGACTTTCGCTGATGGTTCAACCCTATTCGGCGGCCACCAGTCCGGCCATCTCGCGGTTCTTCATCAGCTTGTAGACGATGGAATCCATCAGCGCCTGGAACGAGGCGTCGATGATGTTCTCGGAAACGCCCACCGTCCACCAGCGCGCGCCGGTGCCGTCATGCGATTCGATCAGAACGCGGGTGATCGCCTCGGTACCGCCATTGAGGATACGCACCTTGAAGTCGGCCAGCTCCATGTCGGCGATCTCGCCCTGGAATTTGCCGAGGTCCTTGCGCAGCGCGATGTCGAGCGCGTTGACCGGGCCATGCCCTTCGGCCACCGACATCTTCTCCTCGCCATCGACCACCACCTTGACGATCGCTTCGGAGACCGTCTTCAACTGGCCGTTGGCGTCGAAGCGGCGCTCGACCATGCAGCGGAACGAGGTGACGTTGAAGAATTCCGGCAGGCCGTGCAGCATCTTGCGGGCGAGGAGTTCGAAGCTGGCATCGGCGCCTTCATAGGCATAGCCCTCGGCCTCGCGCTCCTTGACCACGGATATCAGCGCGTCGAGCCGGTGATCGTCCTTCGGCACCTCGATGCCGCGTCGCCTCAGCTCGGCGAGGAAATTGGCCTTGCCGCCCTGGTCCGAGACCATGACACGGCGGCGGTTGCCGACGGTTTCGGGGGGGACGTGCTCATAGGTCGCCGGCTCCTTGGCCAGTGCGGATGCGTGGATACCCGCCTTGGTGGCGAAGGCGGAAGCGCCGACATAGGGCGCTTGCGCCTCTGGCGCTCGGTTCAGGAGTTCGTCAAATGCGCGCGACAACCTGGAAATGCCTGTCAGCGCCTCAGCCGAAATGCCAGTTTCGAAACGATCGGCGAAGGCCGGCTTTAGCGCCAGCGTCGGCACGATCGAGATCAAATTGGCGTTGCCGCAGCGCTCCCCGATGCCGTTGAGCGTGCCCTGGATCTGGCGCACGCCAGCCTCGACAGCGGCGAGGGAATTCGCCACGGCCTGGCCGGTGTCGTCATGGGCATGGATACCGAGATGATCGCCTGAAATACCCGACGAAATAACCTTCTCGACGATGGCGCGGACTTCCGATGGCTGCGTGCCGCCATTGGTGTCGCACAGCACCACCCAGCGCGCCCCGGCATCATAGGCGGTCCTGGCGCAGGCCAGCGCGTAGTCGGGATTGGCCTTGATGCCATCGAAGAAATGCTCGCAGTCGACCAATGCCTCCTTGCCGGCGGCGATCGCCGCCTCGACGGAGGCCTTGATGGCGTCGAGGTTCTCCTCATTGGTGCAGCCGAGCGCGACACGGACGTGGTAGTCCCAGCTCTTGGCGACGAAGCAGATGGCATCCGATTTCGATTGCACAAGAGACGCTAGGCCGGGATCGTTGGACGCCGACACCCCTGCCCGCTTGGTCATGCCGAAGGCGACGAATTTGGCGCGCTCCGTGCGCTTCTCCTGGAAGAAGGCGGTGTCGGTCGGGTTGGCGCCGGGATAGCCGCCTTCGACATAGTCGAGGCCAAAAGCGTCAAGCAGTTTTGCGATGGCGATCTTGTCCTCGACGGAAAAGTCGATGCCCGGCGTCTGCTGGCCATCGCGCAACGTGGTGTCGAAGAGATAGAGGCGCTCGCGGGTCATGGTCATTTGCCTGCAAACTTGTCCGTCGCGCGGATCAGCCGGTCGAGGATACCCGGCTCCGAATAAGCATGGCCGGCGCCCTCGATCAGATGGAAATCCGCCTTTGGCCAGGCCTTGTGCAGCGCCCAGGCATAGCGCGCCGGGCATGGCATGTCGTAGCGGCCATGGACGATGGTGCCGGGGATGTCGCTCAGCCTGTGCGCGTCGCGCAGCAATTGTCCCTCTTCCAGCCAGCCGGCATGGACGAAATAGTGGTTCTCGATGCGGGCGAACGCGACGGCATAGTCGTCCTGCCCAAACGGACCGCTTGTCTCAAGCTCCGGCAACAGCGTGATCGTTTCGCCTTCCCACAGGCTCCAGGCGCGGGCCGCCTCGATCTGCGCCTTTCGATCCGTGCCGACCAGCCGCTTGCGATAGGCGGCCATCATGTCGCTGCGCTCGGCCTCCGGGATCGGCGCCAGGAAGCGCTCCCATTTGTCCGGGAACATTTCCGAGACGCCGAACTGATAGTACCATTCCAGTTCCGCACGCGTCAGCGTGTAGATGCCGCGCACCACCAGTTCGCTGACGCGTTCTGGATGGGTCTCGGCGTAGGCGAGCGCAAGCGTCGACCCCCAGGAGCCGCCGAACACCAGCCATTTGTCGAAGCCGGCCATTTCGCGCAGCCGTTCGATGTCGGCGACCAGGTGCCATGTCGTATTGGCTTCGAGCGAGGCGTTGGGCGTCGATTTTCCGCAGCCACGCTGGTCGAACAGGATGACATCGTAGAGCTTCGGGTCGAACAGCCGCCGGTGTTTTGGCGAAATGGTGCCGCCCGGCCCGCCATGCAGGAACACCGCCGGCTTGGCGCCTTTGGTGCCGGAACGCTCCCAGTAGACCTGGTGGCCGTCGCCGACATCGAGCATGCCGGAATCGAACGCCTCGATCTCGGGATAAAGCGTACGCAATTGACTGCTCATAGTTGTAAACCTTTGGTCGGCCAGTCCGGCGTTTCATGGTCTGGGTGCTGGAAGGAGATGATGGATTCCTGCCTGTTGTAATAATCAGGATCCTGGTGGACGGGCTGATCGAAGATCGTCTCCACCCAGGGCAACCGCGCGGCATAGTTGACCTGGATCTGCGGTGCCAGGTCCGAACGGTCGTCGAAGGCACCGATCGCGATTTCCAGCCCGCCGGGCTGCCGATATGTCAGCGGCGTGCCGCAGCGGGCGCAGAAACCACGATCGATGTTGACCGACGACTGGAAGTAACTCGGCTCTTCATGGGTCCATTCGACGCCATCTCTGGGCACCGTGACCAGCGCGCCGAAGAACGAGCCGAACTGCTTCTGGCACATGCGGCAATGGCAGATGGACGGACGGCCGAGCGCTCCATGAACGCGGAAGCGCACGGCGCCACACTGGCAGCCGCCGGTTCTTACCTGATCGGTCATGATCTTTCCTTTGGCGGCCATTGTTCGGTGTCGTGGTCGGGGTGCTGGTAGGAAACGAGATCGGCCAGATAGGAGGCCGACGACATGTCGGCCATGGTGTCCTCGCCCGGCAGTTGCGGGATCGAGTCGACATAGGGCAGCTTTGCCTCGATCCCCCATTGAATCAGCGGCACGATCTCCGCTGGATTGTCGAACGCACCGATGGCGAGGCCAACCCCGTCCGGCGCGGTGAAGGTCAGCGGCGTGCCGCAATCGGCGCAAAAACCGCGATCGACATGGTTGGACGAACGGAAGTATTTCGGCTCGCCGCGCGTCCAGTCGAGCCTGGCGCCACGCACCGAAACCAGCGGCGCGTAGAACGCGCCGAACGCCTTCTGGCACATGCGGCAATGGCAGACCGAAGCGTCGCCCAAAGCGCCTTCAACGCGAAAGCGCACCGCGCCGCACTGGCAGCCGCCGGTGTAGATCGGTCGGTTGTCGAGGCTCATCGCTGATCACTCCGGCGCATGGCAGACGGCCTCGACGTTGTTGCCGTCGGGATCGAGGACGAAGGCGCCATAGTAGTCCGGGTGATAGTGCGGGCGCAGGCCCGGCCCGCCATTGTCCTTGCCGCCGGCGGCAAGCGCCGCAGCATAGAAGGCTTCGACCTCGGCGCGGCTGCGCGCGGTGAAGGCGACGTGCTGATGGGCCTTCTGACCATCCTTGCCTTCCTGCAGCCAGAATACCGGCCGATCGCGACCGTAGCCACCGACCTTTTTACCGCCGGTGTACTCCAGCGGCACCATATACAACAGCGCGGCACCAAGCGGCGCCATCGCCTTGTCATAGAAAGCCTTCGAAGCGTCGAAATCGGCAACGTTGATGCCGAGATGATCGATCATCTTTTTACCTCCCAGGTGGTGATGCGTTCGCCTGTGACCGGATCCTTGCCGTCCTTCAACTGTATCCCTTGGGCCAGCAGGTCGTCGCGGATGCGGTCGGCTTCGGCCCAGTTCTTGGCGGCGATGAACGCGAGACGCTTGGCGATGGCCTTGGCGACGTGGCCTTCATCAACCTTCGCCGACGCGACGTCGAAGCCGAGGAACAGCAGCGACGCCTTCAGCGATGCAGCGGCATCGTTGCCGTCCACTGCCTCGCCGGCCAACTGGGTCAGGATCTGGAAGGTGGCATAGGTGGCGAGATCGTCCGACAAGGCGTCGATGATCTCCACGGGCACCTGTCCCGCCGCCGTCGGCGCGAGGTCGGCCCCCCGCTTCCATTTTCGCAGGGTGTTCTCGGCCTCTTCCAGCTTGCGCACGGAAAAGTCGATCGGCTCGCGATAATGCGTCATCAGCATCGCCAGCCGCAGCACCTCGCCCGGCCATTTGCGGCCGCCGAAGGTCTCGGTCTCCAGGAGTTCGTTGATCGAGTAGAAGTTGCCGAGGCTCTTCGACATTTTCTGCCCTTCGACCTGCAGGAAGCCGTTGTGCATCCAGATGTTGGCCATCATTTCGGTGCCATGGGCGCAACGCGACTGGGCGATCTCGTTTTCATGGTGCGGGAAGATCAGGTCGAGGCCGCCGCCATGGATGTCGAAGACCTCGCCGAGATAGGCGGCCGACATCGCCGAGCACTCGATGTGCCAGCCCGGCCGACCCCTGCCCCATGGCGAATTCCAGCCCGGCTCCTCCGGTGACGACAACTTCCAGAGGACAAAATCGCCGGGATTTTTCTTATGCGCGTCGACGGCGACGCGAGCACCGGCCTGCTGCTCGTCGAGATTGCGCTTCGACAGCTGGCCGTAGTCGGGCATCGACGCCGTGTCGAACAGGACTTCGCCCGCAGCAACATAGGCATGGCCGCGTTCGATCAGGCTTTGAATCAAGGTGATCATGTCGACCTTGCCGTCGGCACGGGGCTCGACGAATTCGGTGGCGCGCGGCTCGACCGTCGGCGCCAGGCAGCCGAGAACCGCCACGTCGCTGTGGAACTGGCCGGCGGTCTTTTCGGTGACCCGCCTGATCGCCTCATTCAACGACAGCGTGCCGGAAGCGATCTCGCCGCCGAAATCGCGCAAAGCGCGCGCATTGATCTTGTCGTCTACGTCGGTGATGTTGCGCACATAGGTGACGTGCGTCTGCCCATAGAGATGGCGCAGCAAGCGGAACAGCACGTCGAAGACGATCACCGGCCTGGCATTGCCGATATGAGCAAAGTCGTAGACGGTCGGGCCGCAGACATACATGCGCACGTTCAGCGGATCGATCGGGACGAAATCCTCTTTCGTCCGCGTCAGCGTGTTGTAGAGGCGCAGGCCCTGCGATGCGTCGGACATTCGTGCCTTCCCGGTTCAGAACTCAATTCGACGAAGCCAGCCCTGCGCGAACGCAAATCAGGCTCCAGCCTGCTGGCCGGGGCGTTTGTCCAATCTGGGGAAAGATGAGGCGAAAACGTCCGGACCAGCGCGAGGCTAGCCAATAATGCAAATGCCACAAATGGCGAAAGACGTTTTCATGGGCGGCTTTATCGCCTTGGCTTGTGTTGCCGTCAAGTCGCAAGTTTCGGCAAAACCGTCGCTGGGTCACAGGTAATGATGCACTGAAACATTTTATTAAACATGTCGGCACAGTCATGAAACATTCGCCGGCTAGATCAGCAGGCGTCACGATTTGGTCAGAATCGGCCATCAAACGCAGACACGAAAATGTTACCAGGGAAGAGAGACATGCCCCGAACCAAGCAGGAAGCCAACCGCGCCAAGCAGCCCGCGCTGGCCAACCACTATCGCGCAATCGGCCCGGCCGCGATCGTCGCCGCCCTTCTCCATACCGCCAAGAAGAAAAAGCCGGCGCAGAAGATCGTTTCGCCCCGCGCTGCCTGAAGGGGTGTGCGACCGGCGCCAATGGCGCCAGAAATGAAGGCGCCGACACGCGCGCCCTCTGCTAGAACAACGTCATCTGACTGTCGTCCGCGCCGGACTTCTGGCGCTTGACCTTCTCGGGCTCCGGCCCGATCTCGCCCCGCTCCTGAATCTCCGGTCCGGTGTTGGCGACCTTGTTGACGAGGTCGGAGACCGGAATTGCCTCGAAGAAATCGAGCTGTGCCGGTCGCAACAGATCGGCGACATCGCGCGGTTCGAGCGTGCGGCAATCCAGCCAACGTGCGAAATCCCTGGGATCGATCACCACCGGCATGCGGTCGTGGATATGCGCGATGTCGGCATTGGCGTTGATGGTCAGGATGGCGCCGGTGTCCATTTCCGAACCGCCCGGCTCGGCATAGGTCTCGATCAGCCCGGCGAAGGCAACCAGCCCGCCATGCCTGGGGCGTATCCAGTAAGGCTGCCCCTTCTTGCCACCGGTTTGCCGCCATTCATAAAAGCCGGACGCCGGCACCAAAGCGCGGCGATGGCGCATGGCGGCCTTGAACGACGCCTTTTCGGCAGCCCCTTCGGAGCGCGCGTTGAACAGCAGCGGAAACTCGCCTGTATCCTTCACCCAGGTCGGGATCAGCCCCCAGCGCACCAGCATTGGCTGCCGGTCCGGCAGATTGGAGCCCGGCGCCCGCGGAGGGCCGGCGACCGCCATCAGGATCGGCTGCGTCGGGGCGATGTTGTAGCGCGCCGGGAAATCCTCAAGCCCCGCCACGTCCAGAAACGCAGCGGTCTGATCCGGCGTCGCGGTCAAGGCGAAACGTCCGCACATGGTCGATTGATGCCCTTCGAAAGCTTCGGTTTCTGAAAGTGGCGATGGAACCGGCGTTGCGCAACCGCTAAAACTTGTCCACGCTGGCCGGTCCACAACTGACCGGCCTTCAGTCTGATTGGGAATCCATGAACGAAGCGCGCAAAATACTTCCGGCAGTCTCGGTCGCCGTCGTGCGGGCAGACACCGTGCTTCTGGTCAAGCGAGCCCGGCAACCGTCGCAAGGGCTCTATGCCTTTCCGGGCGGCAAGGTCGAACCTGGTGAGACGCTGGAGGCAGCGGCAGAGCGCGAACTTCAGGAAGAAACCGGTTTGCGTGCCACAAATTATCGCCCGCTGCGGGAAATCCACATCGACGGCCGGGATGACAGCCACCCGGTCGATTATCTCCTCACAGTCTTCGGCGCCGCCTATGCCGGCGGCGAGGCCGTGGCCAGCGACGATGCGGAGACGGCGGCCTTCTATACGCTCAGCGAGATGGCGGCGCTGCCGCTGGCAGGCTCGGTATTCGCGGTCGCCGAAGACTTGTTGGCCCCCGGCGGAAACGCCGGACTGCTGTCCTGAAATCAACTTGCGGGCGACAAATTGTTTCGCCACAAAGACTTATGCTGTTTAGCAGAGCCACGCAGCTGGTAGAGAAGGCTTATGAATCGTCCATCCATGCTCCTCGCCCTGTGTCTTGCGGTCGGCGCGACCGTTTCGATACGGCCCGCGCTCAGCGCCGAGTCGCCGTTCGAGCCCGGGTTGATGCGGCTGGCGGAGGTTCTGGGCTCGCTGCATTTCCTGCGCAATCTGTGCGGCGAGAAGGGCGACCAGTGGCGTGTCGAGATGACAAAACTGCTCGATTCGGAAAATCCGGACGCCGAGCGGCGCGCCCGCTTCATTGCCAGCTTCAATCGCGGCTACCGCTCCTTCGGCGGCACCTATACGAGGTGCACGCCCTCGGCGACCGAAGCCATCAGCCGCTATATGAAGGAAGGCGAGACGCTGTCTCGCGATATCGCCTCGCGTTACGGCAACTAATGCATGTCGCCCAAAACTGGCTGCGGTTTTGGGAGAACGACACGCATAAAAACGAAAACCTAAAGCGCCTCGCCTGAATCCGTTCAAACGCGGCGCGCTTTAGGCACTCGCTCATCGACAACTATCCGAACCATTGCTGGGTACAGCCGATATATCGGCTTGTGCCAGGCGATATCTTGGTGCAATCCTCATGTTGCACTTCTGCAACAGTATTAACGAAACCTTACCGCGCGAAAGCGGAATTAACTCAAACTGAAGGTTTTCGCCCCGCAGGCCGCCCCAATCGGCTAAGTTTGACTCGAACTGAACGCAGCTTCGCACAAGGCAATCGGGCTTTGTAAAAGACGATCAAAAAAATGTCGTATTTACAAATACTTAATTGTCCCTGCGTGTGAAATGAACAGATCAGGCCTGATCCACATCAATGGATCGCAGCTTGAAAGGGTGGACATTCGCTTATGGAACATGGTGTCAACGACATCGACGCGCTGGTCAGGGAAGAAAAACGCTTGACCGCCGTGGAAAGCCACAGCGAGGCCTGGGCGGAAGGTCTCTCCGCCGGGATAGAGCCCGAGATCATTGCCGAAGCAGCGCTCGAAACAGCCTTCGGCGAGATGTTGCGTGCCAATGGCGAGACCTCGGCCCTTGCCCTGCTCGACCGTATGCGTGAAAAGGTGATTGCTGGCGCCTTCGAACCTGAACGGCTGCGGCACTGAACCGACGTCCGGTTCTTTGACGGCAATATGCCGCTCGGGCGTCATGCCCGTAAGCAGGGAGAAACGGGCAGTGAGTTTTTCGATGTCAGGCAAGCCGCGTGGCTTGGTCCTTCGCATCTCTTTCGCCGCTTGCTGTGCCGCGATTCCCCTGGTTGTGTGTCTCGCGAGCAGCCCCGCCTATGCGCTGAGCGAAATCAAGCGCGAAGAGCTCCCCCCGACGGTCACGCCGCCGGCCGACGACATGTCGCCCCCCGGAAGCACCGTGCCAATGCCCAACCCGGTCGGGACGCCGCCGCCGTCTAGCCAGCCGACTGCTCCTGCCGAAGCCGAGCCGGACAGTCCGGCGGATGGCGGCGTGACCAGGCCACGCGTCGATCCGGACACGCCGGTGCCCGAGGTCATCTACGATCTCGGCAAGCTGCCGGAACCAGTGCGGCGCATGCATGATTTGATCGTCGAAGCCTGCAAGGGCGGCGATATCGAAAAGTTGCGGCCGTTGATCGGCACGGGCGACAACACAACGCAATTGTCCCTAACCGACATTGATGGCGATGCCGTCGCCTTCCTCAAGGGCCTCTCGGGCGACCCGGACGGCCAGGAAATCCTGGCCATCCTGGAGGAGGTGCTTGATGCCGGCTACGTCCACCTCGATGCCGGCACGCCACAAGAGCTCTATGTGTGGCCGTATTTCTTCGCCCTACCGCTGGACAAGCTGGACGCCAAGCAGCGGGTCGAACTGTTCAAGATCGTCACCGCTGGCGATTTCGACGACATGAAGCAGTTCGGCGCCTATATTTTCTATCGCGTCGGTATCACCCCTAGCGGACAATGGTCGTTCTTCGTCGCCGGGGATTGAGAGCGGCTCTTCCCACCCACGGAGGTGGGGAGCCTAGCAGGGCAATGCCTCAGAAAACTCCACCGCCCTACCCTGGCTTGGCGTGGCGATCTCGCCTTCCCACATCACGCGGCGGCCGCGAATGACGGTGCCGACCGGCCAGCCGACCACTTCTCTCCCGTCATAAGGCGTCCAGCCGGCTTTCGAGCCGGCCTGCGCATTGGTGATGGTCTGGCGCCGCTTCATATCGACGATGGTGAAGTCGGCGTCGTAGCCGGCAGCGATGCGGCCCTTTCTCGCCATGCCGAAGATCCGCTGCGGGCCGTGGCTAGACAGGTCGACAAAGCGCTGCAAGGTCAGCCGGCCGGCATTGACGTGGTCGAGCATGATCGGCACCAGCGTCTGCACGCCGGTCATCCCCGACGGTGAGGCCGGATAGGGCTTTGCCTTCTCGGCCAGCGTGTGCGGCGCGTGGTCGGAGCCGAGCACATCGACGATGCCTTGCGCAATGCCATGCCAGACGCCATCGCGATGGCGCGCGGCACGCACCGGCGGGTTCATCTGGATCAGCGTGCCAAGCCTGAGATAGTCGTCGGCGCTCAGCGTCAAATGATGTGGCGTCGCCTCGCAGGTCGCGACATCCTTGTGTTGTTCGAGGAACACAATCTCCTCGGCGGTCGAGATGTGTAGAACATGGATGCGGGCACGGGCGTTTCGCGCAATGCGTACCAGCCGTTCGGTACAGCGCAAGGCGGCGATCTCGTCGCGCCAGACAGGGTGCGATGCCGGGTCGCCTTCGATGCGTTCGCCAAGGCGCTCGCGCAGCCGGAATTCGTCTTCCGAATGAAAGGCGGCGCGCCGGCGCGTGTTTCTCAGGATCGACGCCACGCCCTCGTCATCCTCGACCAGCAGGTCGCCAGTGGACGAGCCCATGAAAACCTTGATCCCGGCCGCACCCGGCAGCCGCTCAAGCTCGCCGACATCCCCGGCATTCTCGCGGGTGCCGCCGACCCAGAAGGCGAAATCGCAATGCATGCGCCCCGTGCCGCGCCGGACCTTGTCGGCAAGCGCTGCCTCGCTGGTGGTCAGCGGATTGGTGTTGGGCATCTCGAACACGGCGGTGACGCCGCCAAGCACGGCAGCGCGCGAACCCGTTTCCAAATCTTCCTTGTGCTCCAGTCCCGGCTCGCGAAAATGCACCTGGCTGTCGACGACACCCGGCAGGACATGCAGGCCGCGGCAGTCGATCGTCTCGCCGGCCGAGGCCTGGCGGAGATCGCCGATGGCAGCGATGCGCCCGTCCTTCACGCCGATGTCGCGAGCCCCTTCGCCGTCATGGTTGACCACTGTGCCGCCTGTCAGGATGAGGTCGTAGATCATGGCCATGCTCTCTTGCGGGGGGAGTGCCAGCGGCTTACGTAAAGGCCGACCATTTTGCAAGATCAGGTTGCTTTTCCGCC
The DNA here is from genome assembly GCF_020164655.1 of Mesorhizobium sp. AD1-1. Lineage (NCBI taxonomy): Bacteria > Pseudomonadati > Pseudomonadota > Alphaproteobacteria > Hyphomicrobiales > Phyllobacteriaceae > Mesorhizobium > Mesorhizobium sp. AD1-1. The sequence continues at coordinate 15,036 of NZ_JAIUGP010000011.1, forward strand.
CATGCCCTGTGCCCAGCTCAAAGACCGCGCCCTCATTTCCGTATCAGGTGCGGATGCCGAGCATTTTTTGCAGAACATCCTGACCACCGATCTCGACATCCTGGCTCCCGGCGAAGCCAAACCCGGTGCGCTGCTGACGCCGCAAGGCAAGATCCTGTTCGATTTCCTGATCTCCCGCACCGGCGAGAATGCATTCCGGCTCGAATGCCGTGCCGACATATCGGACGATTTCGTACGCCGGCTGACGCTCTACAAACTGCGCGCCAAGGTCGAGATTGCCAAATCCGATCAGGCGTTTGTCACCGTCGCGTGGGGACATGAATCAACACCCTCACAATCTGATTCAACGGCGGCCGCCGACACACGCTTTCCGAAGGGTGCCGTCACGCGTTCCTATGGCGAAACGGATGAGCGCGGCGATCTTGCCGCGTGGCAAGCCTTCCGCATTGTCGGCGGCATTGCCGAAAGCGGCAGCGACTACCAACTCGGAGACGCCTTCCCCCACGATGTGCTGCTGGACGAAACCGGCGGCATCGGCTTCGAGAAGGGCTGCTATGTCGGCCAGGAGGTCGTCTCGCGCATGCAGCATCGCGGCACGGCCAGGCGGCGCGTGCTGATTGCATCGGCCGACAGGCCCCTGCCCGCGCCCGGCACCGAACTGACCGTCGCAGGCAGGCCGGTTGGCACGCTCGGCTCGACCGTAGAGACGACCGGTCTGGCCATTGCGCGCATCGACCGGGTCAAGGCGGCGCTCGATGCCGGCCAGCCGATCATGGCCGGGGACGTTCCGTTAACGCTGGCCATTCCCGGTTGGGCAAAATTCGCCTTCCCGCAGGAAGCCGTCAGCGCGGAGGAGGCCTGATGGCGGCCGACCGCGTCGGCGCGCCGGCACGCGCCTGGCAGCGCATGCTGTCGGGCCGCCGGCTCGATTTGCTCGACCCCTCACCGCTCGACATCGAGATTTCGGACATTGCGCACGGGCTCGCCCGCGTTGCCCGCTGGAACGGCCAGACCAGCGGCGAGCATGCGTTTTCGGTCGCCCAGCACTCGCTGCTGGTCGAAGCGCTGTTCTGCGACCTGGTGCCCGAGGCTTCGGCCGACGCCCGGCTGGCGGCCCTGCTGCACGACGCCCCCGAATATGTCATCGGCGACATGATCTCGCCGTTCAAATCGGTGATGGGCGGCAGCTACAAGGATTGTGAGTTACGGCTGCAGCGCGCCATCCATCTGCGCTTCTCGCTGCCTCCGGAACCAAGTGCTGCGCTGCGCAAGGAGATCAAGCGCGCCGACCAGATCGCCGCCTATTTCGAGGCAACGCTGCTCGCCGGCTTTTCGACCGCCGAGGCGACCGAGTTCTTCGGCCGTCCGCGCGGCTTCAATGCCGACCGCTTCGATTTCACGCCACGCTCGGTGACCTGGGCGCAGAACGCGTTTCTGAAACGGTTTTCGGCGATCGAGACGTCGCGGCGCCAGGTTTCGGCGACCGCAATCGGCTAAAGCGCGTCGCGCTGAAACGGATCCACGCGACGCGCTTTAGGTCTTTGTTTCTATGCATGTCGTTCCCCCAAAACCGAGGTCACTTGTGGGCGACATGCATTAAAACGCTAAATTAACCGGCGGCGACCACAGTAGCGCGTTCGATCACGGTCCGCAGGCGCGCTCATGCCCGTCGCTGATGCCAAGGATGGTTCGGCCGTCCCGAAACGGGAGGCCGAAGGCATGGACCGCTCCCGCCACATGGAAGACGAACTGCGCGAGCAGAACCAACGCTTTTCGGCTGCCGTCGAGAACATGTCGCACGGCCTGTGCATGTTCGACGCCGACGAGCGGATGATCATCTGCAACGGCAACTACCTGAACATCTTTTGCCTCGACGCCAGAGTGATAAGGCCCGGCATCCGGTTCCTCGACATTCTGCGCCACAGCGTCGATATCGGCATCGCCTCGCAAACAGCCGACGAACTCTACGCCATCCGCAAGCCCTATATCGATCAGGCAAAGCCCTCGACCTACGAAGAAACACTGTCGGACGGCCGCATCGTCAGCATCTCGCACCGCCCTCTGGCTCTGGGCGGCTGGGTCTCGATCTATGAAGACATCACCGAGCAGCGCCGCGCGCAAGAGGATCTCAAGGAGCAGCACCGCCGCTTCGACGCAGCGCTCGCCAACATGTCGCAAGGCCTGCTGATGTATGACGCCGACGGCAAGATGATCGTGCGCAACGGGCGTTTTCTAGAACTCTACAACGTCACCGCGGCGGACTTCCCGCTTGGAACGACGCACCGCGACGCGCTCGAACGATTGCTGGAACTCGGCATCTATACGAAAATCGATGTCGACAGCGAAGTCGCCAAGACCGAGGCCTGCCTGGTGGCGAAAAAAATGCATTCGGCCTATCGGCATCTTACCGACGGCAGGACGGTTCTGGTCACCCGCCAGCCGATGAGCGGCGGCGGTTGGGTGGCGACCTTCGACGATGTTACGGAGCGCCGCCGTACCGAAGAGCGCATGACCCATCTTGCGCATCACGATATGCTGACCGGACTGCCCAACCGCTCGATGTTTCGCGAACGGCTCGACCTTGCGCTGGAGGACACGGCGGCCACGCCGCTGGCGATCTTCTCGCTCGATCTCGATCGCTTCAAGGCAGTCAACGACACCTGGGGACATCCGGCCGGCGACTGGCTGCTGAAGAGCGTGGCCGAGCGGCTGCAGCGCTGCCTGCATAATGAAAACGACGTCGTTGCCCGCTTCGGCGGCGACGAATTCGTCATCATCCAGTTCAATTTCAAGGGCATTGCCAATGCTGAAAAACTCGCGAAGCGCATCGTCGAGACAATCGGAAAACCGTTCCGCGACAAGAGCCGCGAGATGCATATCGGCATCAGCCTGGGCATCGCGGTTTTCCCCGACGACGGCGGAGACGCCGACACGCTGCTGAGGAACGCCGATACAGCGCTTTACCGGGCGAAGAGCGAAGGGCGCAATCTGTATCGCTTCTTCGAACCCGGAATGGACGCAATGGTACAGGCACGGCGTGCGCTGGAGGTCGACCTCGGGACCGCACTGTCGCGCCAGGAATTCGACCTCGATTTCCAACCCATCATGAACATCGCCTCCGGCGAGATCGTCGGCGCGGAAGCCTTGATGCGCTGGCATTCCCCAGAACGTGGCATGGTGGCGCCGGACAGCTTCATTCCGGTCGCCGAAGAAACCGGATTGATCGTGCCGCTTGGAGAATGGGCGCTGAGGAAAGCCTGCACGGCGGCGGCACGGTGGCCCGCCGGCCTGCGCGTCGCGGTCAATGTCTCGGCCGTGCAACTTAAAAGCGGCAGCTTCGCCCGCAGCGTCATCTCGGCGCTGGCTTTCTCCGGCGTGCCAGCCGGTCGGTTGGAACTGGAGATCACCGAAACCGTGCTGATGGACGAAAGCGAGGTGGTGCTAAGGACGCTGCGGCAGTTGCGCGAACTCGGCATCCGCATCGCGCTGGACGATTTCGGCACCGGCTATTCGTCGCTCGGCTACCTCAGGCGTTTTCCTGTCGACAAGATCAAGATCGACCGTTCGTTCATCCACGACCTCGGCAATCGCGACACCGCGGCGATCGTTCGCACCGTCATCGGGCTGGGTGCCGAGCTTGGCATCACTGTCACCGCCGAGGGGGTCGAGACCGAGGTGCAACTCGACATCCTGCGCAGCAATGGCTGCACCGAGGCGCAGGGCTTTCTGATCGGCGCGCCGTCAAAGGCGGCCGAGATCCAGCGCCTGTTGAGATCCCGAGCGCCGCACAGCCAGACCGGCTAGGCCGGCCATCGTCAATGCAGCGTCTCGATGTACTTTTCGTGGAAGCTGACATAGCCGGGCTCGACCACCTTGAGATGCCGCTCGATCAGCGCATGAAACCGCGGCAGTTGATGAAACGGCACGCCGGGATAGGCATGATGCTCGGCATGGAACGGCATGTTCCACGCCAGCTTGCGGACCAGCCAGTTGGTCAATGTGGTCCTGGTGTTCTCCAGCATGTTGGCGACGAACGGACAACGACCGTGCTCGGCCAAGAGATAGAGGCGCAGAAACGGCTGCCCCAACAGAGCGGGCAAAATCCAGACATAGACAAGCACCGAGAGCCGGAAATAGACGGCCAGCAGAAGGAGCACGGCATAAAAGGCAATCATGGCGCGTGCCTCGATGCGCACCTTGTCATAGCCCTTTGGCGGAACGTAGCTTTCGCGACCACGATCCGCGGCGTTGGCATAAAGCGTCTTGATGTGGCCCCACCATAACGGGATGCCGGATATGTGGACGAGGTATTGCCGCCATGTCTCCGGCTTGGGGAACGCCAGTTCCGGGTCATTGTCGGGATCTTGCGTGTATCGATGGTGGGCAAAGTGGAAGTAGCGGAACCAGTCCGCCGGCAGCGCGATCGCCAGGCTGCACACCCGCGCCACGACATCGTTCAGCCGCTGCGCCTCAAAGGCCGTGCGATGAACCGTCTCGTGCAGCAGCGTGAACAGAAACACGATGAGGAGACCTTGCGGCAGCATCAGCAGCGGCCAGAACGGCACTTTGGCGGCGATCAGCGATCCGAGGATCACGATCGCACCCCAATGAGCGGCAAGCTGAACGAGGCCCGCGGCATCAGACTTGGCGGTCAGCCGGTTGCGCTCCTCCTGCGTCAACGATGAAATTACGTCGCGATGATCCACGGGCTTCGATCCAGGCTGGGATTTGATAGAATCCACTGTAGCGCATGAAAAACCTTTCCAAAAATGACGATTTCTGCGATTTAGATAAGCTGAACTTATCTATTCGGTGATCATGGCCGTACTTCCCTCTCTCAAAGGACTTCAGGCTTTCGAGGCTGCGGCTCGCACAGGCAGCTTTGCGGGGGCGGCGGAAGAGCTTTCTGTATCCGCCGCCGCCGTCAGCCAGCTCATCCGCACCGTCGAGGAGCAGATGGACCGCAAGCTGTTCCATCGCGTCAACCGGCGCGCCGTCCTCACCGAGGCCGGCGTCGAGATGCTGCCCAGGCTGACCATGGCCTTCCAGGAGATCGGCAGCGTCGCGCGCCAGCTGGGCGGCGATGCGTTCCGCCCGCGCCTCGTGGTGTCGGTGCCGCCATCCATGGCCATGGGTTGGCTTTCGCAGCGCCTCACTGGTTTTGTCTCCAGCCATGGCGCCGTCGACATATCGCTCAGAGGCGAGGATGACCCGGTGCCGTTCGACCGTGAGTTGATCGACATCAGGCTCACTTATGGCCCGCACTATCGCGAGCACCCGACCGAGGACATCGTCCAGGACGCAGTCTATCCCGTGTGTGCACCCGGGCTGGCCGACACGATCAAACCCGAAGGCCTCGCCAGCCTGCCGCTTATCCATACCGGCTGGGGACCGACCGGTGCGTCCTTTCCGTCCTGGCACAACTGGTTCGAGGCGGCCGGCATCGAGCCCGGCCGGGCAGCGCAGCGCGGCCTTTCGGCCAACTCATCGCGCGCAGCACTCGACCTTGCCATTTCGGGATTGGGCGTGGCGCTGGCGCAAGGGATCTACTGTGCCGAGGCGCTGGAGGACGGCCGACTTGTCAGGCCCCTCGCCCAAATGGTCGAGCTGCGCCAGCCCTATTGCCTGACGATCCCGGAGCGCAGCGCCAGGCGCGATGTCGTGGACGCGTTTCGCCAATGGCTGATCGACGAGTGCCGGCGCGCAGTCGGCTCGCCGGCACTGCGTTGACGTGACACGCGGCAATGGTCAGAGGTGCCCGCTCAATGCCTCAGCCATGTCCTTGTTTGTCGCCACGGGGATGATCTCGAATTCCACCAGATCCGCCCATTCGATGACCCAACGCTGCAGCAGCGTGACGTCATCGGCCTCCACCAGCAGGAAGCAGCGGCTCATGTCCGCCGCGATCCAGCTGTGGTGCACGAGCAGCTCGTCCGGTTTCAGGCGGCCGCGGTCGCGAAAGCGGCGATAGATCTCCTTGCGATCACAGCCGGTGAAGTCCTCGATCACGATGAACTGCATGTTCTACCCCCGATCAAATTACCGCCCCGGCCGGTCCAACCGCTCCAGGAACCACTGCGTCAGCCGCACCCACACCTCGTCCTTCTCACCGGAATCCTCCCAGCCATGGTCGAGGTTGGGATTGTCATTCACCTCGATGACGAAGACGCCGTCCTTGGTCTCCTTGAGGTCGACGCCATAGAGCCCGTCGCCGATGCAGCGCGCCGCCTTCACTGCCGTCTCGACGACATGCGCCGGCGTTTCCTTCAGCGTGAAGGTCTTGATGCCGCCCTGGTCGGGCTTGCCGTTGGCCTTGTGGTTGACGATCTGCCAGTGCTTCTTGGCCATCAGATAGTGCACGGCAAACAGCGGCTGGCCGCCGAGCACGCCGACACGCCAGTCATATTCGGTCGGAATGAATTTCTGCGCGATCAGAAGGTCGGAATCCTCCAGCCATTCGGTGGCGAGCGTCTTCAGTTCCTCGAAATTGGCGCATTTCTTGACGCCGCGCGAGAACGACGAATCCGGGATCTTCAGCACCAGCGGAAAGCCCAGCGTCTGCGCCGCCAGTTCGAGATCCGAGGTGCCGGCGATCATCACCGTCGGCGGCACCGGCACCTTGTTGTAGGCCATCAGCTCGTTGAGATAGACCTTGTTGGTGCAGCGGATCATCGACAGCGGATCGTCGATCACCGGCATGCCTTCCTGCTGGGCGCGGCGGGCGAAACGATAGGTGTGGTTGGAGATCGAGGTGGTCTCGCGGATGAACAGCGCGTCGTAATTGGCGAGCTTGGCCAGGTCCCGCTTGGTGATCGGCTCGATTTCGACGCCCATCTTCTCCGCGATCTTGGCCCAATAGCGCAGCGACGAGATCTCCGAGGGCGGCAATTCCTCATGCGGGTCGACCAGCGTGGCGAAGGTGTAGCGCGCCGGCGTACGGCCCTTGGTGTCGCGCCACTCCCGGTTGGTGTAGGTTTCCAGGCACTGGATGAAGCTTTTTTCCTCGTCCTCGGTCATCCGCGCCAATGGATGAAAGCCGATCTTGCGGATCGAGGCCCATTCGGCGCTGTCCTTGATGTGGACTTCGAGCGCCGGTGCGCGGAACCAATCGAACAACAGCTTGGCGAAACGGTCCCAGATTTTTGACGGCCCGATGCCGAAGAAGATGCAGACCTTTTGCGGAAAGGCGCCACCAAGATCCTTGCGGCATTTGTTGAGCGCCAGTTCCAGTTCCGGCAGCGCGTGCTCATAGAGCTTGCGTTCCGACAGGTCGATCATCGTCTCGACGGTCGGGATCACCTTGTGGCCGCGCGAGCTTGCCAGCAGCGAGGCATAGTAGCCGCGGCTCTGGTAGGCGTAATTGTTCGACAGGTTGATGACCTTCGGCCGCTGGCCGCGAAACAATGACGGATGCGCGAGATAGTCGCGGTTGGTGATGATCTTATGCGGTGTCGCCACCTGGTCGAGATCGCTCTGCCTGCCGGTAAGGATGACCCAGGTCATTGTCTGTCACGCTTTCCCAGAGTGATGGCGGCCCGCAGTCCATCGCGACCGAACTGCGCCATGTTCATGAAGATGCCGTAAGGCACGGGAATGTTGGCTGCATCAAGGATGGTCTCCTGCCTTTCATCCTCGACCCAAGGGTCGTGGATCAGGATATGGTCGCCGTCATCGCCGATCGCCAGCACCCAGTGCGGCACCTTCTTGCCGAACATCAGGAAGCCGCTGATCAGCACCAGCACCAGCTTTCCCCCAGCGATCGCAGCGCGGATATCGTCGATTGTGAATGCACGGTAATTCACCGGGATGCCGTAAAGTTCCGCGCGTCGGCGAAAGTCGACCTGCGCCAGTTCCATTACCCTGCGCTTGTCCTCGCTGCGCACCGATTGCAGGAACAGCGCGCCATAGAAGGAGACGTAGATCTCCACCGCGAGCCCGCTCTCGTAGCCCGAGACAGCGAGGCCGAACGGCTCGCAACCGCCGGGACCCGACATCATGAAGACGGTCGTCGCTTCACGCCACAGGCGGATTTCCATGACCGGATCCGGCACGAAGCCGCGATCGAAATTGGCCATCGCCATCATCAGGCAGCACGGACCGCAGGTGAATTCGCAGGTCTGCGGGTAGAACGGCACCTTGGTGGCGATCGGAATGTCGCCACGCAAGGTTTTTTCGTAGCGAAGTGCCGTTTCGCCATCCTCATAGTAGCCGGGCTCACGCCCGATCTTGCGATAACCGGCCCGTTCGTAGATGCGGATCGCGCGGCTGTTGTCTTCGCGAACTTCGAGACGCAGCATCATGCGGTCGTGCTCGAAGGCGGCATCTTCGGCGGATCCGAGCAGGATGCGGCCGACACCCAGCCCGCCGAAAAACGGACTGGTCGCAATCGAGTAGAGGCGCGCCACGCCGCTGCCTTTGCGAAACAGCACGATCGCATAACCGGCCACGCGGCCGTCGACTTCGGCGACCAGCGTCTCGGCGGTTTCACGCTCGATGAACAGTCGGAAGGAGCGGCGGGAAATACGGTCGCTTGAGAAAACAGCTTTCTCGATGGCGGCGAGATCATCGACGTCAGACGCGCGGGCCGTGCGGATCTCGGCAGGCATGCGGCTTCAGAAAACCTCGATTGGTGGTGGAAATGGCCCTACTCGAACACGTCCTTGACGCCAACCAGGGCGTTGGGAAAACCGGCGTCCACCTGGGCGCACGAAGTCCGCTCCACCACCTTGAATCTTCGCCTCGTTTTTCCAAAAACCGTTTCCGATTTTCGGGGCGATGCGACGGCATTCATCAAGCGCTATCGCACCTCGATTAGGGCCGAATTGTGACAAATCCGACGCCGATCCGACGGGCGCAAAAGGTCCTTCGGCCGGATCGGCATTCGCGGATCGACGGCACCGGCAAAAGCGGTGCCGTTCAGCTTGCCAGCCCGTTTACAAGTTGCGTGTAGGCGTTCCTGGCGACCTCGTTCAGCCGCTCGCGCGGCAAGGAGCCGACGACGGCGCAGCCATAGCCCTTGTCCAGCCAGTAGACGGCCTCGGGTCCGTCTTGCGTGGCGGCGTAGGTGCCCTTGGCATTCTCCGTCGATTCCGTGGTGACGAACAGCGATATACGCTGCCCATTGCCGTCCTCGTAAAGCAGCATGGCGGCCTTGCTCTCGCCTGCCGGAAGCAACCGGCCGCCGACCAACTGGAAACCGTTCGCGGTCAAGTCGGGTGCCACCAGCTTCAACCCTACCCGGTTGGACAGCCAGGTCTGCAGATGGTCCTTGTCGCTGGCCGGAACCTCGACGGCATGCCGCTTTTCGGCGGCATAGATGACATGGGCCGCGATTGCCTGCTCGGCCAGCCGATCTTCCGCCGGGTCCTCCTGGCCGATGCCGTCGACGCCGGCAAGGTAGCCACCAAGCCCGCCGGCGACCAAAAGCACGGCGGCAGCAGCGGCAAGCCACCAGCGCGAGCGTGGCACAGCTGCCTTGACCGGCGCCTCGCCAAGCACGACCTTGCGCAGGCGCGCGGGCACGGCTTCGTCCAGCACCCCGGCGAAGGCGGCCTGCAGCGCCGTCCGGTCGGCGGTGAAGCGGGCGCTCCTGGCCTTCATCTCGGGATTGGCGTCGAGCCAGGCGTCGTAAGCGGCGCGCTCGTCTGCAGGCAGCTCGCCATCGAGCGCCATGTGGATGTCCCGTTCGGAAAAGTCGCGGCGGATCATTTCTCGACGATCCTTATTGCGCGGCGACGCGCCGTATCGTCCAGCAACCCACGCAATTCCTCACGCCCGCGCGCAATGCGCGACATCAGCGTGCCAGCGGGGACGCCCAGAATGTTGGCGGCTTCGGCATAGGAAAAACCTTCGATGGCAACCATGACAAGAGCTGCGCGTCGATCGGGGCTGATCGCCTGCAACGCGTCGATGATCTCGCGCGAGGCGATACTCTCCACCTGCTCTGCCGGCTGGGCAACGGCCTCGCCCGCCTCCAGCGGCAACATCGCCGCCTCGCCGCGGCGGTTCACCTTGCGCATCTGGTCGATGAACAAATGATGCATGATCGTAAACAGCCACCTCCGGGGGCTTTCTCCTGTCTGCCAGTTGTCGAGCCGCACAAGCGCCCGCTCGAGGCAATCCTGGACAAGGTCGTCGGCAGCGTCGCGGTCGCGCAAAAGCGAGCGTGCGTAACGGCGCAGGCGCGGTATTTCGCCAAGGATTGCTGCCTTCTTTTCGTCCATGACCGCTGGTTTCGAGGTCGCCCTTGTTGATCTGGATTGAACGCGCCTTCCGGGCGCGGCGCAAGCGGCCAGCGCGAAGCGGTCTCCCGCCCCGGTCACCCAAGCAATGAGATAACGCTGGCGAGTGCCGATTTATTCCCCAATTGCAAGGCAGGGGCAAATCGGCTGCCCGAACACGTAAAATATGTACAATATGTAAAATACGTATTAGGATCACTCGATGAAACAATTCACCTTTTCGGATATGAATCGGGCGTCCGGCGAAATTCTCGAAACGGCAATGATCGAGCCTGTCGCTCTCACGAAACGCGGCAAAGAGAAGCTGATCATCCTATCAGCGGCCCAATACCGGCAGCTCGTCAGTTCGCCTCATGCCGTAGCCTATACGCTTGAGGACGCGCCGGACGAGGTTCACGATGAACTCATGTCCGGATTGGAGGCCATCACAACCGGCGACAAGCCGGATGCTTAGGCCCGGTAATTTGCTTCGATACTATTATTTATGGGCGCGACAGGCTGACGCTGGCGAGGAATCCGGCCGCAAGGCGCGGCCGGTCTGCATCCTGGTCAGAACGCCGGCAACGCCTGCCGCACTGTTCTTGTTCCCACTCACCTCGCAAAAACCCGACCATTCCCGCACGTATGTTGCCGTTAGCGAAATCGAGTGTCGCAGGGGTGGGCTCGATTTCCCGTCATGGCTGATCCTGGACGAGTACAACCGCGTACAGATCGATGAAGCTTATGATCTCGTCACGACGAAGCCAATCGGCTCCTTCAGCCCGGCGTTTGTTCGCAAGATCGCGGGCCTCATCAAAGAGGCAATCGCACAACGACGCGTGCGTGGCGTCGTCCGAAAATAGCGAACAAACCGGCACATGACGGGTAAGAGCTATTCACGGAAGCAAGCGCATCATCCCTCCCTCGCCGCCCGTGTCAAAAGCCGCTGATAGAACAGGCCGATACCGATCAGAACCGCGCCGAGGCCGATGAAGGATAGCGCCCGGAGTACGCCTTCCAACTCCGACATGTCGAATATGAAGACCTTCAGCACGGCGATCGCGATCAGCGCGGCCGAAGCGATGCGCAGCACCTGCGATTTCAGCCAGACGCCAGCTGAGAGCAGCGCAACGCCAATCACCAGCCAGAGCGCCGAATAGGTGTAGGTTTCCAACTGGCCGAGGCCGCTCCACAGGCCGATGAATTCGCCCTTGAACAGGCGCCTCACCGACAGCGTGGCATAGGCGAAGGCAAGCGCGGCAGACACCACGGCCAGCATCTGCGCATACCATTTTGGCCGCTTGTCCCTGGCGTAGAGCGCCAGTCCCCCGGCGGCGACCGCCGGCAGGAGATAGGCGAGGAACAACAGGTTGAACACCGGGATACGGCCGGTCGATTCGTCGGTAAGCAAAGGATTCAGCACCACGAAATGCCTGACAACGATGAAAGCGACCGAGGCCACACCGGCGGCCATCGAACCATAGCGCAGCACCGAGCTTGGCGAGCGCATGTCGATGGCGACCAGGATGGCGCCGGCGCCGATGGCGATCAGCGTGTAGATCGACTGTTCGGCGAGCGTCATGGCACCCGTGTCGATGACGCCGCCATGCATGGCGTGGCGCACCAGCATGGCGAGCGTGAGCAGCGCAAACAGCGCCGCCGCCGCTTCCATGGCAAGGCGCGGTCGGCCGTTGGTGGTGCGCGCTAGCTGCCACGCGGCGAAGCCGAAGGCCAGTGCGGGCACGCCGTAGCCCGGCAGCAGCCAGTTGAACACCGGCGTCGTCGACAGGAACCCGGCGCCGACAATGGTCGGGTCGAAGGCGACACGGCCAAGCACCGCGATCACCGCGCCGACCGAAATCCAGCCGAGCACCGGATAGGAGCGCCAGCGCGTGGCCAGCGCCGGCACGATGGCCGCCGCACCGAGCAGGATGGTGGTCCAGCCGGAATCGAAAGCCATATGCATGAGCAGGAGCCCGGCGATGGCCGCGCCGCCCAGGGCAAACGACACGGCGATGCCGCCCTTGAGCGGCGGCTCCTCGGCCCGCGCGATCCACTCGCCGCCGGCGGCGAAAATGACGACCAACAGTGCCGCTGCGGCGGCGTAGACAGGGTCACGGTCGAGATTGCCGAAAGTGAACCAGAGCGCCAGCAGGACGACCAGCGGGACGATGACGCCCCACGCCGCCCATGAGGCCGCACGTATCTGTGTCCCAGCGGCGAACCGGCGCGCGGCCCAGAAGCCGGCGCCGATGAAGACCAGGCCGAGTGCGATGCCGATGCGCAAGGTCAGCGCGTTGGACGTGGCCACCGGCAGTCCGTCGACGCCCAGGGCGCCGCCCGAAAAATCGGAAGCGATCGAGGTTGGCGGGATAATGCCGAGATAGATCAGCACCGTGACCAGTCCCGCGGCATAGAGGAGCGGCAGCGCCAGCGGACGATAAAGCGTGACCGCCACCATCGCGGCGATCACCACCGCGCCCGGCAAGGCATAGCCGGCGGCAGCAAAGGCCGGGTCTACCGACAGGCCCAGTGCCGAGAATGCGACGAACAGGCCAGGCACGATGGACGGCCAGTCGAAAGCCCTGTCTGGCGTGGTTTCGTCGCCACGGCGAGCGAGCCAGACAAGGGCGAGCACGGCCAGCGTGACGGCGTCGATGAGCAGGATCGCAGAGAGGTTCGCCCCCGGCGCATCGGTCATATAGAGAATGGTCCAGACACCGGTGCCGAAAAAGGCAGCCGCCATCAGCAACTTCCAGTCGCGCATGCGGGCGATGACGCCGGTGGCGGCAAGCACGATGGCGAGATAGCCGAACAGCGCCCAGGGATTAGGTGCCTGCGAGGCGACGAGCACCGGCGTCACCATGGCGCCGACAAGGCCGACGCCGGCCAGCGCCTGGCCGTGGACGAGCGCAGCGGCAATGGTTGCCACACCGATGGCCCCAAGCAGCGTGAAGGCGAGCGCCGGCCCGATGAAACCGTAAATGCCATGCGCGGCGTAGACGGTGCCGAACAGGATGAAGGCACCGGCCGCTGTCAGGATCGCCGGAATATAGGCGCCCGCGGCGCCTTGTACGGGCATCTTGAAGCCGGTGCGGCGGACGAACTCGCCGCCCACGACCAGCACAAGGCCGAGCGCGCCGGCCATGGTCAGCCGTACGCCGGGGCCGAAAATGCCGGCTTCGATGGTGTAGCGGATCAGGAACAGGCCGCCCAGCGCCAGGGCGATGCCGCCGACCCAGACCGCCCAGCGGGTGCCGAGCGCGGTTTCGACATCGGATTGGCGGGCGGCTTTCGTCGCTCCGGGAAGCTCCGCGGGTTCCACCGCCTTCGGCGCCGGTTCTGGAGCGGTCCACGGCCCGGACACGATCTCGCCGGTCGAGTCTTCCGTTTCCGTGGCTGGCGCCGGTGCGGCGACCGGCTCGCTTGTCGCTGGAGAGGGAATGTCGGCCGCTGCCGCAACGGCTGGAATCACATCGGCGGGCACGTTGTCGGCCACCGCCTGTTCGGACGGCTTGGCCGCCGGCGGCACGGCTCCCGAGAGCACAAGGCTGCGCAGCGCGCCAAGCTCACGCTCGACAAGGCCGATGCGGCTCTGCTGACGCGAAATGATGACGAACAAGGCGATGATGGCGACAAGGCCGATCAGGCTTTCAAACATGGCGGTTCCCCCAAACCAGGCCAGTTTTCACTGACATTCGTCTTACTGACATGCAAATGCGGCGGCCAAACGGCCAGAAAACTCAGCGCGCCGCCAGATTGGCGGCCGGAAAGATCGAGCATGTTTCGGTACCGAAAGCCAGCAGCTTGCCGCCGCCATCCTTCAGCGTCGCTTCCGACACCGCCAACGTGCGGCCCTTGTGAACAACCCTGCCCTCGCAGACCACTCCGCCGGTCTTCGGCGTGATGGGACGCGTCAAATTCACCTTGAACTCCGCCGTCGTATAGGCCTCGCCCTTTTCGAGCAGCGTCTGCACGGCACAGGCCAGTGCCGAATCGAGCAGCGTCGCCGCCCAGCCGCCATGCACGCTGCCCAGCGGGTTGAGATGGCGCTCGCTCGGCATGCCACGAAAGACAGCGCGCCCTTCCGAGACTTCGGTGAGAGTGAAATTCAGCTGGAAGGAAATCGGCGGCGCCGGATACTTGCCGTCGACGATGCGCTGCAGCAATTCCAAACCGGTGTATTTCAGGATGTCGGCGTGCGGAATGGTGCCGAGGCCGAGCGGTGAGACCCGGCCAGGATAAAGTTCGACTTCGCTCATGTGAGGATTTCTCTGGCTGCGTCCTCGCCAGCTATGGCCTTGCCGCGCGCGTGATGTTTGCGCAAGGCGGCGAGGAAGCCGGTACGAGCGTCCGGCGGCTCGATGCCGCGCGGCTCATAGACGTGCCGGGTGAAAAAGAAGCCGGTGAGCCGGAAGGCGTCCTCGACATCAGCCGCATCGGCGCGCAGGCCGGAGCCGCGCTGCAGGAAGGCCGGCAGAGCCAGCATCCTGTCGCGCCATGGCAAACCGGCTTCGCGCGATACCGCGCGTCCCGACTTCGGCGAAACATAGGCCAGGTCCTGTCGCGTGCCGGTGGCGGCGCATTGGCTGAGATCGAGGCCGAAGCCGAGTTCGTCCAGCACCAGAAGCTCGAAACGCGCCACCAGTTCGCCGGCAACGTCGGCATCGTCGAGATGGACGATCATTACGGCAAGCGTTTCGTAGAGACCTTCATGCGCGTCGCGCTCGGGCAGCAGGCGCAGATGCGCGGCCATGGTCTGCAAGCCGTAGACGGCGACGGCGCTGTCCATCAACCGGGCAGCATTCATCTCGATCGCTTCGGCCTGGAACGTGCCGAGATGTTCATCAAGGCGCGCACGCCACAACAGGTCGACGCGATTGCCGGGCTGGAGGACGGGCTGCTGTTTGCGCGAACGGCCGCCGCGAACAAGGCCGAGATGACGGCCATGCGCTCGCGTCAGCACCTCGAGAATGGCGCTGGTTTCGCCATGCTTGCGGGTGCCGAGAATGATTCCCTCGTCGCGCCATTCCATTTCAGGAGCTTTTCACCGATCGGGTGGCGAAATCAAGGTGGGTTTTGGCCTGGGGTGGCGCTCACAACAACACATAAAAACCGCCCGCAGCGATGTGCTGCGGGCGGGCTGGTGAGGTCAGTCGATCTGCTAGAAATTGCGCTGGAAGCGGACGATGCCGCCGACGCTGCTCTTCTTGTCGGCCTTGGTCCAGTTGTTGAAGTCGAAGTCGTCGAATTTTCCTGCATTGAGGTAATCGACTTCAGTCGTGACCGTAAAGCCGGGCACAATGGTATAGGCAACGTTGGCAGCGACGCCGAGGTTCTTCCAGTCGTCATAGGAAATCTGGGCGTTGAACGAGGTCTTCTCGTTGAACTTGTAGGTGCCGCCACCCCAGACTGCCCAGTTACCGCCCCACGGCTTGTATTGGGTACGGCCTGTGCCGAAGTCGTTGATGTTGTCGTTGGTGCCGTAGCCGCCCATGACGAACAGCGTCAGTTCCTTGCTGACGTTGACGTCCAAACGGACCTTGCCGGCCACTTCCTCATAGTTGCTGTCATAGGCCACGACGCCAGTGATCGCACCCCAGTCGCCCTTGTACTTCAAGCCGCCGACGACATGCGGAACATAGCTGTCGATGGTGTTGACGGCGGTGCCTTCCTCAAGCGAGACCACGCCCGTGAAGCCGCTGCCAGCGTCGAAGTAATAGCTGATGAGATTGGTATCCTTGACACCATACGGGATGAGCGTGTCCTGGATGACGTTGCCGGCATAACCGATGAACTGGTCGTATACCGTTTCATCCTTACCGACGCGCAGACCACCGAGCTGGATCCAGGCGAAATTGAGGGTGGTGGTCTTGTTGCCGGCCTGCCAGCCGGTGCCGTCGCCTGTATAGTCGCCGGAAGAGTTGCCGAACTGGAAGCGAGTTTCGGTAAAGGTCTTCAACGTGCCGAGTTCGGTTTCCTGGCCGGTATAAGTCCTCAGCGTGAAGCGCATGTTCTTGTAATAGGTGTCGTGCCTATCGCCGTCCATGTGATCGGCAACGTTGTTGGCGCCATCGAGCGAGCCGGAATCGCCGACGCCCATGTCGTAGCGGAGATAACCGCCGATGCGCAGGCAGGTCTCGGTGCCCGGAATATAGAAGTAGCCGGCGCCGTAGACGTCGCAAATCTTGACGTATTCGGCCGGTTCCGGTTCGGCGACGACGACAGCGTCGGCGGCGCGTGCGCCGCTGACCGCGATCAGGGCCGCGGCTGAGCCGAGAAGGAGGCTCTTGATGTTCATTTTCTGACCTCTCCAGTCATAGTTTTAAATGGCTTCGGATTTGTGGCTGGCGGCAATGTTTTCCCGCCTCACCCCCACAACGAAAAAGGCTCACACCGCTCGCCCTTTTCAGCGGCGAACATACCCATCGATCATCTGCCTTCAATGACGATTTCCGAAATAATGCCAATTCCGTGAACAGATTAATGCTGTGTTGCACAAATAACACTTGTCGTTATGGCGAATGGCACAAGTGGCACAACGTCACATATTGAATATATATACGGGATACTTTCGCGGCTAAATATAATTCAACGTTTTATATTTCTAAAAATACCGCACAATGTGGAATATCTACCTGGTTTTCGCCGACATCGACCTGAATCTTGCCGACCCCTCTATCGCCAGGTGACGCCCATTCGCCAATCTCACTCTGATGCCGAGGCGAAAAGCGGGATGACGCTTCCAAGCCTGTCTGCTTCTTCCAAGACGATCGAAACCCTGGAGCGCTGTGGCGTCCCCGATTGTGACAGCAGCCAACCGTTCAAAAACGATTCCTCCGTGACGCCTCTCAGTCGACCTTGGCGACACGGGCGACGTGGTCGTCCGCCTCGATCAGGCGGATCGGCACTCCCGGGAAGCATGGCGTCGGTCGGAATGTCCCTGGTCGCGCCATGCGACGGCGGATGTTTGGCGACGGGACTGGGTTTTGGTTGGCTAGAGTGGCTTATCGTTCGGCGCTTCACGCTCGCGCGCGCGGTCGGCAAGGACTTCATCGATTACGTGACAGGATTTCTCAACCTCAACAGGGTTGGCGTCGATCTGTCCAGCGACCGTGATCAGCGCCTTCCAAAGCGTCCAGCCACGACCGCGCGCCCACATCGCCCCGTCGGCCGGAAGGCCGGCACGAAACGCCTCCCGGCTTTTGCCTTCAAACAGCGTCCACGCAATCGCCAGATCGCAGGCGGGATCGCCGACGCCGGAGGTTCCGAAGTCGATCACCGCGCTCAATCGGCCTTGCCTGACCAACAGGTTTCCCCAACTGACGTCACCGTGGAACCAGACCGGCGCACCGTGCCATTGTGCGGCAAGTGCTGCCTCCCACACCGCACTGGCTGCGGCCGTGTCGATCTTGCCTTCGAGGGCGGCAATCGCTTGCCGGGCCTCGCCATCGTAGACGCTGAGTGCTCCGCCGCGAAAGAAATTGTGCTGTCCCGGCGCCGGTCCACCGGTGGCATCGATACGCTGAAGGGCGACCAGGAACGCGGCCAGGTCGGTCGCAAATTGCGGCAGGCTGGCAATCCGCTCGCGCTCTGCCGTCTCGCCTTCGATCCAGCGGTAGACGGACCAGTGCCAGGGATAGCTTTCGGCCGGAACTCCCATCGCCAGCGGCACCGGGATCGGCAGCGGCAGCAGAGGTGCGAACCTCGGCAGCCAGCGATGCTCCTTTTCCACCTGCAGGGAATAGGCCGCGGCGCTTGGCAGTCGCACGGTCATCTCGCCGCCCAGATGAAAGGTCCTGTTGTCCCATCCGCCTGATGCAACCGGCCTGACCGGAAGATCCTTCCACTTGGGAAATTGCGTGGCGATCAATCGGCTGACAAGCGTTATGTCGATGTTCGGCTTGCCGACCATCGAGCCTAGCGCGGAAACTCGAGCCCCATTTCGCGGTAGCGCTCGGGGTCGTCGCCCCAGTTCTCGCGCACCTTGACGAACAGGAACAGGTGCACCTTCTGTTCGAGGATGCCTGCTATCTCCATGCGCGCCGCCTGGCCGATGGCGCGGATGGTCTCGCCCTTGTGGCCGAGAACGATCTTCTTCTGGCTGTCGCGCTCGACATAGATGGTCTGGTCGATGCGCACCGAGCCGTCCGGCTTCTCTTCCCATTTCTCGGTCTCGATATGCGAGGAATAGGGCAATTCCTGATGCAGCCTGAGATAAAGCTTCTCGCGCGTGATCTCGGCCGCGAGCTGGCGCATCGGCAGGTCCGAGATCTGGTCTTCCGGATAGTACCAGGGACCGACCGGCAGAGACTCGGCCAGATAATCGAGCACGTCCTTGCAGCCGGAACCGGTCAGCGCCGACACCATGAAGGTGCGCTTGAACGGCACCCTTTCGTTCGCTGCCGCCGACAGAGCCAGCAGCGCTTCGTGCTTGACGCGGTCGACCTTGTTGAGGATCAGCACCATCGGCTGGCGCACATCCTTCAGCCGTTCGAGGATGGCGTCGGCGTCGCCCCTGATGCCGCGCTCGGCGTCGATCAGAAGCAGTACGATATCGGCGTCCTTGGCCCCACCCCAGGCGGTGGTCACCATCGCCGTGTCGAGCCTCCGCTTCGGCTTGAAGATGCCGGGCGTATCGACGAAAACGATTTGCGCATTGTCATGCGTGGCGATGCCGCGCACGATGGCGCGGGTCGTCTGCACCTTGTGGGTGACAATCGACACCTTGGCGCCGACCAGTTGGTTGACCAAGGTCGACTTGCCCGCATTGGGCGCGCCGATCAGCGCGACAAAGCCGGAATGCGTGGCGGCGGCTGTGGTCGCCGGCTCTTCGGTAGCGGTCATGCCGCGCTCCCTTCACTGGAGGGCCGCGAGCCCCCCGATTTTTGGGCCGATGCGGCGGCCCAGACGCCTTCGCGCACAAGAAATGCCGAAGCCGCCGCTTCTTCGGCCGCCCTGCGCGAGCCGCCGGTGCCGCTTATCGGCGCAAAGCCGCGGACCTGCAAGGATACAGTGAAGACCGGCTGATGGTCGGGTCCCTCGCGCTTGTCGATCACATATTCGGGTCTGATATCGCTGGTCTTGGCAATCCATTCCTGCAGATCGGATTTCGGATTGAGCGGCTTTGCGATCACCGTATGCGAGCGCGGTTCCCAGTAGCGCAGGACGAACCGCCGCGCGGCCTCGATGCCACCGTCGACGTAAACCGCCGCAATCAGCGCTTCGACCGCATCCGCCAGATAATTTCCGCCCGAGCCACGCGACCGCATCTTCAAGGCAGAATCGGCGCGGACCAGATCCTCCAGCTGCATTTCGATGCCGATTTCGGAGCAGGTCCGCGCATCGACCAGCGCATTGAAGCGCGGCGCGATTTCACCTTCCGGCGCATCGGGAAATTTTTCGAAAAGCATATCGGCGACGACAAGCCCGAGCACGCGGTCGCCAAGAAATTCAAGACGCTGGTTGTTGGTGGCCGCCTTGACCGCACTGGAATGCGTCAAGGCGGTCTCGAGCAAACGGATATCCTTGAAGACGTAACCGGTCTTGGCCTTCACCAAACCGGCCAGTGTTTCGCCTGTCGGGCGCTTCAAAGCCATCAATTGACGAAGTGAAACAGGCGCGAAGCGCGCATCAGCGACGGCCATTTCCAGATTTCGAGAGGGCTCGCCTTGCCGGCGATCGAGAAGAAGACAAGATTGGCGCGGCCAACCAGATTTTCCGCGGGAACGTAGCCGACAGTGAAACGGCTGTCGGCGGAATTGTCCCGGTTGTCGCCCATCATGAAATAGTGGCCGGGCGGCACGTCGAATTCGCGGGTGTTGTCGCCGATCGAGTTCGAATTCAGGTCAAGCGTGTCGTAGCTGACGCCGTTGGGCAGGGTTTCGCGATAGACATCGATCGGGCGCGATTCCTCGGTGATGTCGGGATTGTCGATCTGGCCTGTTTTCACGCGCGGCACGCCGACGCCGTTGATGAACAGCTGGCCGTCCTTGACCTGGATCTTGTCACCCGGCAGGCCGACCACGCGCTTGATGTAGTCGACGGACGGATCAGGCGGGAACTTGAAAACCGCCACGTCGCCGCGCTTCGGCTCGGAGCCCCAGATGCGGCCCGAAAAAATATCGGGTCCGAAAGGCAGCGAATAGCGCGAATAGCCATAGGACCATTTGGTGACGAACAGATAGTCGCCTTCCAAAAGCGTCGGCCGCATCGATCCCGATGGGATCGAAAAAGGCTGGAACAGCAGCGTGCGGATGACCAGGGCGAGCAAAAGCGCCTGGACGATGACGCTGACGGTCTCGCCAAGCCCGCCGGATTTCTTCTCGGATTTTTCAGCCACGCTCATGTCGTCCTCGATTGTGCGTTGGATGGTATAGAGTCTCGGCGCGCGCTGGGCAACGTCAATGCCGGTCGTCAGAGGCAATCAATGTGGCGCTTCTTCGACGGGCAGCGCCTCGATGATCACAAAGGCTTGAGCGAGCGGGAAATCATCCGTGATGGTGAGGTGGATTGCCGCCCGATGGCCCTTTGGCAGGATTTTGTCCAGCCTGGCCTGCGCTCCTCCCGTCAGCGCCACGGTCGGCGCGCCACTGGGCAGGTTGACGACACCCATGTCGCGCCAGAACACGCCCTGCGCCAGTCCGGTGCCCAGCGCCTTGGCGCAGGCCTCCTTGGCGGCGAAACGCTTGGCATAGGAGGCCGCGCGGGCGCGTCGATTGTCCGAACGCGCCTGTTCGATGTCGGTGTAGATTCTCTGGACGAAGCGCTGGCCGTGACGCTCCAGCGATTTCTCGATGCGTCTGATGTCGATCAGGTCGCTGCCGATGCCGATGATCATCGCGCAGTGGAACCGATGCTTGCGCCGGGATGGGACGATTGCGCATGCCGGCTTGCGCGCTCGGCCAGGCGTTTGCGCCGCTGTTCGCGGAAAGCGTTCATACCCCAGCGCGTGATGGCGTAGAACAGCAGCCCGAAGATCAAGCCGAGCGGAACCGCACCGATCAGCATCGGTTCAAGGACCGGTTTCCACAATTGCGCGAAGGAGAGGTTGTGCAACATCTCGCCCAGATGCGCCGGCGGCCCATGCGTCGGCAAACGGTCATGCAGGATGAGCTTGCCCGTTTCCCACGACGCGCCCCATAGCAACGGGAAGGTCAGCGGGTTGCCGAAAAAAACCGCGCCAAGCGCCGCCGCCACCAGATTGCCGGCGATCACCCAGCACAGGATGGCAGCGATGATGAAATGGAAACCGACGGGGAAGAATGAAGCGAAGACACCAGCCGCAACGCCGGCGGCCACCGCATGCGGTGTGGCCTTCAGCCGCAGGATGCGCTTGGAAAAATACTGAAGCGAGCGCGAAAACGAGCGGCGCGGCCAAAGATAGGTACGCACCCGCTCATAAAGGCCATCAGGCTTGCGGCGTCGAAATAGCACTCTGTTCCCGTTCCACAGCGCCCGCAACGGCACCTTCAGCCGGGCGTGGCAGCCACACATCTTGCGCTTGACGATCACCCTATGGCAATCGCCAGCTTATATAACAACGCGCTGGCGCAAGAACAACCAAACACCTTTTGTGCGCCGCGCTTGTCGCCGCCCTTCGGAGTGGCAGGTCTTGCTTCGAACATTGGACAATCGCGGCAAATTTAAGGAACGGCAGTCGCATCGCCGAAAGGCACAGCGCCGCCAGCGGCTACGGCAGGTATTCGCTGACCTCGACCAGATTGCCGTCCGGGTCGCGGAAATAGACCGACATCATTGGACCTCGGGCCCCGACACGTTCAACGGGGCCGAGTTCCACCACCACACCATTGGCCGCGAGCCGCGCACGGACCTCATCCAGTGGCCGCTCGGTGATCAGGCAGAAATCACCTGATCCTGATGTCGGCGACTTCGCCTTTGGCTCGAAAGTCCGGCCGACCTCATGCACATTGATCTTATGGATACCGAAAGCCAGCGCGGTCGGTCGATCCGCCGCGTCGATGCGCTCAAAACCCAGCACGCGCTGGTAAAACTCACAGGTCACTTCCAGCGAAGCGACCGTCAGCACGAAATGATCGATGCCGGCGATCATTTCCAATTCGTCTTCACGCATGTCGGCATGCCCCGTCAGATGTTGCGGCTGCCGGGCTTGATCGCCGGGATGGCGGCAAGCTCCGGCGGCAGCCGGTCGGCCGGATAGGCCGGGACCTCATACTCGGCAAGCGCGATGAGCGGCACGCCGACGTCAGTCTTGCCGGCCGAACGGTCGATGATGCAGGCCGCGGCAACCACCTCGGCGCCAAGCTCGCGCAGGCACTCGATGGTCTCTCGGATCGACAGGCCGGTGGTGACGATGTCCTCGACGATGACGACACGCGACCCCCTGGCGATCTCGAAGCGGCGCAAGCGGAACTCGCCCCCTTCCCGCTCGACCCAGATCGCCGGCACCCCGAGATGACGTGAGGTCTCATAGGCCGGGATCAGCCCGCCGATCGCCGGGCCGACGACATAGTCGATCTTGCCGGGCACGCCTGCGCGGATCTTCTCCGCCAGCGCCTTGCACAGAAGCTCGGTCTTGTCGGCATGCATGAACACGCGCGCCTTCTGCAGGAAGACCGGACTGCGCAGGCCCGAGGTCAAAATGAAATGCCCTTCCAGAACAGCACCCGCCTCGCGGAAAATGCCCAGCACTTCATCGGTGTTCATGCCTGCCTCTTTTTGATTGACCATGACGTTGTCCGAAACCGGAGCATGGTCTAGCCATTGACGCGTCTTGCGTCGCTGACGCTCGAATTGTCCTTGAGCTGCGATAGCAGCCGGTTGAGGTGCTTGAGATCCCAGACTTCGAGATCGATCAGCATTTCGGTGAAGTCGGGCGCAGTGCGCACCATCGACAGCGTATGGATGTTGGCGTCGTTCGAGGCAACCACCTGCGCTATATCGGCGAGTGACCCCGGCGCGTTGATGGCGGTGACCGATACGCGCGCCGGAAAGCGTTCCTTGGTGCGCTCATCGATGTCCCAGCGCACGTCGATCCAGCGCTCGGGCTGGTCGTCGAACGCCTGCAGCGCTGGCGACTGGATCGGATAGATAGTGATGCCGGTGCCCGGCTGGACGATGCCGACGATGCGATCGCCAGGCACTGCCCCCTCCGGCGCGAAGCGCACCGGCAGATCGCCGCGCACGCCGCGGATCGGCACGGCTCCATCGCGTGGCTGGTCCTTGTCCTTGCGCGCGGCACGACCCGGAATCTGGAACAGCATGCCGGCGGCATTGCGGATCTTCGACCAGCCCTCCTCGCGCGGCTTGGGAACGGCCGTGGTGACGCGCTCGTCCTTGTAGTCAGGGAATACCGCCTTCATGACATCAGTGGAGGCGAGCTCGCCACGCCCGACAGAGGCCAGCACATCCTCGATGTCCTTGCGCGCCAACCTGTGCAGCACCTGCTTCAGGCTCTCCTTGGTGAAGGTCTTGCCGGCACGCTCGAAGGCGCGTTCCAGGATGCGGATGCCAAGACCCGAATATTGCTTGCGGATGGCGTTCTTGGTGGCACGGCGGATGGCCGAGCGCGCCTTGCCGGTGACGACGACCGATTCCCACGCCGCCGGCGGCACCTGCGCCTTGGAGCGGATGATCTCGACCTCGTCGCCGTTCTTCAGTTCCGTCATCAGCGGCATGATGCGGCCGTTGACCTTGGCACCGACGCAGGTGTCGCCGACGTCGGTGTGCACCGCATAGGCGAAGTCGATCGGTGTCGCGCCGCGCGGCAGCGCAATCAACATGCCTTTCGGGGTGAAGCAGAACACCTGGTCCTGGAACAGTTCCAGCTTGGTATTTTCGAGGAAATCCTCAGGGTTGTCGCCTTCGGCAAGCTGCTCGATGGTGCGGCGCAGCCAGGCGTAGGCGTTGGTTTCCTTTGAAATCGCGTGGGCGGCTCCATTCGTCTTGCCGCCGGTATCCTTGTAGATCGAATGGGCGGCGACGCCGTATTCGGCGATCTTGTTCATCTCTCGGGTACGGATCTGCAGCTCGACACGCTGGCGCGACGGGCCGACAATGGTGGTGTGGATCGAGCGGTAGTCGTTCTGTTTCGGCGTCGAGATGTAGTCCTTGAAGCGGCCCGGCACCATAGACCACGCGGTGTGGATGGCGCCAAGCGCCCGGTAACAGTCCTCGACCGTGTCGACCACGACACGAAAGCCGAAGATGTCAGAGAGCTGCTCGAAGGACAGCGCCTTGGCCTCCATCTTGCGGAACACCGACCACGGCTTCTTCTGCCGGCTCTTTACGCTGGCGTTGATCGCATGCTTCTCGAACAGCGTGGACAGTGCCTTTTCGATGTCCGTCAGCACGCCCTTGTTGCGTTCGAAGATTTCGGCAAGCCGTGCGGTGACGGCGCGATAGGCTTCAGGATTAATGAAGCGGAAGGCGATCTCCTCCAGCTCTTCACGCATGCCTTGCATGCCCATGCGCCCGGCCAGCGGCGCGTAGATATCCATCGTCTCCTCGGCGATGCGCAGGCGCTTGGCCTCCGGCATGTGGTCGAGGGTGCGCATATTGTGCAAGCGATCGGCGAGCTTGACCAGCAGCACGCGGACATCTTCCGAAATCGCCAGCAGAAGCTTTCTCAGGTTTTCCGCCTGCTCGGCCTTCTTCGAGACCAGATCGAGCTTCTTCAACTTGGTCAGGCCCTCGACCAGCTTGCCCATTTCGGGGCCGAACAGATCGTCGATCTCGGCCCGCGTGGCGGTCGTGTCCTCGATGGTGTCGTGCAGCAGGGCGACCGCGATCGTCGCCTCGTCCATATGCATTTCGGTGAGGATGGCGGCGACTTCGAGCGGATGCGAGAAATACGGATCGCCGGAAGCGCGCTTCTGGTGGCCATGCTTCTGCATGGCATAGACATAGGCCTTGTTGAGCAACGCCTCGTTGACGTCAGGCTTGTAGCGCTGGACGCGCTCGACAAGCTCATACTGACGCATCATGGGCGGAATCTCGCGGTGCTGAAATGATTGATGCGCCGCACTAGCGTACGGCGCATCCCATAGATAGCCACGAAACTGACTGGACGGAAGTGCCGGAAACGTATTCCAGGCAGGTCCAGAACGCTGGCTTAGTAGTCGTCGCTCTTTTCCGGCGGCACAAGGCCCTCGATGCCGGCCAGGAGGTCTTCCTCGGTCATCCGGTCGAAGGTGATGTTCTCCTCGGCGTCGTCGGCGTCGGTGGCGGCAACGGCGGTGCCGGTCTGATCGGCAATCGCCTCGCCATCGGCCTCGGGCTCGTCGACCTCGACATGCTTCTGCAGCGAATGGATCAGATCTTCCTTGAGGTCGTCGGGCGACAGCGTCTCATCGGCGATCTCGCGCAGCGCCACAACCGGATTCTTGTCGTTGTCACGCGGCACTGTGATCGGCGCTCCCTGGCTGATCTGCCGGGCACGATGGCCGGCAAGGAGCACCAGCTCGAAGCGGTTGTCGACCTTGTCGATGCAATCTTCAACGGTTACGCGGGCCATGGATTGCCCCTTTCATGCGATGGATTTGATGGAAAACAGGCGCGGTCCATAACCCGAACGCCGCCAAAATACAAGCATCATGGCAATGGCTGGGTTGCATGGCGCCCAAACCTTGGTTCAAACACCCGATTTGGCAAAACCAGTCTGTGCTATGTGTTCGGTGTCCCGATCACAATTGCTTGCAGTGCCGCACGCGCCCTTGGATTGCCGCGAAACTGGCGCTATCTCGGATGGCATAGAGGTCAGCCGGTTTATTATGAGCCTGACCGAACGCTATCGCATTTGGTTTAGACGGGTGTTTATTTCGAGAAGGAATATTTTCCATGTTCGACCCTCGTGAAAAAATCGCCCTATTCATCGACGGCGCCAATCTCTACGCGACGTCGCGCGCGCTCGGCTTCGACATCGACTACCGCAAGCTTCTGTCGAGCTTCCAGAAGCGCGGCTATCTGCTGCGCGCCTATTATTACACGGCGCTGGTCGAGGATCAGGAATACTCCTCGATCCGTCCGCTGATCGACTGGCTCGACTATAATGGCTTCAAGGTGGTCACCAAGCCGGCCAAGGAATTCACCGACTCGACCGGCCGCCGCAAGATCAAGGGCAATATGGACATCGAGCTCACCGTCGATGCGCTGGAACTCGCCGATGTCGTCGACCACTACGTCATCTTTTCCGGCGACGGCGATTTCCGCACATTGGTCGAGGCATTGCAGCGGCGTGGCCGCAAGGTATCGATCGTCTCGACCATGGCCTCGCAGCCGCCGATGATCTCCGACGATCTGCGCCGCCAGGCCGACCATTTCATCGACCTGACGACGCTGAAGAACGAGGTTGGCCGTGACCCGTCCGAGCGCCCGGTGCGCAGGCCCGAGCCGGCCGAAGTCGACGAGGACGATTATTGAGGCCGGTCGCCTTGACCGTGCTTTCCGCCTCCGAACCCGGCCGCGATTGCCCGCTCTGCCCAAGGCTGCATGACTTCATCGCCGAGTGGCGGCAGCGCGAGCCGTCCTGGTTCAATGCGCCGGTGCCGACTTTTTTACCACCCGAGGGTGACGCGGCGGTTCAGTTGCTGATCGTCGGGCTGGCGCCTGGCCTGCGCGGTGCCAATCGAACGGGCCGCCCGTTCACCGGCGACTATGCCGGCGACCTGCTCTACTCGACGATGATTTCGCACGGTTTTGCGCGCGGAGAGTTCAAGGCGCGGCCAGATGACGGATTGGAGCTGGTCGGCACCGCGATCACCAACGCGGTGCGCTGCGTGCCGCCGGAGAACAAGCCGGTGGGCGCTGAGATTGCCACCTGCCGGACATTCCTGGTGCCGACGATCGCCAGGTTCCCGAACCTGCGCGCCGTGCTGGCACTGGGATCGATCGCGCATCAGTCGACGGTGCGGGCATTGGGCGGGCGTGTCGCCGCCTATCCGTTCAAGCATGGCGGGCAGCTGCCGGCCGGCAGCATCACGCTGTTTTCGAGCTATCATTGCTCGCGCTACAACACCAACACCGGTGTGCTGACCGAAGCGATGTTCGTTAGCGTTTTCAGCCAGATAGCGGCGTTCCTGCAGAAATAGAGTCGGGCGCGAGCGGATCAGCTTGATGGCGCAAACAGTGCAGCCAGCACCGCCGGCCCACCCTTCAGCACATTCATATCGACATCGCCATTGATGCCGTCGACGCGACCCCTGTTGTGGTACTGCCAGTAGACCCAGTCGTCGCGGTCCGGCTCCAGGAGCAACGAGCGGAGCCAGAGCGGACGGGCAGCAATGCGCCCTGCATAGGTCTGCGCTGCCTCATCGGTCAGATAGACGATCGCAGGCTTGCCGAACGTCGCCTCGACTGGAGCGAGGAACGCGGCCAGTTCGGCGTTCAATTGTTCGGGCGTCGGCCGCTGCGGGCAGTTGCCGCCGAATTCGATGTCGACGACCGGCGGCAGCAGCGGCTGGTCGTGCGGCACAACCGAGATGAAATTCTTCGCCTGGTCGGCGCCAGGTCGGCAAAAGGTGAAAAAGTGATAGGCGCCAACGGCGAGACCGGCGGCGGGGGCCTCTTCCAGATTCCTCGCGAAGGCATCGTCGACATGATCGCCGCCTTCGGTCGCCTTGATGACTGCGAAAGCGACATCGTCGGCGGCGACACGCGGCCAGTCGATCCGGCCCTGATGATGGGAAACGTCGATGCCCCTGAGCGGATATTTGTCGCGGTCCGGCGAGAATGCCTTGAAATAGATGTAGCCGCCTGCTGCGACGAAACATACCAAGACCAGACTGGCCAGACCAAAGAGGACAATTCGGTTCTTCAAGCGAATGGCCCCAGCCTACCCACGCTCTTTTAACAGCCGGCCCTTCTCGCGCGACCAATCGCGCTGCTTCTCGCTCTCGCGCTTGTCGTGCAGTTTCTTGCCGCGGCCGACAGCGAGCAGCAGCTTGGCGCGGCCCTGGTCGTTGAAATAGATCTTTAGTGGCACAAGCGTCATGCCTTCGCGGTCGACGCTTTGCGACAGTTTCGCCATCTCGCGCTTGTTGAGCAGCAGCTTGCGGCGCCGCCTGGGCTCGTGGTTGAAGCGGTTGGCCTGCAGATATTCCGGCAGATAGGAATTGATCAGCCAGATCTCGCCGCCTTCGACCGAGGCATAGCTGTCCTGGATATTGGCCTGGCCCTGGCGCAGCGACTTGACCTCGGTGCCGGTCAGCACCAGACCGGCCTCGACCGTGTCGAGCACCTCATAGGAAAACCGCGCCTTGCGGTTTTCCGAAACGGTCTTGTTGTTGGGATCGGCTTTTCTGACTTGATTCATGATGCGGAGAGGTGGCGCCTCATCCCTAATTAATCAAGCCGGCGTGCTTCATAGCCGCATCGATCTTGTCGGCAGTCGACTGTTCGATCGTCACCAGCGGCGAGCGCAGCACGTTTTCGACCTTGCCTAGCTTCGACAGCGCGTATTTGGCGCCGGAAACGCCAGGCTCGATGAAGATCGCCTTGTGCAGCGGCAGCAGGCGATCCTGCAGATCCAGCGCCTTGGCGCTGTCGCCGGCAAGCGTTGCCTCCTGGAATTCGGCGCACAGCCGCGGCGCGACGTTCGACGTCACCGAAATACAGCCGACGCCGCCATGCGCGTTGAATCCAAGCGCCGAAGCATCTTCGCCCGAAAGCTGGATGAAATCCTTGCCGCACGTGGCACGCTGCTCGGAAACCCGTTCGACCTTGCCGGTGGCATCCTTGACACCGACGATATTCTTGAAGTCGTGCACGAGCCGGCCCATCGTGTCCGGCATCATGTCGATGACCGAGCGCGGCGGGATGTTGTAGATGATGATCGGCAGCTTGGTCGCCCTGGCGACCGCCGCGAAGTGCTCATACAGGCCGCGCTGCGTCGGCCTGTTATAATAAGGCGTGACGACCAGGGCGGCATCTGCGCCGGCCTTCTCGGCATACTGCACGAGCCCGACGGCTTCCTCGGTGTTGTTGGAACCAGCGCCGGCGACGACCGGAACTCGTCCCTTGGCCACCTCGATGCACACCTTGACGACCTGGCGATGCTCGTCATGCGACAGTGTCGGCGACTCGCCGGTGGTGCCGACCGGCACCAGGCCCGTCGTGCCCTCCGCGAGTTGCCATTCGACGAATGCGCGAAAGGCTTTCTCGTCGAAACGCCCGCTCTTTTCGAACGGTGTCACGAGCGCAGTAAGCGAGCCTCTCAGCATATCGTCCAACTCCTTGGCACTTCTGGTGTTTTGTGTCGGTGTTTGTGGTCGCGCCTTCTAACCGAAAGCGAAGCGGCGCACCATAGTCTCGACATGGTTGCGCGGCAAGCATTGCCATGGTGCCAGCAAGCGCAATTCGAACGGCCTCGCTAACTCTTTGTTTACGGGCTCTTCACGACCTAAGTCTAGGCTTCGAGGCATCTTCGCCAGCTTGTGGAATGCCAGGACAAGGAAAGATTTAGGGATCATGCCGGGCGGTCGGCCTCACCTTCTCGCGCTGCTTGGCGCCGCGCTCGCGCTGATGCCGGGCATGGCGATCAGCGGCAGCGTGGACGCACGGGTCACCTCAGCCATTCCGGTTCCAGGCGCGGCAATTGCGCTGCCAGACCTGCAGGACAGAACGCGACAGGCGCCCTTGCCCGACGTCGCCCCTCTGAAAAGCGGACTGGATGCGTTGGCGCAGGGTGATAGTCCCCGCGCTCGTGGCGTGCGCGATGCCCTTCCGGCGCAGTCGCTCGACCAGCATATCCTTGCCTGGGCGATCGCGCTTTATGGCGGCGACAAGGTTCCGAGCGACGATATCACTGCTGCGGCCAAGATGCTGCCCAACTGGCCGGGGACCGTAGCCCTGCGCAAGAACAGCGAGCGCGCGCTCTATCGAGAGAACCCCACCCCCGACATCGTCATCAGGGCGTTCGATGGCAGCCAGCCGCAGACATTCGAAGGCGTGATGGTTCTCGCCCGCGCCTATGTGGCGTCCAGCAATACCAAGGCGGCGCGTTCCGTGCTGTCGCCCTTCTGGCGCACCGCGATCCTGGAGGCCAAGGACGAGGCGGCGCTGATCAAGGAATTCGGCAGCCTGATCCCGGCCGCAGACCACCGCTTTCGCATGGAGCGCATGTTCTATGCCGACCGCGCGAATTCCGCGCTGCGCGTCGCCGGCCTCGCCGGCGCCCAGCAGCTCGCCGATGCATGGGCGGCGGCCGACAAAGGCGACAAGAACGCGCCCAAGCTGCTGAAGGCCGTGCCGGCAATGCAACGTTCGGCCGGCTACTTCTTCGCGCAGGCCGAATATTTGCGCAAGCAGGAGGATTTTGCCGGCGCTGCAGCCGTTGTGATGCAGGCACCGACCGATCGCGAAGCTCTGGTCGATCCGGATGCCTGGTGGGTCGAGCGCCGGGTGCTGTCGCGTGAACTGGTCGACCAGGGCGACATGAAGGCCGCGTACAAGATTGTCGCTACACACGCTGCCGAAAGTGCCACCAATGCGGCCGACGCCGAATTCCATGCCGGCTGGTACGCGTTGCGCGGCCTGAGCGACCCCAAGCTTGCCGCAACGCATTTCGCTCGCATCGCCGACCTTGCCCAAGGGCCGATGACGCTGTCGCGCGCGTATTACTGGCTCGGCCGTGCCGCCGAAGTCGGCGGCCCGGGCAACGCCAAGGATTATTTTGCGCGCGCCGCTGCCTACGGCACGACATTCTACGGCCAGCTTGCCGCCGAACGTGTCGGCCGGCAGGCGCTCAACATCGTCTATCCCTCGCCAAGCGCCGCCGACCGGCAGAACTTTGCCGGCCGCGAGGCCGTCAGCGCCATCAAGCGGCTGCAGGAGGCGGGCTACGATCGCTATGCCGAGACGCTCTATCGCGACCTTGCCGGGCAGTTGACCAGTCCAGGCGAACTGGCGCTGCTCGCTGTCCTTGCCGAAAAGCAAGGGAACCATTTCATGGCGCTGAAAATCGGCAAGATCGCCGGGGCGCGCGGCATTGATGTCGGCGCATTGTCGCATCCGCTCGGCGTCATTCCCGATTCGGCCGACATTTCCGGCTCAGGCAAGGCGCTGGCCTATGCGATCGCCCGCCAGGAAAGCGAATTCAACATCGGCGCCGTGTCGAGCGCCGGCGCGCGCGGGCTGCTGCAGCTGATGCCGGGAACCGCAAGGCAATTGGCGAAGAAGGCCGGGCTGCAGTTTTCGCAAACACGGCTGACCACCGATGCCGGCTACAACGCGACGCTTGGTTCGGCCTTCCTCGGCGAACAGCTCGACCGCTTCAACGGCTCCTACGTGCTGACCTTCGCCGGCTACAATGCCGGCCCCAACCGGGCCAGGCAGTGGGTGGGCAGATATGGCGACCCGCGCGGCAAGGACATCGACGCGGTCGTCGACTGGATCGAGCGGATTCCCTACACGGAAACAAGAAGTTACGTTCAGCGAGTGATGGAGAATTACGAGGTCTACAAGATGCGTATTTCCGGCAAATACGACATTGTCGGGGATCTGGTGAACGGGCGGAGTTGAGCCTTTCTGTCCTTCTCCACTTGTGGGAGAAGGCAAGAGCGCCTTTTATTGACCATCCCTGCCCTCGCCTGTAGCTGTCCAGATTGATACAGCGAGGTCGCACATTCCGATGGCAAGCGAGCAACTTTTTTCCGACTTCTTCTACAGCGCACCGGACGGGTTAAAACTCCATGCGCGCGTCTATGGCGAGGCCAATTCCGGACCCTGGCCGGTTGTCTGCCTGCCTGGCCTGACCCGCAATGCCAGGGATTTTCACGAGCTGGCGCTCTATCTGTCGACGCATGCGGCAACTCCACGAAAGGTCATCGCCTTCGACTACCGCGGGCGCGGGCAGTCAGCTTATGATCCCGACGTCAAAAATTACAATGTCGGCGTGGAGGCCGGCGA
Source organism: Mesorhizobium sp. AD1-1 (assembly GCF_020164655.1). Lineage (NCBI taxonomy): Bacteria > Pseudomonadati > Pseudomonadota > Alphaproteobacteria > Hyphomicrobiales > Phyllobacteriaceae > Mesorhizobium > Mesorhizobium sp. AD1-1. Next base: position 47,141 of record NZ_JAIUGP010000011.1, read on the forward strand.
CATTCTCGCCGGGCTGGCGGCGCTGAACATCGGAGAAGCGGCCTTCATCGGCACCTCGCGCGGGGGATTGATCATCCATGTGCTCGGGACGATGCGGCCATCCGTCCTGAAAGCCATTGTTTTCAACGACATCGGACCGGTGATCGAGACGGCCGGACTTGCCCATATCCAGTCTTATCTCGAGCGCGACCCGGCACCGAAAACACGCACACAGACGACCGCCGCCCAGCGCAGTGTGCATGGCGAAGACTTCTCCGCCCTTGCCGGCGCCGATTGGGATCGGATGGTATGGGCTCTCTACCGCGAAACGGATGGTGGACTGGTGCCGGATTTCGATCCGAAGCTGGTGGATACCGTTGCCAGTCTCGATCTGACGCAGAAGCTGCCTGATCTATGGCCTCAATTCGAGGCGTTGGCCGCCATCCCGTTGCTCGCCATACGTGGTGCCAATTCGAGATTGCTGTCGATAGACACGCTCAAGCAGATGAAAGAGCGCCATTTCATGATGGAGACGATCACCGTCGAGGGCCAGGGCCATGCGCCGTTCCTCGAGACCGGCAGCCTACCGGGCGACATAGGCGCTTTTCTCGATCAGGCCGAGCGGAAGAATATCCTGAAGTAAACCCCATGACCAAACAAGGTCACGGGATAGCTATGATAGTATAGGCACGATTCTTCAGCCTACTTGGCTTTTGAACTTTTCCGAGTCGCTTTCGGCGACTCCTTAGCGGCGGCGGCTGCCTCGTCCCTCGTTTTCCGCTCTGCCGTCGGCGACGAAGGCGTCGTCACGGGCGAAGAAAACATGGAGCCTTCAGCGCAATTGCCGCCCGGCTGAGTCGATCGAGGCGTTTCCAGCACGATGACACAGCCATCGAGATCGTTGGTGGCCAGATGCGCGTAGCGCATCGTCATCGACAACGTTTGGTGGCCGAGCCACATCTGCACGCGTCTGATGTCGATGCCGCCTTGGACCAGACGCGAGGCGCAGGTATGGCGCAGTATATGCGGCACCACCTGATCGTCGGCACCGAGGCCGACTTCGGCCTTCGCGTCGTTCCAGATGGCACGGAACTGTGCCTGGCTGAGCTTGGTGAACGGTCCTTTGGGCCGGCGGCCCTCGGTGGGAGGCAGCTTGATGACCTCCTTGACCCGCTCGGTCATTGGAATGGTGCGGCTACGGCCGGATTTGGTGATCCAGAACGAGACGCGATGCTCCTGGATATCGTTCCAGATCAGCCCGAGCGCCTCGCCGAGACGGCATCCGGTGTCGACCAGGAAGACGGAAAGCCTGTAGGCATCCTCGCTGCGGCTCTTGATGGCGGCGAACAGGCGCGCCTCTTCGTCCCTTTCGAGGAACCGAATCCGACCCGCCCGCTCCTTCTGGCGGCGGAACTCGGGCAGGCTGTGGATATCTCCCATCTTGTGAGCCTTGCGCAGCAGTTTGCTGAGGGCAGCCATCTTTCGATTGATGGTTGCGTTGCTGTTGCCGCGCTGGCGCAAGGTGCCGATAAGGTTGTCGAGGGTACTTTGGTCAAAGGCGCTGAAACGCTCCCCAAGGAGAATCTCGTCTATTTCGCCGATGAAAGAGCTGACATTATACTTATGCCGCCCGTCATCCCATAATATGTCGCGATATACTGAAAAAAGATCTCCGACCCGGTGCGATTTTACCTCTCTTATTTTATTGAAGCTGTATTTTATTTTTTGAGAAGAAAACATCGCAAAGGGATCAGAGGAAACGCCCCCTTGAATTGCTTCGTTTGTCATTTATTCGCCACACCCCCGAGTGGATAGATCAGACCTATCCGCTTGGAAGCGTCCTTTCAAGAGATTTTAATCACGCAGTTGTGATCTCATCCGCGCATCAGCGGATCCCACGAAACCACTCCACGGATTCATTCAGCTACCGTTACCCCCATCCTTCCGTTTGCCTTGATCCAGTCACGAAACAAAAACAGCCCGGGCGTTTGCGCGCCCGGGCTGGATTTCACCTGTAAGGAACCAGCCCTTAGAAGGAGCGCTGGAAGCGGAGCATACCGCCGAGGCCGTCGAAGCTGTCGTGCCAATCGCTATCGCCAGCGTTGATGTAGTCAACTTCGCCGGTGATCGTGAAGCCGGGAACGACGTCGTAGGCAATGTTGGCCGCCAGGCCGAACTTCTTGCCGTCGTCATAAGAGGCCTGCACGTTGAACGAGGTCTTCTCGTTGAACTTGTAGCTGCCACCGCCCCAGACTGCCCAGCTGCCGTCCCAGAGCTTGAAGAAGTTGTGGCCAAAGTTCGGATCCAGGAAGTCGTCGTCACTTCCGTACCCAGCCATCAAGAACAGCGACAGTTCATTGGTAGCGTTCACATCCAAGCGAGCCTTGCCGGCCCATGCTTCGTAGTTGCTGTCATAAGCAGCAACCGCCGTGATGGCGCCCCAGCCCTGCGTGTACTTCACGCCGCCAACGACATGCGGAACATAGCTGTCGATCGTGTCAGCGCCAGCGCCTTCTTCGAGCGAGACCACGGCCGAGAAACCGTTGCCAGCGTCGAAGTAATACTGGACGACGTTGGTGTCGAACGAACCGTAGGGAACCAGCGTATCCTGGATGACGTTGCCGGCGTAGCCGATGAACGTATCGAAGGCCGATTCGTCCTTACCGACGCGGAGACCGCCGAGCTGGATCCAGGCGAAGTTCAGCGAAACAGGCTTGTTGCCAGCCTGCCAGCCGTTCGGATTGTAGCCGGCGGGGAAGGGAGCGACCTGATCTTCATAATCGCCGCCGCTGTTGCCGAAGTTGAAGCGGGTTTCGGTGTAGGTCTTCAACGTGCCGAGTTCGGTTTCCTGGCCGGTCCAGGTCTTCAGCGTGAAGCGGGCATTCTTGGAATAAGTGTCGTTGGTGTCAGCGTCCAGATGGTCGGGAACGTTGTTCACGCCGTCGAAGGAAGCCGCATCGCCCACGCCGATATCGTAGCGGATGTAGCCGCCGATGCGCAGGCAGGTCTCGGTGCCGGGGATGTAGAAGTAGCCAGCGCCATAGACGTCGCAAATCTTGACGTATTCAGCGGGTTCCGGCTCGGCGACGACGACGGCGTCGGCGGCGCGCGCACCGGAAACTGCGATCAGGGCCGCAGCGGAGCCGAGGAGAAGGCTCTTAATGTTCATTTTCTGACCTCCAGTCAGAATCGAATGAAACAGCGGCTTGCGGAGAGTCAGGCGACGCCACAGGAACAGCGCTTCCTTCGACTATCAATTTGTTATTGTTAGGAGATTTGTCCTGCGAAGCGCGCAGCGCGAAGCAGGATGGCGGAGAGGATGGGATTCGAACCCACGAGAAGCTTTTGACCTCTACTCCCTTAGCAGGGGAGCGCCTTCGACCACTCGGCCACCTCTCCGTTGCGCCGCTGGATAAAGAAAAGCGCCGGCACAATCAACAAGCCCGCACCATTATCTGAAAAAATAAGAAGGCGCCGAACCGCGATCTTCCATGCATGTGGCGGTTCTGCGGTTGTTTCCTGGCTAGCGACTCGGGAACTCGCCATGATTCCGTCGGTCCATCGCCGGATTCGGCGGCAAACAAGGGGTTGCGGCGGGCCTGATGGTTAACGAGAGCTTTCTGAGTGAGGCCAAATCGTGTCATTTGTGCAACAACGCCAGGGGATAGCAGCCAGGCAGCCCTTTCACCGGTACGATCGTGGTTGAACGCCGCCGCCTCATGAGTAATGTCGATTTCGAAGGAGCGGCGCGGTGCGCATCTTTTTCGGTAGTGGGGATGGGGCAGGGAACGCTGTCCTTCAGCAAAGAATACCCAGACCCGTTTTTTAACTTTTGACTGGAGGTCAGAAAATGAACATTAAGAGCCTTCTCCTCGGCTCCGCTGCGGCCCTGATCGCAGTTTCCGGTGCGCGCGCCGCCGACGCCGTCGTCGTCGCCGAGCCGGAACCCGCTGAATACGTCAAGATTTGCGACGTCTATGGCGCTGGCTACTTCTACATCCCCGGCACCGAGACCTGCCTGCGCATCGGCGGCTACATCCGCTACGATATCGGCGTGGGCGATCACGGCACCAACGATGGCGTCAACAACGTTCCGGACCGCATGAACGCCGGCGACGAGCACGACACCTACTACAAGCAGGCTCGCTTCACGCTGAAGACCTGGACCGGCCAGGAAACCGAACTCGGCACGTTGAAGACCTACACCGAAACCCGCTTCAACTTCGGCAACAACACCGGCGACTATACCGATGAGTTTGCCGGCGACTGGCAGGCTCACAACAAGGGTACCACGCTGAATTTCGCCTGGATCCAGCTCGGCGGTCTCCGCGTCGGTAAGGACGAATCGGCCTTCGATACGTTCATCGGCTATGCCGGCAACGTCATCCAGGATACGATTGTTCCCTACGGCGGCTTCGACACCAATGTCATCCAGTACTACTTCGACGCTGGCAACGGTTTCTCGGCCGTGGTCTCGCTCGAAGAAGGTTATGGCGACTACTCGATCGACAGCTATGTTCCGCATGTTGTCGGCGGCGTGAAGTGGACGCAGGGCTGGGGCGCCATCACCGGCGTTGTCTCGTATGACAGCAACTACGAAGAAGTTGCCGGCAAGGTTCGCCTGGACGTGAACGTCTCCAACGAACTGTCGCTGTGGGTCATGGGTGGCTACGGCTCCGACGACAACCTCGGCGATGATCCGCTGGTCGGAGCTGGCGGTCGCGGCATGTACAAGCAGTGGGGCGGCAACTGGGCAGTGTGGGGCGGTGGCACCTACAAGTTCAACGAGAAGACCTCGTTCAACGCTCAGGTCTCGTATGATGACTGGAAGAACCTCGGCATTGCGGCGAACGTCGCTTATGACGTCGTTCCGGGCTTCACGGTCACGGCCGAAGTCGACTACCAGAACGTCGGCAGTGACGATCTTAACAAGGGTTGGTTCGGCGCTGACAAGAAGAGCAACATCGGCGGCATTCTCCGCTTCCAGCGCTCCTTCTAATAGACGTCTAGACATCGCTTCGGCGAGATCGAAAACCCGGCGGGCAACCGCCGGGTTTTTTTAAGCTTTTATGCGACCACTACACGTGGTGCTGCAGTTCGCTGTCTTACCTTTGGTTCGGCCTCAACAGCGAAGCTCACGGACGCCTTGCCGCAAAGTTCGTAGCAAATTTCGGAATTGGATTGGTCGACCGCGAACTATCCACAAGCCATTGGTCTGGCAAGGCCTTCACCGCCGGCCAGAAGCATCAAGCGCCAGATGCGGCGGCGCTCGCGGTCGAGCCCGGCAACATCAAGAGCGAACACAGAATGGGCCGCAACTACCTCTCCGGCTAGCAGGCGATGCCCTCAACGCCATCCTGGCAGCCGCCGGCTATGACTTCTCCTCCCTGCTCATATGGCTGAAGAGATTTTTGTCGCTCTAGATCACCCTGCCTCACCTCCGACCCAGGTCGGTCGCCGCTTAGGTCCGGATTGTTCACAGTCGACGGATTATTTGTCCGCCAGGTCGCCCAATGCATCAATCAGCGGCTGAATTTCATTTTCATAATTTTTCCAGCGCTTGACCGACGATGTATAGATCGGTTGGCGGACCTGCCAGCGGCTGGGCGTGTTGACCGAACCATCCCTGTCGAAAAAACGCAGGCAGGCGTCATCCCAGGGCAGCCCAAGGTAATCTATGAGGCGGCGTGACTGCGCCTCCTGATCCTCGACCAGCGTTTCGTAGCGATTTTCGAATATAAGGCCTGGAAAAACCTCGTTCCAATGGCGCATCAGTCGGTCATACTCACGATAGTACAGACCCAGTATCCGCAAATCAGTATTGTAGCTGTGTCCTTTGTTGAAGGTCTGGACAAAGCAAGAGACGCAATTGTCGATGGCGTCACGGCGGCAATGAATGATGCGCGCGTTGGGAAAGAGAAGACCGATAAGGCCGATCATTTCAAAATTGTGCGGCATCTTGTCGACCACGCGAAGCGCGGCAGGCGCCCACTCCCTAAGGTAGGACAGATGCTCTTCCGCCAGCGTTCTGGACAGGTCTTGCGTGACCGACATGGCCGGCCGGCTCAAATCGCCGGCCGATGAGGTTTTAAGGCCGATTGCATTGGCGACCCGCCTCAATTTGTTAAGCTCGCCTGCCCCTTGAACATCGGGATGGCTGGCGCAGATCTGTTCCGTGAGCGTTGTGCCCGACCGCGGCATGCCGACCACGAACACAGGCACTTCGGAAGGATTTCCATAGCCGGCCCTGGCCGCCAGAAAGTCCGGCGTGAAGGTTTCAATCAGGGAGTCGATCCAGCGGCGATACAGATTGATATCGAAGATGTAGCCGGAGGCCCGTTTCGCCCTGTTGAAATGGTCGAATGCCTCACTGTAGCGCTTGAGGTCGTTCAGCACCTTGCCGGCAGCGTGATGGAGCTTGTAAGCACTGTCCGGATCAAGCTTGGGATTGCCGAGTTCACGCAGGATGGATTGGAGTTCCTCCGGCTCTTCGGTGAATTTTTTCGTCTGCACAAGGTCGTTGTAGGCAGTCGGCACGTCGATGCGACGTCCGATTGCTTCTTTCAGACAGGCGGCGGCCTCATCCATGCGCCCCAGGCCGCTGAGCGCACTGGCCAGCCCCGCCCGCACTTTGGGATGATCGCGGTTGATCTTGAGCGCCTTCTCGTAGAGCGGCAAAGCCATGCCGGGTTTGTCAAACTTGGTGTAGGCGTGCCCCAGGGCACAAAGCACCTCGATAAGGCCGGGCTGCAGTTCCAAAGCATACAGCATATGCCTGATGGCTGGCGAATATTCGCTGACCTTCGCATAGGCCTCGCCCAGGCTGAGGTGGTAGTAGGGGTTTTTAGGTTCCTCGCCGACCGCCCGCGCGAAATACCGCAAGGCCATCTCGTCATCGTAACGCTGGTATAGGGTCCCCAGGATATACAGAGCGAGCGGATGGTTTGGCGTGCGCGCCAGCACCCGAAGGCACAGATCCTGGGCCTCGTCGAGCCGCTGGGCCTGCTGAAGGGCATAGGCCTGGTTCAGCAGCGCTTCGTCGGCCTGCGCTCGCGATTGAGCGTTTCCTTGGCTCATTGTCGGCTTGAGTATCGGCCCCTTCGCTTTCGGCGCGGGTCCGGGCTTGATGTGCTTTGACCAAGCAGGCGGCAGACGGTTGTTCATCACGTCTCGCTAGCAAAAGCGGCCGAAAGAATCCAGCGTTACGGATCTGCCCAGCGGCAACTTGCACCGACCCATCCGGCGCGCTAGCAAGAAGGCCCTTTCAAGCGAGCTTCCACCATGCATCAGCGCCCTCCCCTCATGCCGCTCATCGCAGCGCTTCCCTCGACGGTGCCGTTTGTCGGCCCCGAAGCGCAGGAGCGCGAGCGTGGCCGCGCTTTTCGCGCCCGCATCGGCGCCAATGAGAGCAGCTTTGGTCCCTCGCCGCGCGTCATCGCCCGCATGGCCGAGATCGCCGGCGACATGTGGATGTATTGCGATCCCGACAATCACGATCTGAAGGTGGCGGTAGCCGCGCATCACGGCGTAAAAGCAGAGAACGTCGTTGTCGGCGAAGGCATAGATGGCCTGCTCGCTCTGGTGGCACGCATGTATGTGGCGCCCGGCGATGCTGTGGTCACATCGCTCGGCGCTTATCCGACCTTCAACTTCCACATCGCCGGTGTCGGCGGACGACTGGTGACGGTCCCTTACGAGGACGACCGGGAAAGCCTGGATGGCCTGCTGGCGGCGGTGCGCAGGGACAAGGCCCCGCTGGTCTATCTCTCCAACCCCGACAATCCGATGGGCAGTTGGTGGGAGGCGAGCGAGATCATCCGCTTCATCGAGGCGCTGCCGGAAACCACCATGCTGGTGCTCGACGAGGCCTATGGCGAACTCGGGCCGGCCTCGGCGCTGCCGCCGATCGATATCTCCAGGCCAAACGTCATCCGCATGCGAACCTTCTCGAAGGCGTACGGGCTGGCGGGCATACGCTGCGGCTATGCGATCGCCGAGGCCCAGGTGATCCGCGACTTCGAGAAGATCCGCAACCATTACGGCGTCAGCCGCATGGCGCAGATCGCCGGCGTCGAGGCGCTCGCCGATCAGCACTATCTGCAAAGCGTGGTGGCGCGGGTCGCGGCCGGCCGCCGACGCATCGCCGGCATTGCCGAGGCGAACGGGCTGAAGCCACTGGCGTCGGCGACCAATTTCGTCACCATCGATTGCTGCGGCGATGGCGCCTTCGCGCTGAAAGTTCTGCAAGCCCTGCTGTCACGCGACGTCTTCATCCGCAAGCCGATGGTGCCACGGCTCGACCGCTGCATCCGCGTCAGCGTCGGCCTCGATCACGAGCTCGACATTTTTGCCGAGGAACTTCCCGGTGCTTTGGCGGCGGCGCGGGGCAATTAGGATACCGCTGGCGCGCAACCGGCAGCAAAAGCCGCCTACAAATCCATTTCCCAGGTCTGGCCGGTCAGATCCTTGCCGAAGCTGCGGTGGTGCTCCTGCGAGACTAGCCTGAAGCCGGCACGTTCGTAGATCGCGCGCGCCGCAACGAGGATGTCGTTGGTCCACAGAACCAGCTTGGTGTAGCCGCAAGCCCGGGCCTGGTTCACGCATTCCGCCACCAGTCGTTTGCCGATGCCGAAGCCGCGCGCCGACGCCTCGACATGCAGCATTCTCAGCTTGGCCACCTTATCATCGTGATGAACCAGGAACACCGCGCCGACCGGCTGACCACCGCGCTCGGCGATCCAGCAGAAATCGCGGCCGGGCACGAAATTGCGAATGAAATCGGCGCCGATCTCGGCGAGCATGGCCTCGAACTCGATCGTCCAGCCATATTCCTCGGCATAAAGTTGGGCCTGGCGCTGCACGACCCAGCCGACATCGCCGACGCGGTGCGGCCGCAACGTCACCTCACCGCTTTCACGGGTGGGATCACCCAGCAATTCCCCCGCCTTGCGCAAGGCGCTGCGCAGTTCATGCAACCTGTCGTCGGGTACGCTTTCGATCAGCCGCGCCGTATCCCGATCGGCCGCCGCCTGCAGCCTGGCAAGCGCTGCCTCGCCCCTTGCGGTCAGCGAGAGGACCCTTCGGCGCCGGTCAGCCGGGTCCGTTCTGGCCTCGGTCAGCCCCTGGCCCGCGAACTTGCGCAGGATCCGCGTCAGATAGGCGGCATCGACACGCAACTGTCTCGATATTTCGGAGGCCGCCGGGCCATTCTCCAGCCGAAAAGCACCAACCAGGAAACCTCGCTCGCCGGCGATTTCGGCGGAAGCCGGGTTGCTGCGGTGACCCAGTTCGAACAGCACGCGCGCCTCGGTCAAAGTGAATGCACTTTGTGTCAGCGTCTCGTCGAGAAGGCCGACAGTGCGCGTGTAGAAGCGATTGAAGCGCCGGACATCGGCCACCAATGCGTTGCGTTCGTCCAACATTTGCGGCCAGCTCCTAATAAAGCAGTTCCATTATCCTAAATTAGTGGACTGAGTCAATTAAATTCAAGGCCAGAAGGCCAGCTAAAGCCGGAAGGCCCAGCTATTGCGTCCGCGCGCAGGTTGCATTCCTCAGGTCGTGCGCCAGATTCAAAACGAGACAGGCTTGGAGAGATTCATGGCTGGTCATCGCAGGAAAGTGCACGCACGCGTCTACGGTAACGTGCAAGGCGTCGGCTTCAGAGCCTGGGCCCGGGATGAGGCCACGGGCCTTAGTCTTGCGGGCTGGGTTTGCAATGAAGCGGACGGGTCCGTAACGGCCGAGATCGCAGGCCTCGATGAGGCGGTCTCGACAATGATCGAGCGCCTGTGGAAAGGGCCGGCCGGGGCTTTGGTTTCCAAGGTCGACGTCGAGGAGTTGGAGACAGAAAACGCCTCTGTTGGGTTCAGGATCGTGGCATGAAGGCGGATCTGGATTGAGCGCCTTGAATTAATTAAACGTTCGTTTTATTATTGCTCCGCAGAGGAGCTGACATGGCACGCACCGCCGGGTCTGATGGCGAAAAGACCGAAGCGACCATTCGTGAGGCGGCGGTCAATCTGATCGCGCGTTTTGGCTACGAGGCGATGTCGATGCGACAGCTCGCCGCCGAGGTCGGCGTACAGGCGGCCGCACTCTACCGCTACTTTCCGACCAAGGAAGAGCTTCTGTTCACGCTGATGCGCGAGCACATGGAAGGTTTGACCGAAGCGTGGGAAACAGCTCGCCCGGTTAATGCGGATCCCGTGCAGCGGCTTTCGGCCTATGTCGAAAACCACATCACTTTCCACATCGAGCGACGGCACGCCACGCATGTGTCGAACATGGAATTGCGCAGCCTGTCGCCGGAAAGGCTGACGCAGATCCTGCGCATGCGCACGGCCTACGAGAAGGAGCTGCGCACCATCCTGCGCGACGGCGCCGAGACGGGCACCTTCAGCATCGACGACACCGGGCTGACCGCCATGGCGCTGATCCAGATGATGACCGGCGTCATCGTCTGGTTTCGGCCGGGCGAACGGCTGTCGATCGCTGAAGTGACCACAACATATCTTTCAATGACAATGCGGCTCGTCGGCGCGAAGATCGACGCCTACGGCGCCGCGCGTCCCTTCGGACGCGCAAAGGACGCTGCAGCATTTTGATTCGCGCATGATCCCTTTCCGAAATCAAAGTCGATTTTCGAGGTCATGCGCAGGGAGGAGAAAAATGTACACCAACACGCTCAGCTTCGGGCATGACGAAGAGATCGAGGCACTGCGCGACATGGTGCGGCGCTTTGCCCAGGACCGGATCGCGCCGATCGCCGCCGACATCGATCGCTCGAATGAATTCCCGGCGCATCTGTGGGGCGAATTCGGTGCGCTCGGCCTGCTCGGCATCACCGCCGACCCCGATTTCGGCGGCAGCGGCATGGGCTATCTCGCCCATGTGATCGCCGTCGAGGAGATTTCGCGCGCTTCGGCCTCGGTCGGCCTCTCCTACGGTGCCCATTCCAACCTCTGCGTCAACCAGATCAACCGCTGGGCGACGCAGGCGCAGAAGGAAAAATACCTGCCGCCGCTGTGCTCGGGCGAGCGAGTCGGCGCGCTGGCGATGTCGGAATCCGGCGCCGGCTCGGACGTCGTCTCGCTGAAGCTGCGCGCCGAAAAGCGCAATGACCGCTACGTGCTCAACGGCACCAAGATGTGGATCACCAACGGGCCGGACGCCGAGACGCTGGTGGTCTATGCCAAGACGGATCCGGACCAGAAATCGCGCGGCATCACCGCCTTCATCGTCGAGAAGGCTTTTGCCGGATTTTCCGTGGCGCAAAAGCTCGACAAGCTCGGCATGCGCGGCTCCAACACCGGCGAGCTGGTGTTTAGGGATGTCGAGGTGCCCTTCGACAACGTGCTGCATGAGGAAGGGCGCGGCGTCGAAGTGCTGATGTCTGGCCTAGACTATGAGCGCACGGTGCTTGCCGGCGGCCCGATCGGCCTGATGGCGGCGTGCCTCGACGTGGCAATCCCCTATGTGCATGAGCGCAAGCAGTTCGGACAGGCGATCGGCGAGTTCCAACTGGTGCAGGGCAAGCTGGCCGACATGTACACGACGCTGAATGCCGCGCGCGCCTATGTCTATGCCGTCGCCGCCGCCTGCGATCGTGGCCAGACGACGCGCAAGGATGCCGCCGGCTGCGTGCTGTTTGCCGCCGAGAAGGCGACGCTGATGGCGCTCGACGCCATCCAGCTGCTTGGCGGCAACGGCTACATCAACGACTATCCAACCGGCCGCCTGTTGCGCGATGCCAAGCTCTACGAGATCGGCGCCGGCACCAGCGAAATCCGCCGCTGGCTGATCGGCCGCGAGATCATGGCGGAGGGGGTGTAGGTATGGCCACGTTGCAAACCCAGATCTCCCCCTCCTCCGAAACCTTCCGTGCCAACGCCGAGCGCATGCGGGCGCTGGTCGCCGACATTGCGGAAAAGGCCGCCACCGTCGAGCTCGGCGGTTCGGAGGAAGCGCGTGAGCGCCATGTCTCGCGCGGCAAGCTTCTGCCGCGCGAGCGCCTTGCGCAATTGCTGGATGTCGGCTCACCCTTCCTCGAGATCGGCCAGTTCGCGGCATGGTCGATGTATGGCGAGGAGATCTCTTCGGCCGGCATGATCGCCGGCATCGGCCGCGTCGAAGGCACCGAGGTGATGGTCGTCGTCAACGACGCCACCGTGAAGGGCGGCACCTATTATCCGCTGACCGTGAAGAAGCATTTGCGGGCGCAGGAGATCGCACTGCAGAACAATCTTCCCTGCATCTACCTCGTCGACAGCGGCGGCGCCAATCTGCCCAACCAGGACGAGGTGTTTCCCGACCGCGAGCATTTCGGCCGCATCTTCTACAACCAGGCCAACATGTCGGCATCAGGCATTCCGCAGATCGCCTGCGTCATGGGTTCGTGCACGGCGGGCGGCGCCTATGTGCCGGCAATGTCCGACGAGACGATCATGGTGCGCAATCAGGCAACCATCTTCCTCGGCGGCCCGCCGCTGGTGAAGGCGGCGACGGGCGAGGATGTCAGTGCCGAGGATCTCGGCGGTGCGGATGTGCACACCAGGCTTTCCGGTGTTGCCGACCACTATGCGCTGGACGACGACCATGCCCTCGCCATCTGCCGGCGCATCGTCAAGAACCTGAATCGGAACAAGACTGTAAGCCTGAACTCTAGGAGAGCGATTCCGCCGCTTCATCCGGCGGATGAACTTTATGGCATCGTGCCGACCGACCTGCGCCAGCCCTATGACGCGCGCGAGGTCATCGCGCGCGTCGTCGACGGTTCCGAATTCGACGAGTTCAAGCAGAATTACGGCACCACGCTGATCACCGGCTTTGCCCATCTCCATGGCGTGCCGGTCGGCATCATCGCCAACAACGGCGTGCTGTTTTCCGAAAGCGCGCTGAAGGGCGCGCACTTCATCGAACTGTGCTGCCAGCGCAAAATTCCATTGGTCTTCCTGCAGAACATCACCGGCTTCATGGTCGGTCGAAAATATGAAGCAGGCGGCATCGCCAAGGATGGCGCCAAGCTGGTGATGGCGGTTGCCACCGCCAGGGTGCCGAAGGTGACTGTCATCATCGGCGGTTCGTTCGGCGCCGGCAATTACGGCATGTGCGGCCGCGCCTATTCACCGCGCTTCCTGTGGATGTGGCCGAACGCCCGCATCTCGGTGATGGGCGGCGAACAGGCGGCAACGGTGCTTGCCATGGTCAAACGCGAAGGCATCGAGCGCAAGGGCGGAGAATGGAGCGCCGAGGAAGAGGCGAAATTCAAGAAGCCTATCCTGATGAAATACGAGCATGAGGGCCATCCGCTCTATTCGTCCGCACGCCTCTGGGACGACGGTATCATCGATCCTGCAAAGACGCGCGACGTGCTGGCGCTCAGCCTGTCGGCCGCGCTCAACGCCGAAATCGAGGACACGCGCTTTGGCGTGTTTCGGATGTGAGAATGGACGGTCAACTTCGACAGCCAAACGGCGGAACTATACCGGCAGGCCGTTGCTGCCGTGTGAAAAGGCTGAACTGTATGGACCAAGCGATTGGTCAGTATAGGCGGCTTCGAATCTCAAACAGTGAACTGGCGGGGGGACAAAATATTCGCTACTGTTTATCCAGCATGGGGCAATGGGGACGGGCTGGAAATGAAACTGAAATATTGCCAGGGAACGGCTGCTTCGATACTTTCCGCATTTCTAATATTAACGGCGACCGGCATCAGCTCGGCGGAATCGCTCGCAGGACGCAAGGGAGACGTGCGTTTTCCGCCGACCTTGGGTTCGGGCGAATGCAACGTTGCCTACAAGGGTTACGTCGCGGCGAGCGGCCATTCGGCCTACGCCACAACCTTTTATTCGCGCGTTGTCGACCTCTACATCATCTGCGGGACGAAGCTCAACGCGCCGTCCCAGAAGGCGGCGGAAGAGACGGCGCTGCGCAATTGCCAGGCCGGGTTGACACGGTGGAAGCTCAAGACCGCGAGTGGCGGCTGCGCAATCTCGTCATCGAAATAAGCAACCGGCCGAGACTTTTTTGCGAATGGGGGAAGCAGAATGAAATCCGGGACCTTCAAACGAGCAGCCACCCCCATAGTGGCAGGCTTGCTGATGGTGGCGGCCTCCACCGCTGCCATGGCCGGATCGCTGGCAGGCAGCAAGGGCGACGTGCGCTACCCGGTGACCATTCCTATAGGAACCACCGGGGGCTGCGGGAAGGCCTATGCAGCGTATCTCGCAGCCGCAGGCCATTCGGCTTTCGCGGCGACGCCAATCGTTCCGGCGACCGAGTACTTCGTTTGCGGCGTGAAGCTGAATGCATCGTCACAAAAGGCGGCGGCGGAACTGGCACTGAAATCCTGTCAGGCCAGCAAAAGCAAATACAAGGTTACCGTCGCCGGCGCCTGCAGCATCGCCGCGTCCAAATAGACCGGAAAGCGCCCGGTTTTTCTCCTTGGGGAAGACAAAATGAAATCCACGAATTCCAAGCGAACAGCCATGGCGATATTTGCCGGATTGCTGACGATCGCGGCGTGCGGCGCGGGCATGGCCGGCTCACTGGCGGGAAGCGAGGGAGACAAGCGTTTCCCGCCGTACCTGCCGCGAAATCCCAAGGATCCCTGCACCAAGGCCTACAAGGCCTATGTCGCGGCCGGTGGCCATTCAGCGTACGCAACCACTCCCTACGCACGGATAATGTCGTCGTACATAGTTTGCGGCGGCCACCTCAACGCACCATCTCAAAAGACGGCCGAAGAGTTGGCGATGAAATCCTGTCAGTCCACCCGCGGCCACTACAAAGTCACGACCGGCGGCAGTTGCGAGATCGCGGCCTCGAAGTAGGTACAGCCGACCGCAAGGTAGAGCACTTCCCTGGTAAGGGAGAGGTTTACTCCGAGGGCTTAAAAGGCTCGCGAGACAGCACCCCCCTCTGTCCTGCCGGTCAGAGGGGGGTGTTCAAGCGCCATGCTTCCCATGGACTTCGAACCTTACATGCGGAGGCTCCATGTTCGCCAAGATCCTGATCGCCAACCGCGGCGAGATCGCTTGCCGTGTCATCCGTACGGCTCGGAAGCTGGGCGTGCGTACCGTCGCCATCTATTCGGATGCCGACGCAAAATCCCTGCATGTCGAGATGGCCGACGAGGCGGTGCATATCGGCGCCTCGCCCGTCGGCGAAAGCTATCTGCGCGGCGACAAGATCATCGCGGCGGCCCTGGCAACGGGTGCGCAAGCCATTCATCCCGGCTACGGCTTCCTGTCGGAAAATCCCGATTTCGTCGACCAGGTGACAGCGGCGGGGCTTATTTTCATCGGCCCATCCGCGGCCTCTATCCGTGCCATGGGGCTGAAGGACGCCGCCAAGCGGCTGATGGAAAAGGCCGGCGTGCCGGTCGTGCCGGGCTATCATGGCGAGGCGCAGGAGATCGTGCTGCTTGCCTCCAAGGCGCGCGAGATCGGCTATCCAGTGCTGATCAAGGCGCGCGCCGGCGGCGGCGGCAAGGGCATGCGCCGGGTCGAGCATCCCGATGAGTTTTCCGAGGCGTTGTCCAGCGCACGGCGCGAGGCGAAAGCCGCGTTCGGCGACGACCGTGTGCTGGTCGAAAAATATGTCGACAAGCCGCGCCATGTCGAAGTGCAGGTCTTCGGCGACAATTTGGGCAATGTCGTGCATCTCTACGAGCGCGATTGCTCGGCGCAGCGCCGCCACCAGAAGGTGATCGAGGAATCGCCGGCGCCCGGCATGACGCCCGCTTTGCGCAAGGCGATGACGGAGGCGGCAGTGAAGGCCGCCAAGGCGATCAATTATTCAGGCGCCGGCACCATCGAGTTCATCGTCGATGCCTCGCAGGGCCTGAAGGCCGACCGCTTCTGGTTCATGGAGATGAACACCCGTCTGCAGGTCGAGCACCCGGTCACCGAAATGGTCACCGGCACCGACCTGGTCGAGTGGCAGTTGCGGGTCGCGTCAGGCGAAAAGCTGCCCAAGACGCAAAGCGAGATCGCGCTCGTCGGCCATGCCTTCGAGGCGCGCATCTATGCCGAGGACGCGGCAAAAGGGTTCCTGCCGGCGACCGGTACGCTGCATCATCTGAAATTTCCGGATGCGGCCCCGCAAGGCGCCACGATTCGCATCGAGACTGGCGTGCGAGCGGGTGACGCCATCTCGCCCTATTACGACCCGATGATTGCCAAGCTGGTCGTCCACGCAACGGACAGGCAGGCGGCTCTGGAGGCGCTTGGCGCGGCGCTATCCCGGACCGAGATCGCCGGCTCGACCGTCAACACCGCCTTTCTTGCCGCTCTCGCCGCCGATCCGGATTTCGCCGCAGGCGACGTCGACACCAGCCTGATCGCCAGGCACCAGACGGCGCTGACCGAGGTCGCGCCGCCGACCGGCGAAACCATCGCTGCCGCGGCCGTTGCGGCCTCCGGCGCCGGAGCATCGCCGTCACCCAACGATCCGTGGTCGTCGCTTGCCGGTTATGCGCATTTCCACAGCGTGGCGCGACGCACACGATTGAAGTTTGGCGAAGACGAAATCGTGGCGAAAGTTTCGGTGCGGCATGACGGGCGGTTCCAGGTGACGCTGGACAAGCCCTATGACGACACCAATTCGCGTGATTTTCGCTCAACACCACGCCTCGCCCGCTGGCCAGGCCACATCACCGTGTTCGAAGGCGCCGTCGGCTACACCTTTACGGTGCCGGACCCGCTCGCACGAGCCGACGAGGCAGCGGCGGGTTCAGGCAGCCTGCGCGCGCCGATGCCGGGACTGGTCAAGCTGGTGCGCGTGGGAAAGGGCGATGCCGTGATCAAGGGTCAGCCGCTGCTGATCCTGGAGGCGATGAAGATGGAACACACCATCGCCGCGCCGCATGACGGCGTGATCGCCGAGATCGCCACCGAGGGCGTGCAGGTGACCGACGGGACGGTGCTGGTACGGTTCGTCGAGGAACAAGCCGCTTCGGCCGCTGTAACCAGCTGACGGTTCGAAAGGCAGACTACAGGGCAAACAAGAAAATGGCCGGGGACGACCCCGGCCATTTCCCTATGCTATTCAGTCGCCGGGCCGGCGATTACTGCGCGATCGGCGCATATTTTCCGTCATGCCACTGGTTGATGTCGTAGCTGGCATTCTTGAGATCGCCCTTCTCGTCGAAGGTGACATTACCGACAACGGTGCTGATCGGCGTGCCGTTCTTCAGCGCCTCGGCAACCTTGGCCGGATCGTCGCTGCCGGCACGCTTGATGCCTTCGGCGAATGCCTGGATGGTGGCGTATGAGAACAGCGTGAAGCCCTCCGGCACGAAACCGCCGGCCTTGATCTTCTCGACGGCTGCCTTGGCTTCCGGCTTTGCCTGCGGATCCGACGGGAAGACGAACATGGTGCCCTCGCCGGCCGGGCCAGCGACCTGCCAGAATTCCGGCGAGGCGATGGAGTCCGGCATGATCAGCTGGAACTTCAGGTTCTGTTCCGCCGACTGACGCAGGATCAGGCCAGCTTCAGGATGGTAGCCGCCGAAATAGACGACGTCGGCTTTCAAGTCCTTGAGCTTGGTAACGAGAGCCGAATAGTCCTTCTCGCCAGCGTTGATGCCGTCATAGTAGACCTCCTTGAGGCCGCCGGCATTCATCGTTGCCCTGACGGCGTCAGCCACGCCCTGTCCGTAGGCGCTCTTGTCGTGCAGGACGACGACATTCTTGCCGGCGAACTTCTTGGCGATCCATGGGCCGATGAAGGCGCCCTGCGCATCGTCACGCGTATAAAGGCGCATGATCGTCGGCCAGCCGGCCTTGGCGGCCGCGTCGGTCAGCACCGGGTTGGAAGAAGCCGGGCTCATCATCAGCGCGCCGGCTTCGGCATAGACGGCCGAGGCCGGAATGCTCGAACCCGAGCAGGCATGGCCGTCGATGAACTTGACGCCATCGGCGACGACGCGGTTGGCAACCGACACCGCCTGCTTGGGATCGCACTGGTCGTCTTCGATATCAAGCTTGATCATCGACCCGTTGACGCCGCCAGCGGCGTTGATCGCATCGGCAGCGGCCTGTGCGCCCTGCTTGAACTGATCGCCGATGGTGGCGAGCTGTCCGGTCATCGGGCCGATCACCGCAAAGGTGATATCGTCGGCGAATGCGACCGGCGTGCTCATCATCAGGCCGAATATGGCCGCGTTCAAAATACTCAATTTTTTCATGATGGTAGAACTCCTCCACTCACGCGCGGCCGCCCCGGCCACGCTTCTTCCAGAGAGGCGGGACAATTTCATCCTTCATTCGGCCTGTCTAGGCGCATTGGCGCCGCTCGATTGGGCCTGCAAGACGTCATCCACGCAAAAAGCCACGCCAGCCTTGTTCCGGCTGGTCGTGGCTTTTTTGCCCGTCGAGCAATCTCCAGGCGCCCCGCCCCTAAAAATCCCGCTCAGCTTCCCTGTGTCGCGCACGACTGGGCCTTGCGGCCTGCCGCGTTCTTTCTCTTGCCCTCGTGACCGTCTTGCGCGGCCTTCAATTTCGCCGGGTCCGGCCGTCTGTGCGGCCTTGATCCCGGAGCTTCCCTGTCTTCGATAGGCCTGTCTGCGATTGGCAGATTTCAGTGCATGGTCATCCATTCGCGGGCTTCGCGAAGCGCCGTGGCGATCTCGACCTTCGACATGGCCGCCGACAGTTCCGAGCGCAGTTCCGCGGCGCGGGCCGAGCCCTTGATGGCGGCGATGTTGAACCATTTGTGGGCGGCAACGACATCGGTCTCGCAATCGCGGCCGGTCGCATACATCATGCCCAGTTCGAAAAGGATGTCGGCCTGGGCAGTTGCCCCCATGGCGCCGAAACCTGCTTCAAGCATTTCAAAACGTGCCATTTCAATCCCCTGTTTCCGGCCCCTGTCAGGCTCCCGAGAGCTGCCTTCTTTCGTCCTTGGCGGCTGCTCTTCCGATGCTTTCGAGAATGCCGTGCAGGCTTGAATCCGTCGTTAAATGGCGTGCTTAATTTGAGGAAAACAAAGCTAAAACAAGAGGTAAACGCGGAAATTCGTTAAGGATACAAAGCCAGCAATTCAGCCTGCTTGCGTCAAATTTGACGAAAATTTCCCGATGCCAATTCAAGACTTCGCTAACCACAGGAGACAAAGGCGATGCGCCGATCGTTTCATTTCCTTGGCCAGGAGGCGCATTCGGGGCCCTTCAAAATCCGAAAGTCTTCCGTTGCGGCACCGCTTTTGTTTTGCCGGGAGCTGGATTAGCTTACGTTTGCGTAAGCGGCAGACCGAGGCGGAGCATCCGGCCGGACATCTAAAGGGAGGAAGACATGTTTCGAAGAGTGAGCCTGGCCCTTGCGGCCACATTGATCATGGCCGGTGCGGCCTGGGCCGATCCGATCGAGGGCAATTGGAAGACGCAGGCCGGCGACACCGCAGCCATCGCTGGCGGCGGCTCGTTTTCCATCACGCTCAAGTCCGGCAAATATGCCGGCAAGACCATCGGCTCGCTCAAGGCGACGGGCGACAACAAATATGCCGGCAACATCACCGATCCGGCAAACGACAAGACCTATTCGGGCAAGGCGACATTGTCGGGCACCTCTCTCAAGATGAGCGGCTGCGTGCTCGGCGGGCTGATCTGCAAGAGCCAGACCTGGCACAAGCTCTGATCGAGCGCATCTTTCCGACCTGATGACGGGGCCCCGACGGGCCCCGTTTTCGTTTTGTCGACACATCCTGCGCCGGTGATGCTCGATGGAGGCCGGCGGCTATCCAACCGACGCCGGCGCCGTCGAAACCCCGTCAATCATCTTGAACCGCAGATGAACGCCGCCATCAGAGCCGGTTCAGTTGCATCAGGGCATTCTCCGGCGTGTTGAAGGAGACCGACCCAATGCTTGCTCGCCGCTTCACCATCGTCTGCCTGCTGGTGAGCCTGTTTGGAATGTTCTTCGCCATCCTCGTCGCTGAAGCGGGCCGTCCGGCCCGCGCCTGGGACGAAGCCAGTTCCAGAACCTGCCGCCTCGCCTGCCCCACCCATCTTCGCAACTGAACAAAGAAACCAAGACCTCGAAAAGAAAAGCTGAACGCCATGAACCGCATCGCCGCCAACGTTCTCAAGACCCTTCGGCTTCTGCCGCGGGCGGCGCTTATCCTGACGGTTCTGGCCGCTCCGGTCCTGGCCGTGCCGATGATGCGCGCTGACGCCGGCTCGACGATCGACGCACCGGCCCTGAAGAAGTCCGGCGTCGGCTTTGTGCTTCTGGTCAGCCTGCAGCGCGGTTGAAGAAAAACGGCGCTTTGGCCGCCTTCGGTCGCGACACCCCTCCCAAGTGCCGATCCAAGTCTCTATATTGAGCCATGGAAAAGCGAATCTACCCACAAGCCATCGAATCTGTCGTCATGCCGGAGCCTTTTGGCCGGCAAAGCTTTGATAGCGCTGAAAAGGCCGTCAAGGCACTGCAGGCGCTTTACGATCGCAACACCAGGTTCCTGCGCGACTCCTTCGCAGAATTGGCGGCAGCAGGCGGTGATAATGGCAAGCGCTACCGGGCCTTCTATCCGGAGATCGGCGTCACCACCAACTCATTCACCCAGATCGACTCGCGCCAGGCCTATGGGCATATGCCGACGCCTGGGCATTTTTCCACCACCATCACCCAGCCGGGCCTGTTCGAAAGCTACCTCGTCGAGCAGTTGCGCCTGATCATGCGCAATCATGGGGTTGCGGTCACGGTGTCGGAATCGACCACACCCATCCCGCTGCATTTCGCCTTCCTTGAAGGCACCCATGTCGACGGCGCGACGGCAGAGCGCATCAAGCGGCCGATCCGCGACCTGTTCGACGTGCCCGATCTCGACGGCACCGACGACCAGATCGCCAACGGCACCTTCGAAGTCGCCTTCGGCGAGCCGAGGCCTCTGGCGCCCTTCACGGCGCAGCGCATCGACTATTCGCTGCACCGGCTGTCGCACTATACGGCAACCACGCCGCAGCATTTCCAGAACTTCGTGCTGTTCACCAACTATCAGTTCTACATCGACGAATTCGTCGCCCGCGCCCGCGACCTGATGGCCAATGGCGGCGGCGGATACACGGAGTTCGTCGAGCCGGGCAATGTCATCACCAAGGGCGGGCAGAGCGCGCCCAGCGAAGGCGTTGCACCGCCGCGCCTGCCGCAGATGCCGGCCTATCACCTGAAGAAATCGGGACATGGCGGCATCACCATGGTCAATATCGGCGTCGGGCCTTCCAACGCCAAGACCATCACCGACCATATTGCGGTGCTGAGGCCGCATGCCTGGGTGATGCTCGGTCACTGCGCCGGCCTGCGCAACACGCAGGCGCTGGGCGACTATGTGCTGGCGCATGCCTATGTGCGCGAGGACCACGTGCTGGACGACGATCTTCCGGTCTGGGTGCCGATCCCGCCGCTGGCCGAGATCCAGGTGGCGTTGCAGGAAGCCGTCGCCGAAGTCACCGGCCTTTCGGGCTACGACCTGAAGCGCATCATGCGCACCGGCACCGTCGCCACCATCGACAATCGCAACTGGGAGCTGCGCGACCAGCGTGGGCCGGTACAGCGTCTGTCGCAATCTCGCGCCATCGCACTCGACATGGAATCGGCGACCATCGCCGCCAATGGCTTCCGCTTCCGTGTTCCCTACGGCACGCTGCTGTGCGTTTCGGACAAACCGCTGCATGGCGAGTTGAAGCTGCCCGGCATGGCGACCGAATTCTACAAGCGCCAGGTGGCGCAGCACCTGACCATCGGCATCAGGGCTATGGAGAAGCTCGCGGAAATGCCGATGGAACGGCTGCATTCGCGCAAGCTCAGAAGTTTTTCGGAAACGGCGTTCCAGTAGGCCGCTTCCACGCATCGCATGGGCATTTCGCCATCTTGATTGAGCCGCATTTCTGCCGATAAGCAGGCGGCATGGAGAGAGCGGGCTTCGGGACATTGCTGATTTCGGTTGCGTTCCTGGCAATGCTGGCCTGTTCGATCGCGCTGGTGGCCGGGTTTTTCGGAACGCTGCATCCCGCCTTCGATTCCTTCTCGCATTTCCGCGTCCACCTTGCCGTGCTGATGGCGCTTTGCGCGTTGCCGCTGCTGGCCACGACATTTCGACTGCAAGCGGCCGTGGCACTGCTTTTTGCCGCGGCGGCCTTCGCCACCACTTCCGGCTCGCTGTCCTTCTCCCGCCTGTGGCCGGTTCAGGCGGCCTATGAAGCCAGGAACGAAGACCGCGCGATCTACAAGCTGCTGCAGATGAACCTGCGCTACGACAATCCAACGCCGAAGAAGGTGCTGTCGCTGATCGGCCGGACCAATCCCGACGTGATCACCCTCGACGAGGTGTCGGCGATGTGGGCGACCGAGCTTGGCTATATCAGCAGCGCATATCCATACCGGATCCTCTGTCCTTACCCTAACAAGATATTCGGCGTCGCGCTGCTCTCGCGGCGGCCCTTTGCCGCCGGCACCGAGGCGCGTTGCGAAAGGCGTGGTGCCATGGCGACAGCGACCGTCGACTTCGGCGGCATCGACGTCGATGTCGCCGCGATCCATCTCAGCTGGCCCTGGCCACGCGAGCAGTACTGGCAGATCGGCGAGTTGACGGAGCCGCTTTCCGCGCTCGGCGAGACGGCCATCATGGCGGGCGACTGTAATGCCGCCCCATGGAGTGCCGCCGTGCGTCGGGTCGCGGCGCTTGGCGGGCTGACCGTCATGCCTTCTGCCGGCCCGACCTGGATCCACATCAGGCTGCCGGATTTCCTGCGGCGCTTCGCCGGCCTGCCGATCGACCAGGTTTTCAGCAAGGGCGGCGTGACGATCCATTCGGCGACACGGCTGGAAGATCAGGGCCTGACCAAAGCGATGACGAGATGCTGGACATGGCCGCCGTCGCGATGCTCGCGCGCATCGAAAGCGAGCTGCTTGGCCTCATATGCGGCATTGGTGGCCTTGATGCGTCGCTGTGCCTCGCGACGTGTCTTGTAGCAGGACCGGTCGTCGGCAACCCTGAGGCCGGAGATGGATCTTTCCGTGGCCCGCATCATCTCCCTGGCGATGCGGCCATGGGTTTCCTCATGGGCGCGGACGCCGGCGAAGAACCGCGTCCAGCGCTTCCGGAGCGTCGGGGTGGTGGCCGAGGCGACACGCGGAAACGTGTAGAAGAGATTGAGCGTGCCGTTGGCACGCCGCAAGCGGCAGACGCCATTGTCCTGGCTGGTGTCGAGGTCCCAATCCACAGCGTAGCCGGTCAGCGCGATGGCATGCGTCATGAAGCCGTGCTTCGGCCCCTTGCGGTCCATAGCCTGGACTAGTGCCAGCCCCGTGTTCCCGGTGATGTGGTAGGTCCGCGTCTTGACCACCACCCTGGTGCCGGCCGGGGCCGCCGAAGCCAAACCGAACAGCGCACCGATCGCCACAAGGCATGCCAGAACCGCCAGGCGCATTGGCCATCTCCTTATCGTCAAGGAATGGAACCATAAGCGCGCGGCAGTTTCAACAGTTCTAATGTTCCACATGCCACGGGAGACCCCGAGCCATCGTCGGGACCTTTGCGCGCTGCGGCCGGCTCGGGCCTACATGCCCTGATAGACCGGGCCTTCTCCGCCTTGCGGCGGCACCCAGTTGATGTTCTGGTTCGGGTCCTTGATGTCGCATGTCTTGCAGTGGACGCAGTTCTGCGCGTTGATGACGAAGCGCACATCCTTGGCCGTGGGATCGGCGGCGGCGTTGCCGTCTTTGTCGACCCACTCGTAAACCCCGGCCGGACAATAGCGCGTCGAGGGGCCCGCAAAGACATCGTGCTCGGAACGCTTCTGCAGCTCCATGTCGCCGACAAGCAGGTGGACCGGCTCGTTTTCCTCGTGATTGGTGTTGGACAGGAACACCGAGGACAGCCTGTCGAAGGTCAGCACGCCATCGGGCTTCGGATAGGCGATCTTCTTGTGCCGGGCGGCAGGCTCGAGCGTTGCGTAGTCGGCCTTGCCATGCTTCAGCGTGCCGAAGGGCGAGACACCGAACAGCGTGTTCAGCCACATGTCGAGGCCGCCAAGGCCGACACCGACGATGGTGCCGAAGCGCGACCACAGCGGCTTGACGTTGCGCACCTTCTTCAGATCCTTGCCGATGTCGGTCGCGCGCCAGGCTTCCTCGTAGGACGCGAGTTCGTCGTTGGCGCGCCCGGCGCCGATCGCCTCGGCGACATGCTCGGCCGCCAGCATGCCGGACAGCACGGCATTGTGCGAACCCTTGATGCGCGGCACGTTGACGAAGCCCGCGGCACAGCCCATCAGCGCACCGCCGGGGAAGGACAATTTCGGCACCGACTGCCAGCCACCCTCGGTGATGGCGCGCGCGCCATAGCCCAGCCGCTTGCCGCCTTCGAACGTAGCCGCGATCGCCGGATGGGTCTTGAAGCGCTGGAATTCCTCGAACGGCGACAGCCAGGGATTCTTGTAATTGAGATGGAGGACGAAGCCGACCGCCACCTGATTATCTTCGAGATGGTAGAGGAACGAGCCGCCGCCGGTCTTCAAGTCAAGCGGCCAGCCGAAGGAATGCTGGACCAGCCCCGGCCGGTGGTTCTCCGGCTTGACCTGCCAGAGTTCCTTAAGGCCGATGCCGTATTTGCCCGGTTCGCGGCCATCGGAAAGCTTGTATCTGGCGATCAGCTGCTTGGCGAGCGAGCCGCGAGCGCCCTCCCCGATCAGCACATATTTGCCCATCAGCGCCATGCCGGGTGCGAAACCCGGGCCGTGCGTTCCGTCCTTCTCGACGCCCATGTCGCCGGTAACGACACCGGTGACGGCGCCTTGCTCATTGTAGAGCAGGCCGGCAGCGGCAAAGCCCGGATAGATCTCGACGCCGAGCGCTTCGGCCTTGGTCGCCAGCCAGCGGCAGACATTGCCCAGCGAAACGATGTAGTTGCCGTGATTGTTCATCAGCGGCGGCATGAAAATGTTGGGCAGACGGAACGAGCCGGCAGGACCAAGGACCAGGAAATGATCCGCGGTGACCGGCGTCTTGAAGGGATGGCCGTCCTCGTCGCGCCAGCCCGGCAAGAGCCGGTCGATGCCGATCGGATCGACGACGGCGCCGGAGAGAATATGGGCGCCGACCTCACCGCCCTTCTCCAGGACGACGACCGAAAGCTCGGGATTGACCTGCTTGAGGCGGATGGCGGCGGCGAGGCCCGCCGGCCCGGCACCGACGATAACCACGTCGAATTCCATGCTTTCGCGTTCGATGTCGCTCATCAACCCCTCCGCACTGGCTTATCCCATTCGGGTATCTTGCTGGCTCCCGCGCTGCATAGCGCATCAATTGACGACAGGAAACCGGCGCATACGTGACAATGCCGTTTTGGCCAAAAAGTCGCGCATTGCGAGGCTGGAAGACTGCTTTTCGCCTGGCATTGCCTGCGGGGCGCGCGTTTTTAATTGTTCGATGGCTTGCTTATCGGCCATACTTCACGCCATGCGCTTTCCTGGGCCAGCCGGCTTTTCATCGACGCGCTTTCTTTTCCCGCCCGGCCGGATCCGCCGGGCGCTCCTTTGGGCCCTTCTGATGCTGGCGCCGCATCACGCTGCCGCCGACGAAGTGAAGGTCTGGGCGGCGGGCGCCTACTCCTTCTCCGACGAGCTGGGCGGCTTCCACATCACCGGAGCCTCGGGCATCGGCACAAAGGACGATCCGTTCGTCATCACCGAAGAGCTGACTTCGTCAACGCCGGTGACGCTGACGATCCGCACGACAAAGCCGATCCAGGCCTTCGGCAAGGCCGGCGAATTCGCCAACGGCATGATGTATATGCGCATCGAGGTGCTCAACAACAGCGGCCAGGCCTGGGTCGAATTCCAGTTCGAATTGCAGGAGATCCTGAACCAGCCGAGCGTGTTCGGCGACGGGCTTTCCTTCGACCAGCGCAACAAGACGCCGGACAATATCCGGTCGAGCAATTTCGCCGATTTCGATCGCGATTTCGAACCCTATGACCGGCTGCTGTTCAGGAATGGCAAGGTCGACCCGCTGAAAACCGCCAGCTTCGAATTCCTGATGACCGACTACACGCCCAGATGGACCTTCTACCTGGTGCAGGATCCGCGCATACCAACGGGCTGACACGATAGGAATTTTTTCTTGACTCGGTGAGCTCAGCTATGGTACATTTTTGCCTATGGTGCTGAGTTGCGCCAGTGACCCGCCGCACAGGCGGGTTTTTCGTTTGATGCTCCGTCAGCCAACGCGCCGGCGAGAGGCTCCGAAGGAACCCAAGCTGCCAGCCTTGCAAATTGCCGCCACGCGGACGAATGTGAATCGATGACTGCCGCTTCCCCAACCAACAGACCTGATATCGCCGACCTGCTGGCGTTTTACGCCAGCGTGGGCGTCGACGAGGCGCTCGAAGAGCAGCCGGTGAACCGGTTCGCCGAGGTTGCGCCAAAGCCGATGGAGCGCGCGCCGATCGCAGCGCCTTCGGGTGGCACCGCCGCACCGCTGCGCTCGACGACCGTGTCCCGCGGCGAAGCCGGGGACAGAGCAAATGCACCACCCGTTGCGCGGTCGCCGTCTGCGACGACTGCGGTTCCCGACGAAGCGCAGGCGGCACTTGCCCGCCAATTGGCGACCACAGCAACGACGCTGGACGAGCTTCGCCAGCATATGGCGGCGTTCGAGGGCTGCAATCTCAAGGCCACCGCCAAGAACCTGGTGTTTGCCGACGGCAACCCGGAAGCCGCCGTCATGCTGGTCGGCGAGGCGCCCGGCCGCGACGAGGACATCGAGGGCCTGCCCTTCGTCGGCCGCTCGGGCCGGCTGCTCGACCGCATGCTGGCCGCGATCGGGCTCGACCGCACTTCAGCCTATATCGCCAATGTCATTCCCTGGCGGCCGCCGGGCAATCGCACGCCGACGCCGCACGAAACCGAGATCTGCCGGCCGTTCATCGAACGGCAGATCGAGCTGGTCAATCCCAAGGTGCTGATCAACCTTGGCGGCCCGTCGGCCAAGACCTTGCTCAACACCTCGGAAGGCATATTGCGGCTGCGCGGCAATTGGCGCGTTCACACGACGGCATCCGGCATCGCCATCCCGGCCATGCCGACGCTGCATCCGGCCTATCTCCTGCGAACCCCGTCGCATAAGAAGCTGGCGTGGCGGGATTTCCTCGAAGTGAAGGCAAAGCTGCGAGCGCTCACCTAGCGATAACCTTGCAGGTAATTGAAATGCCGTCCTCACCAGCCTAACCATCCACTCATGACAACAGCCCAAACCTCCGCCGGCAGCCTCATTCGCGAATGGCGCACGCGCCGGCGCATGTCGCAGCTCGACCTCGCCATGGAGGCCGAAATCTCGCAGCGGCATCTGAGCTTCGTCGAAAGCGGCCGCGCCGCGCCCTCGCGCGACATGGTGCTGCATCTGGCCGAGCAATTGTCGATCCCGCTGAGGCAACGCAACCAGTTGCTGCTCGCCGCCGGCTTTGCTCCCAGTTTCGGCGAACGCTCGCTGACCGACACGACAATGGCACCGGCGATGGCGGCGGTCGAAATCGTGCTCAAAGGCCACGAGCCGTTCCCGGCACTCGCTGTCGACCGCCACTGGAACCTGGTTTCGGCCAACGCCGCCATCGCTCCCTTCCTTGCCGATGTCAGCGAGGCTTCGCTGCTGACGCCGCCGGTCAACGTGCTTCGCCTCAGCCTGCATCCCGGCGGCATCGCGCCACGCATCGTCAATCTTCAGGAATGGCGCACGCATCTGCTCGAGCGCCTGAAACACCAGAATGACGCGAGCGGCGACGCGGTGCTGATCGAACTCGAGCGTGAGCTGAGGACTTATCCGTCAGGCTTGAGAGGCAGCCGGCCGTCGCCGGTCGAGGCGAACGCCATCGTGCATCCGCTCAGGCTGGCGCATGGCGATCAGGTGCTGTCGTTCATCAGCACCATCACCGTGTTCGGCACGCCGCTCGACGTGACGCTTTCGGAACTGGCGATCGAATCGTTTTTCCCCGCCGATGAACAGACGAGGACGGTGCTGGTTCGGTTGGCGAAGGAACGGGCCGAACGTTCGTAATCACCCTTCAGGCAAAGATGCCTTGCGCGTGCGGGTGCGCTCCAGGCCGAGCTGGCGTTCGCGCCAGATGATGAAGATGCCGGCGGCGACGACGATCAGGCCGCCGACAAGCATATGGAGCGTGGCGACGTCGCCGAAGACGAGATAGCCGACGACGAGGCCTAGGATCATCGAGGTGTATTCGAACGGCGCCACGACCGAGGCTTCGGCATGGCGATAGGCCGCCGTCATCAGGATCTGGCCAAGGCCGCCGCAGAAGCCGGCGGCAACAAGAAGGGCCGCCTGGAGCGGCGTCAGCGCCTGCCAGCCGAATGGCAGCGAGAGCAGCGACATGACGCTCGCCGTCACCGAAAACCACAGCACGATGGTCGCCGTGCGCTCGCTTTGCACGAGATTGCGCACCAAGAGCATGGCGACGGCCGAGATCGCTGCCGCGACAAGAGCGGCCATGACGCCAAGCACTTCCTGGTCGTCGAGCGCCCGGTCGGAACTCAGCAGCGTCAGTTCCGGCCAGGAGATGATCAGCACGCCGACCAGGCCGACCGCGACCGCACTCCAGCGATACACGCGGATAGCCTCGCCGAGGAAGATGGAGCTGAACACCACCACCAGCAGCGGCTGCGCGTAGTTCAGCGTGATCGCTTCCGGCAGCGGCAGCCGGGTCAACGCGAAAAAGCCGAGCCCCATGGCGCAGACGCCGACCAGGCCGCGGGCGATGTGGTTGAACGGACGCTTGGTGGTGAAGGCAGTGCCGAGCTCTTTCCTGAAGGCCAGGAAGGCGATGATCGGGAAGATGGCGAAGAAAGAGCGGAAGAAGACAATCTGGCCGGCCGGAACGGTGCCTGCGGCTTTGATGCAGGTCTGCATGCCGACGAAGACAGCCACCGACACGATCTTGAGCATGATGCCGGTAAGCGTGTCGTGCCCGCCGGCATCATCGCTGGCTGTGGCCGAGGGGCTGCCGGGGCCCGCTGTCACGCTCCCGACGCTTCTCGGATCGTCGCCCAGATACGCGCCGGCGTTGCCGGCATGTCGATGTGCTTGACGCCATAAGCGCGCCAGAGCGCGTCGGTCACCGCATTGAGTGCCGCCGGGGTCGAGCCGATGGTGCCAGCCTCGCCCGCGCCCTTGATGCCGAGTGCATTGGTGGTCGAAGGCACGTTGCGGGTCTCGAAATGGAAGAACGGGAAATTGTCGGCGCGCGGCATGGCGTAATCCATGAAGCTCGCCGTCAACAGCTGTCCGTCCTCGCCATAGATAGTGTCCTCGGTCAGTGCCTGGCCGACGCCTTGCACGACGCCGCCATGCACCTGGCCGGCGAGCAGGATCGGGTTCACGGTCACGCCGAAATCGTCGACGATGGTGTAGCGGACAATCTCGGTCGCGCCGGTGTCGGGATCGATCTCGACCTCGCAGATATGAGTGCCGTTGGGATAGGTGCATTCGTCCTGCACGAACTCGCCAAAGCCCTTGAGGTCGTCAGGCGTCTTGGCGGCCTTGGCGATGCTGGAAAAATCGAGCGAGCGATCGGTGCCGACGATGCGGGCAACACCATCGGACAACTCGATGTCGCCGGCAGAAGCCTCCAGCTCGTCGGCGGCGATGCGCTTGATCTTGTTGGCCAGATCCTCGCCCGCGCGGGAAGCCGACACACCCCCCAGCGGAATGGAGCGCGAGCCGCCGGTGCCGCCGCCGGCCTTCAATTCATCGGTATCGCCCTGGCGGACATGGATCTTGTCGATGTCGAGATTGAGCTTTTCCGACAGGAACTGCGCATAGGCGGTGGCGTGTCCCTGCCCGTTGGTCTGGGTGCCGATCTTCAGCGTCACCGTGCCGTCGCCATTGAGTTCGACGAAGGCCGGCTCCGAGCCCGGAAAGGCACAGGCCTCGATATAGGTCGCCATGCCGAGACCGCGGATTTTTCCGCCGGCCTTCGACTGCGCCAGCCGCTCCGGAAATGCTTTCCATTCGGATTGCTCAATGGCGCGCTCCATATGGCCTTCGAATTCACCGGTGTCGTAGAGGCGGCCGGTTTGCGTCCGGTAGGGAAATTGCTCCGGCCGGATGAAATTGCGGCGGCGGATCTCCTCGACGGGCAGGCCGAGATCGTGGGCGCAGGCATCGACCAGTTTTTCCAGCAGGAAGGCTGCTTCCGGCCGGCCGGCACCGCGATAGGCATCGACCGGGCAGGTGTTGGTGTAGAGGCCGGTCACCGAGACGTCGAGCGCCTGGATATCGTAGACACCGGTCGACATGGTGACGCCGATATAGGGGATGAACGGACCATATTGCGAGATATAGGCGCCGATGTTGGCGAGCAGGTCCACCTTCATGCCGAGAAAGCGGCCGTCCTTGTCCAGTGCCATCTCGGCCGTGACGAAATTGTCGCGGCCTTGCGCGTCGGTCAGAAAGTGTTCCGTGCGGTCGCCGGCCCACTTCACCGGGCGGCCAAGCCGCTTCGCCGCTTCCAGCACCAGCGGATATTCGCGGTAGACGAAGCTCTTGGGCCCGAAACCACCGCCGACATCAGGCGTGATGACGCGCAACTGGCCCTTCTTGATCTTGAACACGCTGGCCAGGATATACTGCATGGAGTGCACGCCTTGCGACCCGGTGGTCAGCACGAAGCGCTTCTCCTCGGCGTTCCATTCGCCGATCGCGGAGCGCGGCTCCATGTAGTTGCAGACCAGCCGGTTGTTGACGAACTCGATGCGGGTGACGTGTGCGGCCTTGGCGAAAGCCGCTTCGGTCTTTTTCCTGTCGCCCATGTGGTAGCTGAAGGCGCGGTTGGAACCGAGCTCCGGCCAGACCAGCGGCGTGCCTTCGGCAAGTGCATTTGCGGTCCCGGAGGCTGCGTCTTCGCCGTCATAGTCGACATCGATCAGTTCAGCGGCATCCTGCGCTAAGGCACGGCTGTCGGCGACGACGAAGGCAACGGCATCGCCGACATAGTTGACGCGGTCGCGGCACAGGATCGGGATGTCGCGCGTCGGCGCCTTGGTGCCGTCCGGCTGTTCCTGCATGACGCCGGATTTCAGATCGCCGAGATGGGCAAGGTCCTTGCCGGTCAGTACCAGATGGACGCCAGGTGCGGCCTTCGCCGCCTCGGTCGAACCGATGGTGAAGCTGGCCTTGGCGACCGGCGAACGCAGGACATAGCCATGCAGGACGCCAGCCGGCTGGATATCGTCGGTATAACGGCCCTGCCCCTGGATGAAGGCGGCATCCTCGCGCCGCAGCACGGATGCGCCCATGCCGAATTTCGGTGTGACGACGGTCATGGATGCCTCGTGATGATGACAGGAGAACGAACGCCTGAAATAGGCATTGCCTCAGTTTTGTCGAGGGGCCGTTTCGTGTAAAGAGCGCGGACTTCAAATTTCTTGGACCAGCGGACACAATCCGCCGCCAAGGCAATCGACAGGAAAACCCACGGAATGCGCACGGACACCGGCCAGGTCTTCAAGCTCGAAGACTATCGCCCCAACGACTACCTCATTCCGCAAACCGACCTCACCTTCCGCCTTTCGCCAGACGCAACGCGTGTCACCGCCGTGCTCACGATAGAGCGCCGTGACGGCGTCTCCGTGTCGGCACCGTTGGTGCTCGACGGCGACGGGCTGACGCTCAAGCGCATCGAGATCGACGGCAAGAAGGTAAAACCGGCGGATCTGCTGGCGACGCCTGACCAGCTGACCATCCTCGAGCCACCGGTGGCGCGGCGCTTCCAGTTGCTCATCGAGACCGAGGTGGCGCCGGCGGGCAACGAAGCCCTGATGGGCCTCTACCGCTCGAGCCACGTCTACTGCACGCAATGCGAAGCCGAGGGCTTTCGCCGCATCACCTATTTCCTCGACCGTCCCGATATCCTGTCCGTCTACACGGTGCGCATGGAGGCAATGCGCGACGAGGCGCCGCTGCTCCTGTCCAACGGCAACCCGCTCGAAAAGGGCGACCTCGGCGACGGCTGGCATTATGCCGTGTGGCACGACCCTTTCCCCAAGCCGTCCTATCTGTTCGCATTGGTAGCCGGCAATCTCGGCCGGCTCGCGGACAGTTTCGTCACCCTGTCCGGCCGCACGGTCGAGCTCGGCATCTATGTCGAGCCCGGCAAGGAGACGCTGGCCGGCTATGCGATGGACGCCCTGAAGCGGTCGATGAAATGGGACGAGGAGGCGTTCGGCCGCGAATACGATCTCGACGTCTTCAACATCGTCGCCGTGTCGGACTTCAACATGGGCGCGATGGAGAACAAGGGCCTCAACATCTTCAACGACAAATATGTGCTGGCCGACCGGGAGACCGCGACGGACGCCGATTTCGCCAATATCGAGGCGATCATAGCGCATGAGTATTTCCACAATTGGACAGGCAACAGAATCACTTGCCGCGACTGGTTCCAGCTCTGCCTGAAGGAAGGCCTGACGGTTTTCCGCGACCACGAATTCTCCGCCGACCAGCGCTCGCGCGCGGTCAAGCGCATCGCCGAAGTGCGGACCTTGCGCGCCCACCAGTTTCCAGAGGACCAGGGCCCACTGGCGCATCCGGTGCGGCCGCGCCGCTACCGCGAGATCAACAATTTCTACACCGCGACGGTCTACGAGAAGGGCTCCGAAGTGGTGCGCATGATCCGCACAATTCTCGGTGCCGACGTGTTTCGCGCCGGCATGGACCTCTATTTCGAGCGGCACGACGGTGACGCGGCGACGATCGAGGATTTCATCAAGGTGTTCGAGGATGCGTCCGGCCGCGACCTGTCGCAGTTCGCGCTCTGGTATCATCAGGCGGGAACGCCGAACCTGACGATCAGTTCGGCGCACAATCCGGCCGCGCAGGAGTTCACACTCGAAATCGAGCAGTCGGTGCCGCCGACACCCTCTGAAAGCCGCAAGCGGCTGATGCACATCCCGCTCGCTTTCGGGCTGATCGGCGCCGGCGGCAAGCCTGTGCCGTATAGCAGCGTCGAGGGCGCCAGCGTCGAGGACGGCGTCATCCATATCCGCAAGCGCCGCCACATGGTGCGGTTTTCAGGCGTCACCGAGCGCCCGGCCGTGTCGCTCAACCGCGGCTTTTCGGCGCCGGTGACATTGTCCGTCGAGCAGAAAGCCGACGACCAGTTCTTCCTTGCCCGCCATGACAGCGACGCCTTCTCGCGCTGGCAGGCTTTCAACACATTGCTGACCGATGCGCTGATATCAGCGTTCCGCGAGATCCTCGGCGGCAAGCAGCCGGCCTTTGCGCCGCGGCTGACCGAGCTCGCCGGCAGCATTGCCGGCGACGAGACGCTGGAGCCGGCCTATCGGGCATTGGCGCTGGCCCTGCCCGGCGAAGCCGACATTGCCCGCGACATCGGCAGGAACATCGACCCCGATGCCATCTATGCGGCTCGCGAGGCACTGGCGCTGGCGATCGGCACTGCGAACCGGGACGTTTTTTCGGGCCTCTACCTCAGCCTTGCCGACAGAGAAGCGTTCAGCCCCGACGCGGCAAGCGCCGGACGACGCGCCTTGCGCAACACCCTGCTGGATTATCTGTCGCTGCAGCCGGGCGGAGCGGAACTCGCTGCCGGGCATTTCCAGTCCGCGACCAACATGACCGACCGCGCGGCGGCACTTGCCGTGCTCGCGCATCGTCACCACGGTTCGCCCGAGGCGGTCGAGGCGCTGGCGGCTTTCGAGACGACCTACGGGTCCGACCCGCTGATCATGGACAAATGGTTCCAGATCCAGGCCAGCGTACCGGGGCCGCAAACCGTCGACACCGTGAAGGCCTTGACCAACCACCCGGCCTTCTCGATGGGCAATCCGAACCGGGTGCGCTCGCTGATCGGCACCTTCTCCAGCGCCAATCAGACCGGCTTCCACCGGGCCGACGGCGAAGGCTACTGGTTCTTTGCTCAAACCGTCCTCGAGGTTGAAAAGCGCAACCCGCAAGTGGCGGCAAGGCTGGCGACGGCGCTCAGATCCTGGCGTTCGCTCGAACCCTTGCGGCAGGCGAAGGCCAGGGAAGCGCTGCTCTCGATCGCCGGCGCCGAAAACCTGTCGGCGGATCTGCGGGATATTGTCGAGCGCACGCTGGCTTAGCCGCTC
The DNA here is from genome assembly GCF_020164655.1 of Mesorhizobium sp. AD1-1. Classification (NCBI taxonomy): domain Bacteria; kingdom Pseudomonadati; phylum Pseudomonadota; class Alphaproteobacteria; order Hyphomicrobiales; family Phyllobacteriaceae; genus Mesorhizobium; species Mesorhizobium sp. AD1-1. The sequence continues at coordinate 81,258 of NZ_JAIUGP010000011.1, forward strand.
TCTTTCTTCTCCCCTTGTTGTGGCAGAAGGGAGATCCGTGCACGCCGCCAAGCTGGTGAATTTCAACCAGGACCTGCCAGCAGCGGCTTCCGTTAGGCGCTGCGCCAGCGAAAGCCCATTATTTTAGTCGATTTTTAATCTTTTTTCGCCGGACCACTGGACAAGGCGAATCACCTTTGATTCTTTACTGACGATTCGGAAGTGCGGCGTTTGCCGGATCACCAAGCAGCATAGGCAAATTCGGGGAGTGCCATTTATGGCGAAGGCGGACGCGTGGGGCGCGCCCGGAGGGACGGTTTTTGCGCATCGTGAGACGCGCGGCGACGGTCTTGCCGGGAATACGCGACTCATCGCCGAACCGGCCTACCGGCGGCTTCTGGCCGCCGAGCCGCTGCTGCGCCGATCAATACCCGTCCTCATCATCACTTTCCTGATCGTCATCGCGGCGCTGCGCGTGCTGTCGCTGATGAACGAGCGCGACGATGTCGAGCGCAATGCCAAGGCGATCCTGACGCTGGCGGCGGGCCAGCTGGCCAGTTCGCTCGCCACCACCTCGGAAACGGTGCCCGGCGCCATACAGGATCTACTGGAGACCACCAGCCGTCAGGGCGCAATGGGCCGCAGCCATGTGCTTGTCATCACCGACAGCGCTTTCAAGATCGTCGCGGTGACGCCACGCTCGATGCCATGGCAGGGCCATTCTCTGGACGGCTTCGTCGAGGGCGGCCAGCCCTTGTTCATGTTCGGCGATCGTGCGGGCGTCATGGACGTCAACATCGACGGACGGGATTGGTACGCCGCGGTCAGCCTCGCGAATGGCGGAAAGGGTGCATCGGCGGCCCTGGTGCCACAGGACGCGGTTTTCGATGCCTGGCGCAAGACCGTTTCGCTGAACGTCACCCTGTTCGTGCTGACGGCCGGTGTGCTGATCGTCATCCTCTATGCCTATTTCGGCCAGGCGGCACGTGCGCAGGCGGCCGACCGCATCTACCTCGAAGCGCATCAGCGCATCGACATGGCGCTGGTTCGCGGCCGCTGCGGCCTGTGGGACTGGGACATGGTGCGCGGCAAGATGTACTGGTCGCGCTCGATGTACGACATGCTCGGCTACAAGCCTTGCGAAACGATGCTGTCCTTCGGCGAGGTCGATCAGATCATCCATCCCGAGGACGGCGACCTGTTCGAGCTCGCCAACAGAATCGTCGCACGCGAGATCGATCACATCGATCAGGTGTTCCGCATGCGCCATGCCGATGGCCAATGGGTCTGGATGCGCGCACGGGCACAGGTCATCGATCCGGAAGCGCCGGAGATCCAGCTGATCGGCATCGCCGTCGACGTCACCGAACAGCGTCATCTGGCGCTGCGTTCCGAGGCTGCCGACCTTCGCCTCAGAACGGCGATCGAGAACATCAACGAATCCTTCGTGCTGTGGGATTCGACGCAGCACCTGATCATGTGCAATTCCAAATACCAGCAGGACAACGGGCTTTCGGACCGCGACGTGATGCCGGGCACCGCGCGCGCGGCGCTGGAAGAACGCATGCTGGCCTTTGCTTCCGAAAGGCGGCTTGCCCACACCAGCGGCCTGCAGGGCGGCGCCACTTTCGAGCGGCAGTTGGCCGATGGCCGCTGGCTGCAGGTCAACGAACTGAAGACCCGGGACGGCGGCATCGTCTCGGTCGGTTCCGACATCACCCAGATCAAGCTGCACCAGGAGAAGCTGGTCGACAGTGAGCGACGGCTGATGGCAACGATCCATGATCTCAGCCTCGCGCGGCGGGCCGAAGAGGAGCGTTCGCGCGAACTGGTCGACCTCAACCGCAAATACATGAAGGAAACCGAACGGGCCGAAGCGGCGAACCGGGCCAAATCCGAATTCCTGGCCAACATGTCGCATGAGTTGCGCACGCCGCTGAACGCCATCATCGGCTTCTCCGAACTGATGGAACAAGGGCTGTTCGGCCCGCTCGGATCGGAGCGCTACGAGGAATATGCCACCGACATCAACAGCAGCGGCAAGTACCTGCTGGGCGTCATCAACGATATTCTCGACATGTCCAAGATCGAGGCCGGCCAGTTCTCTCTGGACCGGGAAGAGATCGACCTCGGCCCGCTGATCAGCGAAACCGTACGCGTCGTTTCGCTGCAGGCGGCGCAAAAGGCCATCTCCGTGGAAACGCGCATTGCCGATGCGCTGACGCTGGTCGCCGATCGCCGTGCGATCAAGCAGATCGTCATCAACCTTTTGTCCAATGCGGTGAAGTTCACCGGCCAGGGCGGCCACATATCGGTCAGGGCCCGCAACACATCCGGCGCGCTGGTGCTGACGATCGAGGACAATGGCTGCGGCATCCCCAAGGAGGCGCTCGGAAAGCTCGGACGGCCGTTCGAACAGGTGCAGAACCAGTTCTCCAAGAGCCATGCCGGGTCCGGCCTTGGCCTTGCCATCTCACGTTCGCTGGCCGAGCTTCAGGGCGGCGCGCTGAAGATCCGGTCGAGCGAAGGTGTCGGCACTATCGTGTCGGTGCGCATTCCGGTGAAGAAGAGCGTGCTGGCGATCAAAGCGGCAGCTTAAGTAAACACAGGCTCCGACCGAGGCGCCGGAGCCTGCCTCGGATCTCACTCCATGCCGCCGTCGTCTTCGCCGTCGCCGCCCCATTGACGGTGGCGACCGAAGCGGCCGCCCTTGGGCAGTTCGCGCTTTTCGATCTTGCCGTCATTGTTCCTGTCGAGCAGGGCAAAGACCTTCTTCTCCCGACTGGTGATGTCGTCTGACGTCAGCGTGCCATCGCCCTTGGTGTCGTAGCGAGCGATGATGCGTTTGGCCATCCGCTCGAAACGGGCCTTCTCAAGCGCATCGGCGAGTTGGGCGACGGTCAGCTTGCCGCCATTGTCGGCGACGAGCTTCTTCAGCCGCGCGTTCATAGCGTCGGAAAACTGGTCGAAGTTGATGGTGTCACCGGAAGCGCTCATTGCCTTGTCGAGGCGCATCATCGTGCCTTCGCGCATTTTTGCGCTGGCATTGTTTTCGGCATAGGCCGTGGTGCCGACGGCGCCGGCCAAGGCTACGAAGGCAAGGGCAAGTTTGGTTGACTTTCTCATGGTCATCTCCTGTTGCATCGTCACCCCCGATGCGATCCGGCGGCCGTTCATCACGATCGTCCGGCACGAAGCAAAAGGTCGAAATCCTTCCTGACCTTCTGCGACGTCTCCTTGAGGTGTGCTTCCAGCACATCGAAATCCGGCAGGTCGGTCACCGCCAGAAGCAGATCCGAAAGCCCCGGCGGAACGTCGTCGCGCTCGAAGGCTCCGGTAAGGCACAGCCGCGTCATCTGGGTCAGCGCCAGATAGAGCGCATAGGCGTCGAAAAGCTCCTGCCTCGCCCCGGCATTGGCGAAGCCCGGTGACAGGCGCGAAAGGATTTCGGCGGTACCGGTAACGCGCGGCCCGGCGCCTACCTGCCCGGTGATGACAGCGACTTGGGCGATGAATTCGAGATCGATCAGGCCGCCGGGGATCAGCTTGATGTCCCACAGGTCGCGCGGCGGCTTTTCCTTTTCGATCATGGCGCGCATCTCCGAGGCCTCGGCCATCACCTTTGCGGCGTCGCGCGGCTGACCAAGCACCGCCGCCACTTCCGCTTCAACCTCACTGCACAGGCTGGCGTCGCCAGCTATGGCGCGCGCGCGTGCCAACGCCATGTGCTCCCAGGTCCAGGCTTCCTGGCGCTGGTATTTCTTGAAGGCATCGATATGGGTCGCCACAGGACCCTTGTTGCCTGATGGCCGCAGGCGCAGGTCGAGTTCGTAGAGCACGCCCTCCGCCGTCGGCGCCGACACAGCTGCGATCAGCCGCTGCGTCATGCGGGTGTAGTAATGCGAAGGCGCCAGCGGCTTGTCGCCATCGGACTCCTCGGCGTCCGGCGCGTGGTCGTAAAGCAGGATCAGGTCGACATCCGATCCGGCGGTCAGCTCGCGGCTGCCGAGCTTGCCCATGCCGAGCAGCGCAACCACGCCGCCGGCAATGGTGCCGTGGCGCGCCGCGAATTCGGCCGTCACCGCCTGCAACGCAGCCTCGATGGTGAGATCCGCCAGATCGGAGAAGGCGCGGCCGGCGCGCGCCGGATCGATCGAGCCGGCGAGCAGCCGGACGCCGATCAGGAATTTCTGCTCGGAAGCAAAAATGCGCAGCCGGTCGAGCACGTCCTCATAAAGCCGGTCGCCCTCGACAAAGGCGGAAAGCCGTGCCGACAGATAGGCGCGGTCCGGTAGCTCCGTCAGCAAGGCCGGGTCGAGCAGACCATCGAAGACATGCGGCCGGCGGGTGATGATCGCCGCCAGCCGGGGCGCCGCACCCATGATCGTTGCCAGGAGCTTGAGCAGGGCCGGATTGGACTGCAGCAGGGAAAACAGCTGGATGCCGGCCGGCAGGCCGGCGAGAAATTCGTCGAAGCGCATCAGCGCTTCGTCGGCCCGGCGCGTCTGGCCGAAGGAGCGCAGCAGAGCCGGCGTCAATTCCGTCAGCCGCTCGCGCGCCTCCGCCGACTGAGTGACGCGATAGCGACCGAAATGCCAGCCTCGGATGACGCGGCAGATGTCGCTTGGCCGCTGGAAGCCGAGGCCGTGCAAGGTCTGCAGCGTATCGGGATCGTCGACATCGCCGGTGAAGACGAGATTGCCGATGCCTGTCGAAAGTTCCGGTGCTGTTTCGAACAGTGCCGCGTAGTGGCGTTCGACCTGCTGCAGCGAGGCGCGAAACGCCTGGGAAAAGGCAGGAGCATCGGCAAAGGCGAGCATGCGGGCGATGCGCTCCAAGCCTTCATCATCTTCCGGCAGCGTGTGGGTCTGCTCGTCGGCAACCATCTGCACGGCATGTTCGACGCGGCGCAGGAACCAGTACTGGCGGGCGAGCGCATCGCGCGCCTCGGTGGTGATCCAGCCGCGTGTCGCAAGCTCGCCGAGCATCGGCACGGTCTCGCGGCCACGCAGTTCAGGGAAGCGTCCGCCGGCGATAAGCTGCTGGGTCTGGACGAAGAATTCGATCTCGCGAATGCCGCCGCGCCCGAGCTTGACGTTGTGGCCCTTGACCGCGATCTCACCATGGCCCTTGTGGGCGTGGATCTGGCGCTTGATCGAATGGACGTCGGCAATCGCCGCGTAGTCCATGTATTTGCGCCAGATATAGGGCTGAAGCTCCTTGAGGAAGGCAGCGCCCGCTGCCAGATCGCCGGCCACCGGACGTGCCTTGATCATGGCGGCGCGCTCCCAGTTCTGGCCGCGCGCCTCATAGTAGCGCAGTGCCGCCTCGACCGGGATCGCCAGCGGTGTCGAGCCGGGGTCGGGGCGCAGCCTCAGATCGGTGCGGAAGACATATCCGTGCTCGGTGCGGTCCTGCAGGATGCGAACCAGGCGGCGCGTCAGCCGCGAAAACAATTCGGTGGCGTCGAGCGGGTCGACGACCGCCGGTGCTTCCGGATCGAAGAAAACCACCAGATCGATGTCCGAGGAAAAATTCAGCTCATGTGCCCCGAGCTTGCCCATGCCGAGCAGGATCCAACCCGACTGTTTCGACGGATTGTCGACATCCGGCAGTTTGAGTTTGCCCTGGCCGTGCGCGTCGCGCAGCAGGAAGTCGACGGCGGCACGGGTACAGGCGTCAGCGAGGTCGCTCAACCGCCGGACCGTCAGCGCCGTTTCGGCCTCGCCGGCAAGATCGGCCAGCGCGATGAGGAAATGCGCCTCCGCCTTCCACTGGCGCAGCTCCATCATCAGGCCGGATTCCGAAAGGGTCTCCGCCAAATGCGCCTGGTCTATGGCGGCGCGGATCGCTTTCAGCCGAGCCTCGATTGTCTGCTCGAACAGCCCGTCCAGGATTTGCGGCCGGCGACGTGCCGTATCGCGCAGGAACGGCGACAGATCGAAGACGGCGGCGAGGAAATCCTGGCCCTCCCCTTTGCCGGCCAGAAACTTGGCCAGCCGCGTCAGCCCTTCTTCGCGTGCGGCGGACGCGATCTCGGCCAGTTCCAGCCGCGCACGGTCCTCGTCCAGCGGAACAAGCCTGGCCGCCGGCTTCAGCAGCCAATCTTTCGCTCTCGCAGCCGTGCTCATCAGTGATCCTCCCGAACCGGGAAACTCATGACCACGGATAGTCCAGGATTGCCAGGCAAGAGTTCAAGCCGGCCATTGTGGAATGTCATGACGGCCTTGGCGAGGCTGAGGCCAAGACCCGAACCCGGTTGCGAACGGCTCTTCTCCAGCCGCACGAAACGTTCCGTGGCACGCGCGCGGTCGCCATCGTCGGGAATGCCGTGGCCATTGTCGGCAACCGACAGGCGAACGTCCGCACCGGCTCGCTCGAGCGTGACGCGCACCGCCGGCTGGGCATTGGCGCCGGTCGAATATTTGATGGCGTTGTCGACGATGTTCGACAGCGCCTGGCCGATCAGTTCGCGGTTGCCGTTGACGGACACCGCCTCGCGCGCGTCTGCTTCCAGCGACACGCCCGCCTCTTCCGCCACCGGCTCATAGAGCTCGACGACATCGCGCACGGCTTCCGCAAGATCGACGCGGTTCGTATTTTCAGACGAGTAGCCAGCCTCCAGCCGGGAGATCATCAGGATGGCGTTGAAGGTTTTTATCAACTGGTCCGACTCGGCGATGGTGCCTTCCAGCGCCTGCCGGTAGTCGGTGGGCTTTTGCTTGCCCGAAAGCGTCGCTTCGGCCCGGTTGCGCAGCCGGGTCAGCGGCGTCTTCAGATCATGCGCGATGTTGTCGGAAACCTGCTTCAAGCCTTCGTTGAGCGTGGCGATCCTGGCCAGCATGGCATTGAGATTTTCGGAGAGCCGGTCGAACTCGTCGCCAACCCCCGTCACCGGCAGCCTGCCCGACAGATCGCCGCCCATGATGCGACGGCTGGCTTCCGACACGCTGTCGATGCGCTTCAGCGCAGCGCGGCCGACAAAAAACCAGATCAGCAATCCGCCCAGCCCCATCATGCCGAGCGCCAGCATCAGCGCACGGCGGATGACGGCACGAAACCGTTCCGGCTCGCCAAGGTCGCGGCCGACCAGCATGATCATCTGGTTCGGCAGCCGCAGCACCAACGCAATGGCGTTGTGGCCCTTTTCGCCCTGCGCCTGCGCATCGTTCTGCTCGGATTGGGTGGTGGTACCCTGCTCGGCGGGAAGGTTGCGCAGGCGCTCGAGCTCTCCCTCGCCAAAGCGCTGATAAGAGAACGGACTGCTGGTCCAGCCTTCGGTTTCGAGAACGCCAGGTTCGAGGCTCTGCACATTGCCGGTCAGGATCTGGCCGTTGGCGTCGGCGATCAGGTAAAGGTTTGCGCCGGGCTGGCGCGAGCGCGCTTCGACCACGCGGACCAGTACCGGCAGGCCGCCGCGCTGATAGGCGCGGGCAAGGCCGAGCACTTCGTCATTGATGGTCTCCTGCGTCTGCGCGGTCAGCATTCGCGCCGACAGCGAGGTCATGTAGAAGACGAGCGCCACCGCGCAGAGCGCGAAGAGCAGGAAGTAGAGCGCCGAAAGCCGCGCTGCCGTCGTCTTCATGATGGCTGGCACGGAAAGAGCCATGCCGCAGCTAACCACTCTTCAGCATGTAGCCGGCGCCGCGAACCGTATGCAGGATGGGCTTGTCGAAGCCCTTCTCGATCTTGCCGCGCAGCCGGGAGACATGGACGTCGATGACATTGGTCTGCGGATCGAAATGGTAGTCCCAGACATTTTCCAGCAGCATGGTGCGCGTCACCACCTGGCCGGCATGCCGCATCAGATATTCGAGCAAGCGGAACTCACGCGGCTGCAGCGTTATCTCGCGTGACGCACGGCGGACCGAATGCGACAGCCTGTCGAGTTCGAGATCGCCGACGCGGTAGACGGTTTCCGCTTCCTTGGCACTGGCGCGCCGGTTCAGCACCTCGACGCGGGCGAGAAGCTCGGAGAAGGCATAGGGCTTTGTCAGGTAATCGTCGCCGCCGGCGCGCAAACCCGTGACCCGGTCATCGACCTCGCCGAGCGCCGACAGGATCAGCACCGGCGTCGTGTTGCCCCTGGACCTGAGACCGGCAATGACCGACAGGCCGTCGCGACGCGGCATCATCCGGTCGATCACCATCACGTCGTAGTCGCCGGCGTCGGCGAGCGCAAAGCCGGTTTCGCCGTCACCGGCGACATGCGCGGTGTGACCGGCCTCGGCAAAGGCTTTCTGCAAGTAATCCGCAGCCTCGCGATCGTCTTCTATGACGAGAATCTTCATAGGGCTGTTATACGCGATTTCGCCGGAAGGTTGAGTGGCAGACATCTGCATTGTGGCCTTTGCCAAAGCGCACCGCGACCGAGATCGCTCGAAGCAGTGCGCGATAAAGCTGCTCGCTGCCGATGTCGTTGGCATCGGATCGTTGAAGCGCTTTTGAAATTGTGCGGCAGCGGGCGATGGGAAGCCCGCTGCCGCCGGGGGAAGGCGCGATGACTGACTAACGCGCGCTCCTCCATGCTTTCCCGTACGGCGGCTCGGGGGTGTTGAACCGGCGCACTGGAAAAGTCCAACTTGCCGCCGGAACGCCCTCACCCGCCTCGGAAGGCCGAGAGAACGCTCCGGGGCCGACCTCAGCCCTTGGCGACGGGCAGCGCGACGAAACGATTGGTGTCGTCGCGGGTGATCTGCATCAGCACCGCCTTGCGGCCGGATTTGACCGCTTCTGTCATCGCCTTGGTGACGTCGTCGGTGCCGTTCACTTCGGTCGAATTGACCGATGTGATGACGTCGCCCGGCTGGATGCCGCGATCGGCGGCATCGCTGTCGGGATCGACGTCTGTCACCACCAGCCCCTTGCCGTTTTCGGACTTGGTGACGGTCAGGCCGAGATCGGTCAGCGTGTCGGGCTTTGCCGGAGCGGCAGGCTGCGACTGGTCGACAGAGGCCTGCTTGTCGCTCGAGGGCAGTTTGCCGAGATCGACCTTGACCGTCTGGCTCTTGCCGTCGCGCCACACGGTGACGTCAACCGATTTGCCAGGCGAGTAGGCGCCGATCAGCCGTGCCAGTTCCTTCGGCGAAGCGACGTCCTTGCCGTTGACCTGGGTGATCACGTCACCGGCCGTGATGCCCGCCTTCTTGCCGGGACCATCGTCCTGGGCACTGGAAACCAGTGCGCCGTTGTTGGACTTCAGACCAAGCGACTCAGCGATGTCGGAGGTGACCGGCTGGATTTCGACACCGAGCCAGCCGCGCTGAACGGAACCGCTCTTCATCAGGTCCTGAACGACCTGCTTGGCGGTCGAAGCGGGAATGTCGAAGGCGATGCCGACGCTGCCGCCGGACGGCGAGAAGATCGCGGTGTTGATGCCGACGACCTGGCCGTTGAGGTTGAAGGTCGGGCCGCCAGAATTGCCGCGGTTGACCGATGCGTCGATCTGGATGAAGTCGTCATAAGGGCCAGCGCCGATGTCGCGGCCGCGGGCGGAGACGATGCCGGCGGTGACGGTGCCACCAAGGCCGAACGGATTGCCGACGGCCACCACCCAGTCGCCGACGCGAACCTTGGAGTCATCGGCGAAGTCGACATAGGTAAACTTGCCGACGCCATCGACCTTGAGCACGGCGAGATCGGTGCGCGGGTCGGTGCCGATCAGCTTGGCATCGAGTTCCTTGCCGTCATTCATCACCACGGTGAAGGCCGAGCCTTCCGACACGACGTGGTTGTTGGTGACGAGATAGCCGTCATCCGAGATGAAGAAGCCGGACCCTTGTGCAACCGGCCGCGGCTGGTCGTTGTTGCGGTCGCGATGGCTGAAGCGCCTGTTGCCGCCACCCTGGCCGTCCTGATCACCAAAGCCGCGGAATTCCTTGAAGAAGCGGCGCAGTTGCGGATTGTTGGGCAGGTTGTTCATGCCATCCTGATCGTCGGACGGGTCGGAGCCGTCATCGGCGGCCGGGCTGATCTTGGCCTTGACCTTGACGCTGACAACAGCGGGAGAAACCCGCTCGACGACATCGGCGAAGCCCGGTACCTGCGGCGCCTCGACGCGCACGGCATCGGCCAGAACAGGGCTGGTTCCGCTGGTCAGCGCACCGACGCCGATCGCACCGGCCACGGCGACAGACGCGACGGCAGCCATGAGACGCTTGCGGGTGACGGAATATGAACGGGGGGCAATATTCATGGATCTCGTATCCTCTTTCCAAATGGACGCTGCTGATGGGCATCCTCAAGCAAGAGAATTAGAGTGGCGCACATTACAGCGCCATTTCCGACACATGAAACTTTGGTAATGTTTTGGGGTCGGGAGACGCACAAACCCGTTGGCCGCGATGCCCTATGCGCTATCTTGTACACAACTCAGCACAAGGCTTTCATAATGACAGCAAGCACGCCTGGCGGATCGTATTCGTGAAATGGGCCGAGACCTTGGTGATATGGCGACGGGCCGGCCAGGCCGAGTAACAGGCACATATGAGACGTTCATCAGCCGCCTGCCCCACACCACATCATTGCCTATGAGTTGCGCCCGATCGCTGGCCGTCAGAGCGTCGTTATCCTGCGCGTCATTCACACGTCGCGGGACTGGCCCTCGGAAGAATGGCCGAGCTAATTGCCTAGTATCTTGTCCAGCGCCGCCTGTTCCTCAGTGGTCAGCGCATTGGTTGCCAGCGAGCGACGCGACCGCGCGGTCAGCACGATGAAAACGCCTCCCACCAGCAACAGCAGGACAGGCGTGCCCCACAGCAATGCATTGCGCAGGTCGAAACGCGGCTTGAGCAGCACGAACTCGCCATAGCGCGAAACCACGTAGTCCATGACCTGCTGGTCAGTGTCGCCGGCGACGAGGCGCTGACGCACGAGGACGCGCAGGTCGCGGGCAAGGTCGGCATCGGATTCGTCGATCGACTGGTTCTGGCAGACCATGCAGCGCAAGCCTTCCGAAAGCGCCCGAGCCCGCGCCTCAAGTGCAGGATCAGGCAGCATCTCGTCAGGCTTCACCGCCAAGGCCGTGCCGGCAAAAAACAGCGCCAGCAGCAGGATAATGGAGGTCAGCGAAAGCCGTGCGTTCATGGCAGGGTCGCGGATGGCACCACGCTCGCCTGCTTGCGCCGTCGCGACGGCGCGCCGACGCGCAGGCGCCGGTCCATCAGCGACATCGCCGCGCCCGCCATCATCATCAGGCCACCGCCCCAGATCAACGTCACCAGCGGCTTCCACCACAAACGCACGACGACCGAACCGTCTTTGCCCTCGTCGCCGAGCGAGATGTAGAGCTGCGAGAAACCGATCGTCCTGATGCCGGATTCCGTCGTCGTCATCTGCCGCACCGGATAAAACCGCTTGGCGGAGCTGATTTCGCCAACAGGGCTGCCGCTGACGCCGATCAACTCGAAGCGGCCGCGATCCTCGCTGTAATTCGGTCCCTGGGCCGGATAAAGCCCGACGAAACGCAGCGTATGGCCGGACAGTTCGACGGTCTCGCCGGCATGCATCGACAGGATCTTCTCGGTGCCGAAGCAAAGTGTGCCGACGATGCCGAGCGTGGTCAGGCCGAGGCCGAGGTGAGCGAAGGCTGTGCCGAAGACCGAGCGCGGCAAGCCGAGCAAGCGCCGGACCATGATCCCCGTTGCGACGGTCCGAAAGCCGGATTTGACGGCGAGATCGGTGAGCGCGCCAAGGATCAGCCAGACGGCAAGGCCTACGCCCAGGGCTGCGAACACCGAGCCGCCGTCGATGAACAGAGCGGTGACCAGCGTCGCCAGCAGTGCCGCAGCAAAGGCCACCATCAGGCGCTGCGCGACGGCGAAGACATCGCCGCGCTTCCAGGCCAGCAACGGCCCGAACGGAACCACGAGCAGCAGCGGCACCATCAGCGGCCCGAAGGTGAGATTGAAGAACGGCGCGCCGACCGAGATCTTGTCGGCTGAAAAGGCTTCGACAGCGAGCGGATAGAGTGTGCCGACAAGCACGGTCGCCGTCGCCGTGGTCAGGAACAGATTGTTGAGGACGAGTGCCCCTTCTCGGGAAATCGGGTGGAACAGGCCGCCGGTCGTCAACCGGGAAGCGCGCAGCGCAAACAGCGCCAGCGAGCCGCCGATAAACAACGTCAGGATGCACAGGATAAACACGCCCCGGGTCGGATCGGTTGCAAAGGCATGCACCGAGGTCAGCACGCCCGAACGCACGAGGAAGGTGCCGAGCAGCGACAGCGAAAAGGTCAGGATGGCGAGCAGCAGCGTCCAGATCTTCAGCGCCGAGCGCTTTTCCATGACAATGGCCGAATGGAGCAGCGCGGTGCCCGCCAGCCACGGCATGAAAGACGCGTTCTCGACTGGATCCCAGAACCAGAAACCGCCCCAGCCAAGTTCATAGTAGGCCCAGTATGATCCCATGGCGATGCCGCCGGTCAGGAACATCCAGGCGACCAGCGTCCACGGCCGCACCCAGCGCGCCCACGACGCGTCGATGCGCCCTTCGATGAGAGCGGCGACCGAGAAGGAAAAACAGATCGAGAAGCCGACATAGCCGAGATAGAGGAACGGCGGGTGGATGGCGAGGCCGAGATCCTGCAGGATCGGGTTGAGATCGCGGCCTTCGATCGGCGCCGGGTTGAGCCGGATGAACGGATTGGACGTCGCCAGGATGAACAGGAAGAAGGCGGCGCCGATGGCGCCTTGCACCGCAAGCACATTGGCGCGCAGCGTCGCCGGCAGGTTGGAGCCGAAAGCGGCGACGAGTGCGCCGAAGAAGGTCAGGATCAACACCCAAAGCAGTATCGAGCCTTCATGATTGCCCCAGGTTCCGGTGATCTTGTAGATCAACGGCTGCAAGGAATGCGAGTTTTCCCACACGCTTGCCACCGAGAAATCGGAGCTCGCATAGGCACTCGCCAGCGCTGCGAAAGACAGCGCCGTCAAGGCGAAGCCGGTCACCGCGACCGGACCGCCGACGGCCATCAGGCGCTGGTTGTTCAGGCGTGCGCCAAACAGCGGCACGAGCGTCTGCACCAGCGAAAGCGCAAACGCCAGGACGAGGGCGAAATGTCCGGTTTCAACCATGCCCGTGATCCACTGTCGCTCTCCTGCCGGAGCTATTCACTCTTGCTCTCCTGCCACACGCCCTTGGCCTTGAGGCCGTCTGCAACCTCCTTGGGCATATAGCGCTCATCATGCTTGGCCAGCACGCTATCGGCAACAAAAACCCCGTCCGGGCCGAAACTACCCTCGGTGATGACGCCCTGCTCTTCGCGGAAAAGGTCGGGCAGGATGCCGGTATAGGTGACCTTGACCGATTTGTGCGTGTCGGTGACCGAAAAGCCGACCGTGGCCCCCTGCCCGCGCTGGATCGTGCCTTTTTCGACCAATCCACCCAACCGGATGCGCTGGCCAGGCTGGACGCTTGCCGTGGTGAGATCGGCCGGCATGTAGAAATAGGAGGCCTTCTGGCCAAGCGCGTAGAAAGTCAGCCCGGTCGCGGCACCCAGGAAGACCAGGCCGCCCGCGATCACCGACAATCGTTTCTGCTTGCGCGTCATGTCTTGTTCTACTCCGTCGCCGCAAGCCCAAGCGAAGCGGCAAAGGCGGTGAATTTCTTCGCCTGGTCACTGTCGGCCCCAAAGACGGCAATGGCGCGACCGAGCGCCTGACGCGCCTGATCGGCCTTGCCAAGCACGACATAGGAACGAACGAGCCGCATCCATCCTTCCGGGTCGTGCGGATTTTGCCGCAGTTTGTCGTCAAGGCCGGCAACCATGGTGTTGATCATGGCTTCCCGATCCTGCGGCGACATCGAGGATGCGGCGTCGATATCGCCGGCATCGGGGCCGTTGGCGGCGCCGCCGGAAGCCACTTCGGGGTTGCGGGACTTGGCCAGCGCCTGCTCGACGGCACCGCGCCATGGCGAGTCCGGCGGCAATCTGCCCAGCATCGCCTGCCATGCCGTGGTCGCTTCCTTGGCGCGACCCTCCTGCGCCAACGCCATGGCCAGGTAGAAACTGGCCTTCGCATTGGCCGGATCGAGCTTCAGGGCTGCCTCGAAAGCATCCTGGGCATCGGCCGAGACAATGCCGCCTGCCGCGCCGGCGATCGCCTCTCCGAGACCTGCCTGGCGAACGGCGCTGTCGCCATCAAGCCGAATGGCGTTGCGATAGGCATCCGCCGCGTCGGAAAAGCGCTGCATGCGCAGATAGACCGGTGCAAGCACGTCCCAGCCCCTGCCATCGGTGGGATTGGCGGCCAGATGGGCTTCGGCCCGCGCCACCAGTTCGTCGACCGAACTGTCGGCGGGATTCTTGGCCAACCGCTCGCTGAGCGGTTGTGACGGCAGGTCGGGAGAGCCAAGCTTGACATAGAGCCCCCAACTGACCAGCGGCACCGCCAGCACGGCTACGGTCGCTACCAGCCTTGCGGTGGCCGGCGCTCGGCCCGCGTTTGCGCCGCCGGCGGTACCCGCATTGTCAAGGCGAAGGATGCGGCGAGCGATCTCGGCGCGGGCTTCGGCCGCTTCGGCCGGCTGGATCAAGCCACGCGCAGCGTCGCGGTCAAGCTCGGACAGTTGGTCGCGATAGACTTCGAGATCATGTTCGCCGCTCGACGACGCGCCCTTCGCGCTGGCGGCCAGCGGCAACAGCACCGCCAGGCTTGCACCCAGCGTGAGAATGGCGGCTATGACCCAGAACAGCATGGTTCTTCCAATAACGGCAGAGCTCTGCCGTGCCAACAGATGCATGCTGCGACGCTTTGACGACGCCAGCCGCCAATCGTCGGCAGACGGTCGTCAGGTCAGCGGTGTCCAGCTGCCATCGGCGTTGCGGCAAGCGGTTCCGCGCGCCGTGACTCCGGCGCCGCCGGAAAACACCGTCTGCGTGTACTGGCGGCAGTCCTGCGAACCGACGCGGTAGGGCTGGGCCGGAACCACCTCGCCGTAGCGCGAAGCCTGGGCGCCTTTCCACGTCACCTTCTGGCCGCTGGTCGTGTATTCCAGCGCTTTGTACTCAGCCTCGAGCGCGCTGCGCTTCTCGGTCTCGCTGAGGCCGTTGCCGATCGCCCCGCTGATGAGGCCGCCGCCCATCGCCGAAATGATCGTCGTGGTGACCTTGCCGCTGGAAGGAGGTGTCGAGGCCGGTGTCGCTGCCACGGTTGGACCCTTGCCGCTCAAGGTGGTGCAGCCGGAAACAGCCAGCAATGCGGAAACAAGCGCGACGCGAATCTTCATGCCAACAACCGGTTTTCTTGAGTTGGAGCCTGCCATGGATGCGCCGGGGGCCGCGTCATCGAGAAGTCGGCGTGGCCATAGTATTGATATTTGTCGGAAATTTGGCCGCTGGCCGCTGCGGGACCAATGGACATGCCGCCAACAACATCTCCCGCCCCTCTATGTCGATCGGCTCTGGTGAACATCACTGAAGGCTCCGCAATCGCACCACCGCCTTCAATCCGCCCATACCGGACCGTTCGAGCGCCAGAACGCCTCCATACTCGTTGACGAGGTCTGCGACAATGGCCAGGCCCAGACCTGTTCCGGGCTTTGTCTCGTCCAGACGCCGTCCGCGCTTCAGCGCCTCGCGCGCCTTGTCCTCGGGAATGCCCGGACCGTCATCCTCTATGCCGATCTCGAACAGGCCGGCCGGGTCGTCCTTGCCGGTCAAGGGCACGACCGAGACCTGCACCGCGCTCTTTGCCCATTTCATCGCGTTTTCAAGGAGATTGCCCAGCAGTTCCTCAAGGTCCTCGCGCTCGCCGGCGAAGACGATCTCGGCCGCCGGCAGCGACAGCGATAGATTTGTCTGCGGATTGAGCTTCCGCAGAACCCGCACCATGCGCTGCACCAGCGGCGTCACCGGCGTGCGGTAGACGACGCTGTCGCGTTGTGCCGCGACGCGGGCGCGCTGGAGATAGTGTTCGACCTGCTTCTGCATGGAAGCCGCCTGTTCGGCGATCAACTGCCCCTTGGCGCCGCCGAGCGCGCGGCCCTCGTTGAGCAGTACCGCCAGCGGCGTCTTCAGCGAATGGGCGAGATTGCCGACCTGTGTTCGCGACCGCTCGACGATGCGCCTGTTGTTTTCGATCAGCGCATTGGTTTCGTTGGCAAGCGGTTCGATCTCGGCCGGGAAGCGGCCGTCGAGCCTCTGGGCGGTGCCTTCGCGCACCATGGCGAGCGCGTTCCTGACCCGGCGCAGCGGCTGCAGGCCGAGCAGGATTGCGATCGCGTTGATGGCAATCATGCCGACGCCGAACAGGCTGAGATAGGTCAGCAGGCGGCGCTGAAAGGTGGCGATTTCCTGTTCGAGTTCGCTCTGGTTGCCCATGACGCGGAAACGCGCGGCGCGGTTCTTGGCGTCGAGGACGAATTCGCTCTCGAACACTTCGAGCTGCTCGCCGTCGATGCCTTCGGCTGCGTAGCTGCGCTGGAAGCTCGCGTTGAACGGCACCTCGGCAACGCTCGGTGACGGGATCGTCGTGGTCATCGACGACGAATGGAGATCACCATGCACGCCTTCCGAAGCGGGCTCAGCCGACCAGTACCAGCCCGAATTCGGCTCCGAGAACCGGAGGTCGCCGAGATCTGGCGCGCCGGTCAGCGCACCGCTGTCGGAGATGCCGATCGAACCGATCAGGTTGAACAAATGCGCCGAAAGCAGGCTGTCGAAGCCGCGCTCGCTGGCCTGGCGGTATAGGGTGGTGATCAAGGTGAAGATGACAACGAGCGTCACGATCGCCCAGACCGTGGAAAAGGCGATGACGCGGAACGTCAGCGAACGCGGCCACAAACGCGGCGAAAGCGGCGTCCTTGCGGTTGGTTTGAGCGGTTCCGAGTTACGCCTCCGGCTCACGCATGCGGTAGCCCATGCCGCGCACGGTTTCGATCATGTCGATGCCCATCTTCTTGCGCAGCCGCCCGACAAACACCTCGATGGTGTTGGAATCGCGGTCGAAATCCTGATCGTAGAGATGCTCGACCAGTTCGGTCCGCGAGACGACCTCGCCCATATGGTGCATCAGATAGGCAAGCAGGCGGAATTCGTGCGACGTCAGCTTCAGCGGCACGCCGCCGACATCGGCCTTGGAGGCCTTGGTGTCGAGGCGCAGCGGTCCGCAGGTCAGCTCGGACGAGGCATGGCCGGCAGCGCGCCGGATCAGAGCCCGCAGCCTCGCCAGCACCTCCTCGATGTGGAACGGCTTGGTGACGTAGTCGTCGGCGCCGGCATCGATGCCGGAAACCTTGTCGCTCCAGCGGTCGCGCGCCGTCAGGATCAGCACCGGCATCTTGCGGCCGCCGCGTCGCCAGCGCTCGACCACGCTGATGCCGTCCATCTGCGGCAGGCCGATATCGAGCACGACCGCGTCATAGGGCTCGGTGTCGCCGAGGAAATGGCCTTCCTCGCCGTCGAAGGCGCGGTCGACGACATAGCCGGCATCGACCAGCGCATCCGATATCTGCCGATTGAGATCCTTGTCATCTTCGACGACCAGTACACGCATGCGGAGTTCGATACCTGTTGAAGAGCTTTGTCGGATGGAAGAGCTTTGTAGGATTGAAAACTGGGGCAGATATAGGCCGATTCCGGCGGCCTGGGAAACGTGGCCTAAGGTTGATTGGATCAGTTCAGCGGAACGACGATCTCGGAACGGCGCGGACGTTGTCCGTCCTTGCCCGGAACGAGCACGACGATGACACAGACAGGCTGACCGCCGCGCGTCGATTGCGAGGCCTTGGCCAGCGTTCCGCCATTCTGCTCAGCCACCTGTTGGCCGATGGCGTAGCAATCGGAGGCCGCCAGTACGATCGGACTGGCAAGATCGGGCGGCGCGATGACCGGCATCGCCATCGCCTGCGACGCAAACAGTCCGGCAGCACAAAGCGCCAGTGTCGCGGTTCGGAAGTGGGAGCGAAGCGTTTTCATGACCGGCGTTGTAACGCATCGGTGCTGAACGTGAAATGAACGGTGAACGCCGCTGAAAACATCCTCGTCACACCCCTGCAACGCGAGACAGTCAACCTGGAATTTCACCGCCTCGAACAGGCGAAATCCCGCGAAAGTCCAGTCTAGACTCCGTTTTGACCATATTGAAAGCGCATCAGGCATTTTCCTGCGTCATCGCGCGAAAACGCAGCAGCCCGTGATGCACGAGCAGATCCTCGTCATGGCGGGCTTCGGCAAATTCCAGCGACAGTCGTGTCTGGCCGCGAGGGCCGATCACCAATGCTGCGTCGGCAAGGCGCGCCTGGATGGCGGCCATGATGGCTAGCGTTTCGGCATCACCATGGGCTTTCGACCAGACATGCAGCGTAATCAACTGATCGTCAGTGTTCTCGATGCCCGTATCCCAGTCGAAAGCGGAGGTATGGCCGCAGGTCACGTACGGAAAAGCGGCGTTGTCGGCTGGCCGTTCGAGCAGTCCGGCGCCGCCCAGCAAGGCCGACAGCGATGGATCGCTTCTCAATCTCTGGAACAATGCCTGCTGCAAATCGCCGGACGCGGTCATCGTCTTTTCCTCCGGTTCCTGCGCTGCCGACTGTTGCTTTTCGGAAGCTGTCCGCGTTCTGCGTGTTCTGACAGATATAGCCATTCGACGCGCAGAGGCGATGGCGATTCGTCATCGGAATGATGGATGCCGATGATCTCGAAAGGGCGGCTTTGCCAAGACCACCGTCGCGGGCACCACGCCGTGAACATGGACTCTCGATTCCTGGTCACATATTCTCGCTCCATACAGCGTCGCATGACGCAATGTTTCCTTGCCGTTTTTGATCCACGAAGCAATTTCGGAAGCTGATGATGCTCGATGCAGAAAAGACCAAGGCTGCGTCGCGGTTGTTGGTAGGCCACTGGGACAAGGGCACCCGTCTCGACGCCATACCCGAGGCGTTGCGCCCACAAACACGGCTCGAAGGTTACGCTGTCCAGTCGCATGTCATGGATCGCTCGGCGGCTCCGCTTTTCGGCTGGAAGATTGCCGCGACCAGTCTGGCGGGACAAAGGCACATCAATGTCGACGGCCCCATGGCCGGACGTCTCCTGGCCGAGAAAGCGGTGGAGATCGGCGGGACCGTTTCCCTGGCGACGAGCAAGATGCGCGTGGCCGAGATCGAGTTCGCTTTCCGTTTCGGCCGCGAGCTGCCGCCTCGTCCGGCACCCTATGAAATCGCCGAGGCGATGGAAGCCGTGGCGAGCTTGCACCCGGCGATCGAAATCCCGGACTCACGGTATGACGATTTCTGCGCCGTCGGGGCGCCGCAGCTCATTGCGGACAATGCCTGCGCCAATCTGTTTGTCATCGGCGAGGCGGCGGAAGACGACTGGCATGACGTGGATCTTGCAAAGCACCCCGTGATCGCGTCCGTTTCCGGAAGGTCGCAACATAGCGGATCGGGAGCAGCCGTATTGGGCGATCCTCGCATCGCGCTTACCTGGATCGTCAATGAACTGTCGGGCCTGGGCATAGCGCTCCAGCCGGGACAGGTGGTGATTACCGGCACCTGCGTGACACCGATAAGCGTCGAGGCAGGCGACGAAGTCATCGGCGATCTAGGCAGGTTTGGCCGCGTCTCGGTGAGGTTTGTCTAGGCTCCGCGCTGCCTGGCCACGAAACTGCGCACCGCCAGCACCAGCACGGTGATGATGATCAGGATCACCGACAATGCCGCGATCGCCGGGTCGATGTTGTCGCGCAAGCCCATCCACATGAGCCGCGGCAGCGTGATGGCGTTGACAGAGGTGATGAACAAAGTGACGCCGATTTCTTCCCAGGACAGCACGAAGGAGAGAAGTGCAGCGGTGACGATGCCGAACTTGATGTTGGGCATGATGATGCGGGTGGCGCGCTCCCACACAGTGGCCCCTAAGCCCCGCGCGGCAAGGTCGATGCGGCGGTCGAGCTGGCTGAGCGAGACCAGCATCAGCACCGTGGCGAAGGGCACGGTCATCACCGAATGGGCCATGGCGACGCCCAGCCAGGTGTCGTAGCCGAAGAACGCGCTGAAGCCCGAGATCGAGGTGAGCAAGAAGTAGAGCGTGATCGCCGAGACCACCGGCGGCACCACCATCGGCAGTAGCACGAAGCCGACCAGGGCCGCGGTGAAGCGCGGCTGGAACATCCAGACGCCAAGGCTGAAGCACAGCGCCAGCACAGTTGAAAAGGCGCTGCTGACGACACCGATGCGGATCGAGAGCAGAATCGATTGGAGCCAGCGCGGGTCTTCGATCAGCGCCCGGTAATGGCGCAGCGACAGTTCGCCCGACGGCATGGCCAGCATGCGGCTCGGCGTCAGCGACACCGGGATGACGGCGAGCAGCGGCATCAGCAGGAACAGCGCCACGAAGGCGGCGATGATCAGCGAGACGGGACCGGGGCGGTAGGTCGGCATCAGATCAACTGCTTCGGTCTGACATATCGGAACAAGAGCGCCATCAGCGCGCCGACGAACAGCACCAGCACGACGCTGATCGCTGCACCCAAGCCCCAGTCCGGGCTCTGGAATATCCTGAGATAGATCAGCTCGGCAATCATGACGCTGCGGCCGCCGCCAAGGATCGCTGGCGTGACGAAGAAGCCGAGCGAGAAGACGAAAACGATCATCGCCGCGCCTATGATGCCGGAGCGCGTCATCGGCACGAACACCGTCCAGAAGGTGCGCATGCGGCTGGAGCCGAGCCCGCGCGCCGCCAGGAGCACGCGGTCGTCGAGGCTGCGCATGGCCGATGCCAGCGGAAAAACGGCGAAAGGAATGAGGAAGTGCGTCATGCCGACGATGACGCCGAATTCGTTGCGCACCAACGCCAGCGGTTCGGAGATGAAGCCGATCGCCTGCAGCCACGTGTTGATCAGGCCGCGATTGGAGAGCAGCGCCACCCAGCCGAAGGCACGGGTCAGCACCGAAATCCAGAAGGGAACGAGAATGCAGAACTCGGCGATCAGGCGCTGTGCCGGGGTTCCACGCACCCAGACGACGGTGATGGCGTAGGCAGCGGCCACCGAAACCACGGTGACGACCGCCGCGATGCGCAGCGTGCGGATGAACACCGACTGCACCAGATCGTCAGTGAGCAGCGCCTCATATTGGCCGAGGCCGGGCGTCGGCAGCGTAAAACTCCATTTGACGACGCCAAGGAACGGCCAGGCATAGGCCAGGACAAGAAACAGGAGCAGCGGCGCCATCAACAGCGCCGCGCCCATCCTGTCGGAGAGATAGGATCTCATTGACCCGATTACCCCGGCCCTGATCAGGCCGAGATGATCTTGGTGTATTCGTCGAGCGCCGGCCCGTAGTTCTTGGCGTACCAGTCCATGTCGAGCGCGATCTGCTTCTTCATGTTCTCGGGATCGACCGGGTTGATGCGCTTCTTGTCGGCCGTGATCAGCGCGTCTGCCGCCGGGTTTGCAGGACCTTGGCCGAGCTTGTCGAACATGACCAGCTGCTTTTCAGGGTCCTGGGCACTGGCGATGAACTTCATCGCAGCGTCCTTGCCGCCGGGGTTGTTCTTGAGCACGGCCAGCGCACCGGGCGAGATCAGTCCCTGGTCCCAGATGAACTTGATCTTGCCGCCCGAATCCTGCTCGATCAGCGAAGCGCGCGTCGACCAGACGATCGCCATCGAGGCCTCGCCATTGAGCAGCACGCTCTGGCTTTCGGCGCCGCCACCCCAATAGGCAACGACGTTTTCCTTGAACGCGGCGATCTTGTCATGGGCGCGCTTGAGGTCGAGCGGGTAGAGCGACGCCGGCGCGATGCCGTCGGCCAGAAGTGCTGCTTCCCAGCTCGATACGCCCCATTTGTAGAGCGAGCGCTTGCCGGGGAATTTCTTCACGTCGAAGAAATCGGCCATGCCGGTCGGCGCGTCCTTGCCGTACTTCTCGGAATCATAGGCAATGACATAGGAGAAGAAATAGGTCGAGGCGGCGTATTCCCAACCAAAGCCGGGCCGCATCTTCTTCTTGTCGACGATGTTGTAATCGATCGGCTCGAGAGCCCCTTGGGCGCCGAGCGTGATGGCCGAGAAGGGGTCTACGTCGACGAGATCCCAGGTCGGCGCGCCGCTCTTGAACTGCGCGGCGATGGCGCCTTCAGTCGGACCCGAACCGTCCATCTTGACGGCGATGCCGGTGTCCTTGGTGAAGGCCTGGCCATAGGCGGCATCATAGGCGGTGATGGCATCGCCACCCCAGTTGACCAGCACGAGTTCCTTGGCCTGCGCAAAGGCACCTGTCGAGCGCAGCAGCATCGGCGCGCCAGCCAGCACGAGTGCCGCCAGCTGTGTGAACTGCCGGCGCGAGATCTCGCCGCGACCTGCCCTGGCGGACAGGCTCTCGACGGCTTGTTTTTTGGTGTCATGTGTCATGTCAGTTCCCCTTTTTTGTTGTTGATAGTGCCGGAAAGCGGTGGAGCGATATCTCGCCACACCGTCGTCATTGCCCTCCATGCGGAAGGAGGAAACCCTTTTCCGCCGGCCAGGTGAGCCAGACGGAATTGCCCTTGCTGAGCGCTGCGGCCGCCACCTCGTTCGGCACCGACACGGTAACCTTGGCGCCTTGCCGTGTCGTCAGGTCGAGCCGCGTTGCAGCGCCCAGATAGGTGGAGTTGGTGGCGGTAGCGGCGATGCCATTCTCGCCATCCGCCGCCTCGCCCGATATCGACATGTATTCGGGCCGGATCGCCAGGATGGCATCGCCGCGCACGAGTTCGGCCTTGCAGCCCATGCTGACCGCGCGGTCTTCGCACAGGCCGGTCGAGCCATTGCCGGCAGGCTTGACGCCCTTCAGCGGCAGCATGTTGATTTCGCCGAGGAACTCGGCGACGAAGCGGTTGTCCGGCCGGTCGTAGACTTCGTCGGGCGCTCCGACCTGCAGCAGTTTGCCGTGGTTGAAGATGGCAACGCGCGACGACAGCGCCAGCGCCTCGCTCTGGTCGTGGGTGACGAAGACGAAAGTGGTTCCGGTTTCCTGGTGCAGCCGCTTCATCTCGGCCTGCATCTGGCCGCGCAGGCTCTTGTCGAGCGCCGAGAACGGCTCATCGAGCAACAGCACGCCAGGTTCGAACACCAGCGCACGGGCCAGCGCCACGCGCTGCTGCTGGCCGCCCGACAGTTGCGCCGGCAGTTTCTTCTCGTGGCCCTTGAGACCGACGCGCTCGA
Organism: Mesorhizobium sp. AD1-1; assembly: GCF_020164655.1. Taxonomy (NCBI): domain Bacteria; kingdom Pseudomonadati; phylum Pseudomonadota; class Alphaproteobacteria; order Hyphomicrobiales; family Phyllobacteriaceae; genus Mesorhizobium; species Mesorhizobium sp. AD1-1. The sequence goes on from NZ_JAIUGP010000011.1 coordinate 104,383, forward strand.
TCATCTCGCCGACACGGCGCTTGATGTCGGCGGCCGGTTTCTTGCGCACCTTGAGTGGGAAGGCGATGTTGGCTTCGACGCTCATATGCGGGAACAGCGCGTAGCCCTGGAACACCATGCCGGCGGCCCGTTGCTCTGCCGGTCGGTCGGTGATGTCGACGCCGTCGCTGAACAGCTTGCCCTCGGTCGGCTGCACGAAGCCCGCAAGGATCATCAGGAAGGTGGTCTTGCCCGAACCCGACGGCCCGAGCAGGGTCAGGAACTCGCCACGGCCGATATCGAGCGACAGATTGTCCAGCGCACGGAACGAGCCGAAGCTCTTGCCGATCCCGATTGCCTTGATCTCTGCGGCACGGCCGGGTTGCTGCATACTGCCCTTTCCCTAACGCTTGTCGAAATCGTAGGCAGGGTGCCGGCTCACCGCAACCGAATAGTTTTCGCGTGATCGGCAAATTCCATTCATCTATGGCGAGATGGCGCCGCCTTGCCCTCAATACGGCAGAATGCGGTTCTCCTGGAGTTTCGACCGCAGCCATCCCGCGAACGCTTCCAGCACCGGATGCGAGGCCTTGGCGTGTTCGGAGACCAGGAAATAGGAGCGCGGCGACTTGATCGCGATGTCGAACGGCCTGACCAGCCGGCCCTCGCTCAGCGCCCGCCGGCTGGTCAGTTCGTCGCCCATGGCGATGCCCTGGCCGGCAATAGCCGCCGAAAAGACGAGGTTCATGTCCGAAAAGAAGATGCCGCCCTCAATGTCGGGGTTTTCCACCTTGGACAGCGCCAGCCAGCGCGCCCAATCCTCGGTGTCGTCGAGATGCAGCAGGTTGGCGCGTAGCACGTCCGACGGCCGGGAAAACCCGCCGACCTTGTTGAGCAGCGTCGGGCTGCAGAGCGGCGTGAACGAGATTTCGCAGAGCGGCTCGACCGCCCGGTTCGGCCAATTGCCGACACCAAACGCAATGAAGGCATCGGCATCTGCGTTGCTGACATCGTCGAGCCGGCGCGGCGTCAGGATGCGCAGCGCCACGTCAGGATACATCTGCCGGAACTCGCCGATATGGGTGCACAAGAACAGCGAGGCGAAGCCGGGCGTGCAACTGACGGCAAACGAGCCGCCGACGCCGGTGCCGGCGTCCCGCGTCACCGCATCGCCCAAAACGGTGAGCGCCTTGCGCACGTCGCTGGCGTAGCGCTGGCCGCGCGGCGTCAGCGCCACGCCCTTGCCGATGCGTTCGAGCAGGTCGAAGCCGAGATCGCGCTCCAGCAGACGAAGCTGATGGCTCACGGCGCTGCGGGTCAGGTGCAACTCGTCGGCGGCGCGCCAGACGCTGCCATGGCGGGCGAAGCTGTCGAGCGCACGCAGCGCTTGTGTGGATGGTATACGCAAGGAGCCTCAGGTGAACCGAATTTGCACGAACCGGGAAAACATATCACTTTTTAGCGAACCGCTTCACTGCTTTCTTCTCATGCCATGGAGAAACCGGTGGCCACCTCGGCGCAAGCAACCGCCCTTGCCTGTCTCGACGGCATCCAGCCGTTGTTGTCCGCGTGGACACGCATCATCTTCGATTACGGCGAGACCGCGTGGCGGGAATATCAATCCGCCGCCTGGTATGTCGAGCGACTGAAACTCGAAGGCTTTTCTGTCGAAGAAGGCTCCGGCGGCATGCCGACCGCCTTCTGCGCGCATTGGACCAACGGCCCCGGCCCGACCATCGGCATGTACGCCGAATACGACGCGGTGCCGGGCAATTGCCAGGATGCCGCTACGGTCGAGCGTCCGCGCCGGGGACTTGGCAACCAGGCCGGCGGCCACACCGACCCGCATTCCGGGCTGGGTATTTCGAGCCTCGGCGGGCTGCTGGCGACCAAGGCCGCGATGCAGCGCCACGGCATATCAGGCACGCTGCGCTTCACCGGCGAGCCGGCGGAAAAGGTGCGTGGGTCAAAGCCGATCCATGCCGCCAAGGGCTATTATGACGGCCTTGCCGGCATGATCTCCTTTCATCCGTTCTACATGCTGCCGCTCTGCAACACGGCGCGCTGGGACACGCATTGCGGCGCGGCCTACGCGATGATCTATCGCTTCATCTGCGACCAACCGGAGCGCTGGGCGCTGGCTGCGGGCGCTGCACCCATTCCGCAAGCACATTCGGCGGCGCGCGCGCCCGGCGCCAACGACGCATTGATGATGATGTACATGGCCTCCAAGGCGCTGCGCGATTCCATGCTGCCTCACCAGGGCGGCTGGTCGATCAGCGAGGCGATCCTGACGGCGGGGCAAGCGACCGCCGACAATTTGCCGGCGGGGCTGGCCGAGATTCAGTACATGATCCGCGTGCCGACGCTTGCCATGGCCGAGCAGGTCACCGCGGTGCTCGACCGCAATGCCGAGGCGGCGGCAGCGATGAGTGGTTGCCGCACCGAGCGGCATTGGGTGTCGAAGTCACGACCGGGACTTGCCAATCATGCCATGGCCGAGATCGCCTATGAAGCGCTGTCGACGGTCGGGCCGCCGCGCTGGGACGAAGACGCCAAGGCAGTCGCGCGCGAAATACAGGTCAATGCCGGGCGCATGGCGAGCGACGAGCCGTTCATCGAAGAGCTGGAGCGCCTGATCGAGCCGCAGGCGGCGGAAGCGATCCTGCGCCGCGACCTGCCGCCCTCGCAGGTCAATTCGACCTCCGACGATTACACCGACATGAGCTGGCACACGCCGACGGCGCGCTTCTATGTCGCCCGCCCGGCGCTGCGTTCGGAGACCGGCTATCCCTATCCAGCCTGGGTGATGAATGCGCTGGGCGGTATTTCGGCCACGATCGACCCGATGGTGGCCTGCGCCTCCCGCACGATTGCGCTTGCCGCCCTTCGCCTGCTGGAAGACCAGACTGCCCGCGAGGCGGCGATGGACGAGTTCGTTACCCGCACCGGCGGCGGCATCGGCGGTTCGAACTGGATCGCGCCGCTTTGCGACTACGAGCCGCCGATCGGGTTTCGCTGGCCAGAATATGTCACCACCCCGCGTGGACGCGACTGGTGGATACCGAGCAATCAGACACCCCCAAGTCACCTCACGAGGAGCATCCCATGACCGTTCATGACCGCATTGTCGCCGAGCCGTTTTCGCTGCAGCGCCGCAACCCCGCCGGCGGCACCAAGCCGCTGACCGCCTGGGGGTTTGCCAACGAGACCGACGTGCTGACCGACGTCCTGCTCGGTTCGCCCAATTTCCTGCGTCATCTCTCGACCAGCTCGCTGTCGCGCAAGCACCTGCGCGAGGCGCCCTGCAACGTCCAGATCGCACAAGCACAGCACAAGGACCTGGTCGCCGCCTACGAGCATTTCGGCGTCAACATCCACTGGCACGAGCCGACGCCCGAGCTGCCGATGCAGGTCTATTCCCGCGATTCCAGCGTCATGACGCCCTACGGCGCCTTCATCACCGCCATGGCCAACTGGTGGCGGCGCGGCGAGAACTATGCCGCGATCCGCACCTATGAAAAACTCGGCATCCCGATCTACGACATGGTCACGGCTGGTACCTTCGAGGGCGGCGACTTCAACGTCATCGAGGATGGCGTCGTGCTGATAGGCTGCGGCGGCGCGCGCACGCAGGAGGAAGGTGCGCGCCAGGTGCAGGCCTGGTTCGACAAGGAAGGCTGGGAAACCCGCATCGCTTTCATCGACGAATATTACGTCCATATCGACCTGATGGTGGTGCCGATCGCCGAAAAACTGACCGCCGTCTGCCTTGCCTGCACCGAGCCCGGCATTGTCGACTGGCTGAAGGGCAAAGGCCACGAGATCATCGACGTGCCGTTCCAGGACACGATGGCGCTCGGCTGCAACTTCATGTCGCTGGGCAAGGACCGCGTGATCGCGCCGACCTCCAGCCAGTCGCTGATCGGCCAGCTCAAGGCCCGCGGTTTCGAGGTCGCGGCCGTCGACATGAGCGAGATTTCGAAGACCGGCGGCGGCATCCACTGCATGGCGCAGGCGCTGAAGCGCGAACCGGCCTGAGCCGGCTCGCCCCTCAGCAACAAACCCGATACTGTGTCTTCGCTGCCCTTGTGAGTGCTGGAAAAATGGAGGAATAGTCTTGCGGAATGCATCGCCCTGAAATTGCCGGTTTGCGGTACTCAGGTCGTGCAATTGCTAGCCGGATTCCGAATGGCCAGTCCCGAACCGCGCAAGAGAAGAGGTCCGATCGCCGCCCGGCTGCTGGCGCTCGACGCGTGGATCGATTCCTCGCTCTACGAGATCGGCTTCAAGGCGCGCCAGTTCTGGGAATCGGCGACGATCTTCTCGCGGCGCTTCCGCGTCAACGGCTGGCGCCGTGGCATCATCGAAGTGTTGAGCGAAGGTTTTACGCTCGGCGCCGGCGGCATCGTGGTGATGCTGGCGCTGGCCATTCCGGCTTTCCAGGATACGGCCGGCGACTGGCGCGCCCAGGGCGACTTCGCCGTCACCTTCCTCGACCGCTATGGCAACGAGATCGGCCAGCGCGGCATCATCCAGCGCGATTCTGTGCCGGTCGACGAGATGCCCGATCACGTCATCAAGGCGGTGCTTGCTACCGAGGATCGCCGCTTCTTCGATCACTACGGCATCGATGTGCTCGGCCTTTCCCGCGCCATCTTCGAGAATGTGCGGGCCAATTCCGTCGTTCAGGGCGGCTCGAGCATAACCCAGCAGCTGGCCAAGAACCTGTTCCTCACCAATGAGCGCACGCTAGAGCGCAAGATCAAGGAAGCCTTCCTGTCGCTGTGGCTCGAGGCCAATCTGTCGAAGAAGGAAATCCTGCAGCTCTATCTCGATCGAGCCTACATGGGGGGCGGTACGTTCGGCATCGAGGCGGCCGCCGATTTCTATTTCGGCAAGAGCGTCAAGGATCTGAACCTCGCCGAGGCGGCGATGCTGGCCGGGCTGTTCAAGGCGCCCACCAAATATGCGCCGCACATCAACCTGCCGGCAGCGCGCGCACGCGCCAATGTGGTGCTGTCCAACCTTGTCGATTCCGGCTTCATGACCGAGGGGCAGGTTCTGCAGGCAAGGCTGCATCCGGCCGATGTCGTCGACCGCGGCGAGCAGAAAAGTCCGGACTATTACCTCGACTGGGCATTCGACGAGGTCAAGAAGATCGCCAAACCGGGCCAGCACTCGCTTGTTGCCCACACCACCTTCGACGCGAACATCCAGAAGGCAGCGGAAGAATCGGTGGAGTTCCACCTGCGCCAGTTCGGCAAGGAGTACAACGTCACCGAAGGTGCCGTCGTCGTCATCGAGACCAACGGCGCCGTGCGCGCCATCGTCGGCGGCCGCGACTATGGCGCCAGCCAGTTCAACCGCGCCACCAAGGCGCTGCGCCAGACCGGCTCGTCATTCAAACCCTATGTCTATGCAACGGCGATGGAACACGGCTTCACGCCCAACTCCATCATCTCCGGCGGTCCGATCAGCTGGGGGTCCTGGTCGCCGCACAATTACAGCGGCGGATCGGCGGGCAATGTAACTCTGATCATGGCTATGGCCAAATCGATCAACACCGTGCCGGTTCGGCTGGCCAAGGATCACCTTGGCATCGGGCCGATCAAGGCCATGGCCGAGGCGATGGGCGTAGAATCGCCGCTCGAAGCGCACAAGACGATGGTGCTGGGCACCTCGGGCATGACGGTGATGGACCAGGCGACGGGCTACAGCGTGTTCGCCGACAACGGTTTCGTCGGCTTCCGGCACGGCATCAGCCAACTCGTCACCCGCACCGGCGAGGTGGTTTATGATTTCGCCAAGGATGCGCCGCCGCCACACCGGGTGTTGTCGGAGCAGGCGCTGAAATCGATGAACACCATGCTGGCGGCAGTACCGGTGATGGGCACGGCGCGGCGGGCCCAACTTCCCAACATCGTCGTCGCCGGCAAGACGGGCACGACGCAATCCTACCGCGACGCCTGGTTCGTCGGCTTCACCGGCAACTACACGGCGGCAGTATGGATGGGCAATGACGATTTCACGCCGACCAAGAACATGACCGGCGGCTCGCTGCCTGCGATGGTATGGCAGCGCCTGATGGTCTATGCGCACCAGAACATCGACCTCAAGCCGATCCCGGGCATCGACAAGCCCTTCGTCGACGAGGAGATCGCTGCCAAGGCCGAGGAAGCACAGAAGAAGAGCGACGCGCAGGCGGTGGCTGATGCAGCCGCCGAACGGCCGCCGGTGCTGTCCAGCCGCACGACGCAGACGCTGCGGGACATGACCAGCCTGTTCCAGTCGGCGCCCGTCCTCAATAGGCCTCAACCGCCGGAGACGCTGTCGGCGCTGTGATGGCGCGCCTGGAACACCCCTCATCCGACCGAGCTTCGCTCGGCCACCGTCTCCCGCGGGGGGAAGGAAGAGGCGGCTGCAATTCTACATCGGCCCCCTTGCCACAAGGCCCTGCGCCGCGATATCCCCGAGCGGCAACTCTTCGGTGTCCCCGGCCCTTCATGCTCAAAACTGCCTTCCTGACGTTGCTTTCGCTTGCCATAGCCATCATCGGCGGTGGCGGCAGCGTCTGGTATGCGCTGAAAGTCCAGGATGGCGTCGGCGCCATCCGGATCGGTCAATGGACAGCCTTTCCCGATATCGGCACGCCGTCCGCCGATCCTTATTCCAAGGCTCGCGTGGCGCGCGAGGGCGTGCTTGCACTCGGCCGTGCCGAGGGGCTGTCCTTCGTCGCCGAGCGAGACACGGGCGGCGCCGAGCTCAAGCGCGAATGCACCTACACCATCGAGGGCGGATTTCCAACGGCGCGGTTCTGGACGTTCTACGCCGCCGACCAGTCGCTCAGCGTGGTCGAGACCGGCAAATCACGGCTGGCGGCGCTGCAATCCTACGGGGTGGTGCGCCAGCCCGACAATTCGGTGATCATTTCCGCCGGCCATCACCCGATGCCCGGCAATTGGCTGCTGACAGACGGGTTCGGCAGGATGTATTTCGTGCTGACCTTCTACGACACGCCAATCGCCAGCAGCACGGGCCTGTCGGACGTCTCGCTGCCGCGGATCGTCAAGGTCGGCTGCAATGCGTAGTTTTTATGCGGCGATGCGCAGACTTCTGCATGCCGTCCTGCTCGGCCTGCTCGGCGCCGGCATCGTGCACATCGCCGTGCTGCTTCTGGTGCCTGAATTTTCCGAACGCGACGCCTGGTCGCGGCTGTCAATGGCTTCGGATCTCTACAAGATGACGCGGCTCGATGCCGAGGCCGGTGGGGCGCCCGTGGTGAAATCCGTCGACCCGCTGTTTTATGCAACGGCGTGCCGGTTCGACCTGGGCGAAGGTTTGGTCCGCGTCAAGGCACCTGGACATGTCCCGTTCTGGTCGGTGTCGGTCTATGATCGCAGCGGCCACAACATCTATTCCTTCAACGACCACACAGCGACCGGCGGCGTTCTGGATGCCGTGGTGCTGACGCCGGCGCAGATGATCGACGTGCGCAAGGACCTTCCAGAGGATCTTCAGGGGGCGATCTTCGTCGAAGCGCCGATCGAGGAAGGCATCTTCGTCATCCGTGCCTTCGTCCCCGATGACAGCTGGAAGCCGATCGTGTCGCGCTTCTTCGAACAGAGTTCCTGTGAGTTGCAGGACTTCTAGAGCGTGTCGCGTCTGAACGGATTCAGACGACCCGGTTTAGGTCTTTGTTTTCATGCATGTCGTTCTCCAAAACCGAGGTCACTTTTGGGCGACATGCACTAGACATGATCCCGGACCAAAGGTCCGTGGCCGCCGAAACTCAGTGGTGCGGGACCGGCTTCGTCCCTGGCGACCCCGTCTTGTCGGGATCGACCGGCCGCACTTCGCCGGCATGCGACCGCTCATAGCGGATGCCGGGAAAGATGATCACCGCCGCCGGCATTTCGGCGGTTTGCTTTGCTCTGGTGTTTGGTGCCGTACGCGGCACGAAAGACAGTACCATGCCCATGGTTCGCGCATTCCTCTCGGTTTCCCCGGAGCACAACGCAACGCCTCCAAATGTCATTAAGGCCGGCAGAGGGTTAACGGAACGCTAACGGATCGTCGCTAACTTGATCTTTGTTCTTGGCGTTCGCGAAACCGACATAGTCCCGGTGGAGCGCGCCAAGCTTGTGTCGAGTACGGGCGTATCCTTCGTGTCATCTTCGGACTTCAGGCAAATCGCGGTACGAAAAGACTCGGGAAAGGCCGAAAGGCTGTTCCGCGCCGCGGTGTCGGCGTTCTGCTCGCTCACCCGCCCTTCACGCCGCGAGATCGGCCAGCTCGAAGACCTGACGCTGCCGCTGTTCAATGACGTGTCCGTCGAATCCCGCCGTTACGTGGCAGCCGCCCTTTCCGAATGCGAATACGCACCCGCCGCCCTGGTGCGCCGTCTTTGCGAGGAACCGGTCGACATTGCCGCGCCGTTGCTCATCCGCTCACGCGCCGTCAGCGACATCGATCTCATCGCCCTGATCGGGCGACATGGCCTGCCGCATGCGCGTGCCATTGCGCGCCGCAAGGGCTTGAACCCGACCATTGCTGACCTGATCAGGGCCCTCGAGAGGCCAACCCTGGTGCGCGCGCCGGACCCGGATGCGAACGCCGCTGGGGCAGACAAGATCGCGCCAGCGAGCGCGGATACCGCCTCCGGCGAGCCAGCCCGGGAACAGACACTCGGCATCGCGGCCGAGAATGCACGGCGCAGGCTGCGCTCGATGATGCGCACCGGCGACGAGAAGACAGCGACCGCCGAGCCTTTCAAGGGCGCCGACACCTATATGAAATTGCGCGAGACAGCGCTGACGGGAAACGCCGCGTTCTTCCAGACCGCGCTCGCCGATGCGCTCGACATCGATTTCGAGATCGCGCGATCGCTCACCGCCAACCAGAATTATGCCTCGCTGCTTGTCGCCTTGCGCTCGCTCGACCTCAGCGAAGACAGGGCCTTCCTGGTCACGGTTGCCGTCTATCCCAGCCAGTTCCCGCACCCGCAGGCTATCCGGACTTTCCTCGACCGCTACCGGCTGCTGCATCGCGAGGCGGCCCAGGACAAGATGCGGTCGTGGAGAGCGGAAATCCTTTCAAGGGTGGTTCGCGGCGCAGCACCTGCCAACAGCGATACACGCACCGCTTCGAACAGCGACGATGCGGCGGCTTCTTCCGGCCTCAGGGCGTCTTCACGGAAATAAGCTCCTCGACGGGCACGGCACCGGCCTCGATTTCGACCACCCAGATGTCGGGATCGAATTTTTTCTCCCGTTCCAGCCTGGCTTCGAGCACCGCGGGATCGTCACCAGCTCCGAGCAGAGTGAAAAACCGGTCGTCGGGCTTGGCCGAATCATAGCTTGTCTGCGGCGCCGGCCCGAACAGGGCAACCTCACCCAGCCTGCCCCGCGCCAGCACGAACACAGCGCCGGCCTCGGTCGCGCCACGCTTGACCACGGCGGCAAATCCACCGGCGCCGAAAATCCGGCGCAACAGGGCCGAAACCCACAGATCCGATGTGACGCGCATGAGAGAGCTCCCGAAACTGCCGGTTCTCTATCGATATTTCCGCCGCTCGGCGAGCCGTCGTTTCGGCCGTCAGTTGGTCAGGCCGATCTCGCGCATCTTGACGTAGACGATCTCATCGGGCTCGCCGGTCTGCGGCAGCCCGAACAGCGACTGGAATTCCTTGATCGCCGCCTTCGTGCGCGCGCCGACGACACCATCCAGCTGCATGTCGTCATTGCCGAACGCCTTGAGCCCGGCCTGGATCTTGACGATGCGGGCATCGGGCGCTTGCGTCGCGGCATCCGCCTGCCCGGAATTTGTCTGTCCCGAACCTGTCTGCAAAGACACCGGAACGGCGGCCGGCATATCCGGGCGCGGCTGCGGTCTGGGCACGACGGAAGCTGTCTTCGGCGTCGCGCCCAGTTGATCGAGCAGAAGCGCGTCGATCTCGCCGGACGTATTGAGCCCGACCTTCTGCTGATAGTCCTGGATGGCCTTGCGGGTGTTGGGTCCGGAAATGCCGTCGACCGTCCCGGAATAGAAATCGAGATCCTTCAATATGCCTTGCACCTGCTCGACAACCGGATCGCCCTTGATCGGTGCCGGCGCGCCGGATGGCCGCACGATGTTGAATGTCGTCTCCGGTTCGTCGGGCGTCGCGTGCGGAAAGCCCGCAATGCTGCGGGTCGCAAAAAATGCGCCGGCATGCGGGAAAGGTTGGTACCACAAGGCATTTGCGGAGACATAGAACAGCGTCACCAGGAACGCCGTCGAGCCGCCCACCAGGACAGGATTGCGCGAGATCATGCCGCCGACGGCGACAGCGCCGTCCTGAAAGGCATTGCTGCGGCGCTTGACCGCCTTAGCCGGTTTTGCGGAGCGAGCCATCTCTGTCCCCTTTCGCCATCGCCACAGGCATGGTCAGCACGCCGGTCTTCTCCGCCTGATGTCCCTTCGGTCCGTTCACCGGCAGGCTGATGGTCACCGTGGTGCCCTCGCCTGGCATGCTTTCGATGGACATCGTGCCCTCGTGCAGCGCCACCAGGCCCTTGACCAGTGAAAGGCCAAGACCAGTCCCCTCGAAACGGCGCGTATAGTCGTTCTGGATCTGCATGAAGGGCTTGCCGAGATTGGCGAAATCCTCCTCGGCGATGCCGATGCCGGTGTCCCTGACCCAGAAATGCAGGCGCGAACCGATCCGCTTGGCGCCGACGACGACGTCGCCGCCGTCGGGAGTGAACTTGATCGCGTTGGAGACCAGGTTGATGAGCATCTGCTGCACGGCGCGCTGATCGGCATTGATGTCGCCGGCGTCCGGCGCGATCTGCGCCTGCAGATCGATGTTCTTGGCGTGCGCCTGCAGTTGCATCATCGACTGGCACATGTCGACCGCTTCCGCGAACCGGAACGGCTCGGGTTCGGTCGCATAGACGCCCGATTCAATCCTGGACACGTCGAGTATCGAGGTTACGACGGCGAGCAGATGCTGGCCCGAATCCCGTACCAAGCCGACATATTCTTTCTGGCGCGGATCCTTGAAGGCGCCGAACATCTCATGCAGCAGCATATCCGAGAAGCCGATAATGGCATTTAACGGCGTGCGCAGTTCGTGGCTGACCACCGCCAAGAAGCGTCCCTTCGCCACCTCGGCGGACGCGGCCGCCTCATTGGCTGCCGCCAGATCCTCGCGCAACCGGGCGATCTCGTCATTCTGCCTCAGGACGAACGTAAAGACATCACCCTGTTCCTCACCACGCACGAGATCAAGCGAGAACGGCCGGTAATTGTCGGCCGTCAGGCCATTGCCATTCTGAGGCAGCCGGATGCGCAATTCGAGCCGGCGCGACAGTGCGCCGTCGCGCATGTCGGCCATTGCGCTGAGATAGGAAACGCGATCCGACAGATGGACGCGATCGAAGAGGCCGTTTCCGGACAGCAGTTCGGGCGGCAGTTTCAAAAGCGTGCGCGCTTTTGGCGACGCGTCCAGGACCTCGCCATGACGGGCGACGCGCAAGACCACCGCATCGATGATGTCTTCGAGCCGGTCGGCAGTGTCGAGCACATCAGCCGCATCGGCCGTGTTTTGAAATGCCGATGCGCGCGGGATCAGTGTGAGCGTCCAGGCCAACGGCACCAACCAGTGCCACGCCGCGATCTGCGCTCCTGCGAACGGGAATACGGTTCCAGCCAAAGGCTGAGCCAAGATGGCTACAGCGGCCGACACGGCTCCCCACAGTGCCGCGCGCCGCGAAGCGCCGATCCACCAGGCTTCAAAAGGCAGCGCCACGACAAGCATGGCGACAGGCGAACTCAGCCCGCCCGCGGCGGCAATGAGACTGCCGAGAGAAATGCCGGCCAGCACCAGGGCGACCCAACTCGCTATCGCCATCTTGCCGGTCGCCGCTACCAGCAAGGCGACGAACCAGCACAGGCCAAAGGCGGCGAAGATGGCGGCCATGGTGACGGCGACGCCCATGCCTGAAGTAACCAGCGTGACCGCGGCACCGGCGACAAAGAAAGGAGCGGCGAGCATGACGCCGATAAAGCGGCGCTGGCGCTCGCGGTCGCTCCGCCCAAGGATGGACGGATGGACCATACGTTCGCAACCGGCCGAAATCGCGCCAGGCAATTCAACGTATCTGGCCTTGATTGAACTCAACTCAACGCACTCGCACTTGTCGTGGACAGCTCTGCTTTGCAGATGGTTCTGGTTGGCTTTGAAACTCGCATCCAGCGTTTAAGGAATGGATAAGGCAGGGCCGACCAGGGCCCGGCCTGCGGCAAATATCGGGATGCCGGCGGCCGAAAGCACGGACAAATGCAGCCATAGTAAACGGAGAGTTATCCGCCGACTGCACCCATCGGCCGGGCGCACTCGGCACCTGGACTTCCCTATTTCAAGAAAAACACAGGGAAATCATGGGGATATATGGTTATTTGTTGTTAAGGAAAATTGCTCGGATTTGAGACAAGTCGATTGCAGAACGGTTCGTTTCGAATTTGCCTAAAATTTGAGGAAAATTCTCTCTTTGCCCGCAAGCCGTCCTTTGCGCCTGTGTGCCAAAATCCTGCCTACAAAAGAGGTCATGCCATATGGATGCATGATCCGGTCACGACGAGAGGGCAAGGGCATGGTCTTCCTCATAAGAATGGCTTTCTGGTTTTCGCTGGTGCTGCTGGCGCTGCCATTGAGTGTCGGCCCCGATGAAGCGGGGCATGAAAGCGTCGGACCGATCCAGGCCTTGTTTGCGGCACGCGAAGCGGTTGGCGATATCGCCGGCATTTGCGAACGCAAACCCGATGTCTGCGAGACCGGCAAGTCGGCGATGCACACCATTACCGCCCGCGCCAAGGAGACCGCCAAGATCGCGGCAGCGATGATGGACGACAAGTCCGCCGCCGGCCCCGACACGTCGACGATGACCGGCAGCCTGCCCGAAGGAATCGTCTTGCCCGAGACCGTCAACCTGCCGCCTCAGAATTAAGCCGTTTCGACGGCGCACCGCGGACTGTCTGCCCTCTCGACGCCCGCGGTGTCCTTGTTTTTTCCGTGACGCGGAGCCGCCGCGTGACTATATCCCAGACATGACCACCACGATCCAGACGATCCGCGACGACTTCTCGTTCCTCGAGGAATGGGAAGACCGCTATCGCTATGTCATCGAACTCGGCGAGGCGTTGCCGCCGTTTCCGGACGAGCAGCGCAGCCCCGCCAACAAGGTGCCGGGATGCGTCAGCCAGGTCTGGCTGACCACTGAACGCGGAGCTGGAGCCGATCCTGTCATCACCTTCACCGGCGATTCGGACGCTCATATCGTGCGTGGGCTGGTCGCGATCATGCTGGCGCTGTTTTCCGGCAGGACCGCCAGCGAAATCCAGAAGACCGATGCGGAAGCGACATTGAAAGAACTCGGCCTCGACGAACATCTGTCGCCGCAGCGCGCCAACGGCCTTCGCTCGATGGTCAAGCGCATCAAGCGCGACGCCGAGGCAGCGCTGAAGCAGACCGCCTGACGCTTCCCGACCCGATCCGCGCGTCGCGGCTCGCAAAAATCAAACGGCGCCTGAAGGCGCCGTTGATGTCGATCCGATCTGGCTGGCAGCGATTACCGCGCTTTGCGCTTGCGGCCGAGACCCATCTTCTTGGCGAGCTGGGACCGGGCAGCTGCATAGTTGGGTGCAACCATCGGATAGGTCGGGTCGAGGTTCCACTTTTCGCGATACTGGTCCGGCGTCAGGTCATAGTGGGTCATCAGGTGGCGCTTCAGCGACTTGAACTTCTTGCCGTCTTCAAGGCAGACGATGTAGTCGTCATGAACCGACCGCTTCGGGTTGACCGCCGGCTTCTGCTTGTCGGCAGGCGGCTGTTCGGCGGTTCCGCCCACACGCCCGAGTGCGGCATGGACATCGGATATCAGGTTCGGCAGTTCGCCGACCGGCACGGGATTGTTGCTGACATAGGCGGCCACCACATCGGCGGTCAATTCGATCAGCGCATCGCTGTTTCTGGAAGGTGTTTCGACAATATCCATGGTCTTCGGTCCCCAACAAGAGTTACATCGATCTGCGCCCTTTTTTACAAGCAGGGCATCGCACGAATTTTGTGCAGGTAGAGTTTCTACGATTCGTGTCGCGGGCACATCAATGAGCGTGCAGACCAAGTAAGTCAATTCACCCCTCGCGCTATATTGAACGATATTGATCAAATGTTCCGCGATCAGCTTCAATCTTTCGTGCATTGTGTAATTTATCGATATTTCGCGTTCCCGTCGGCGGCAGCTGACGCAACGTCAGATCGCCGTTACATTCGTGGCAACTCACGAAACGGGTTTTAATGTTTGATCTTGCTTGGCTATCGCTCGAGAAATATTGGTTGTTCGCATTTGCCCACAAAACCACAGGTTGCCGTGGTCATACACAAGCAATCAGGCGACATGCCAGTCATCCGACCGATCGGCTGATTGCTGCCGCGTCAATCAATGCGGGATGATGTATTTGCCATAGGCCCAGCCGGTGACGAAATTGCCGTTCTGGACCGGATCATGCCAGACTTCGCACCAGCGATAGCGAATCTTTTGTGCCTGCTTCCATGCCGGCTGGTTGGCGATGTCGAGCAGGTTTATTCCGCCGGTGCATCGCCCGGTCATCTGCAGAACGGTACCGTTCGGATATCCCGCCTGCTTTTGGGATGTGCCCGAAGGGTATTTGCGTACATTGAGCGTGTCGCCGAACGGGACATTGGCCACTTGCCAAGCCGCGAATACGGTCGCATGAGACTGGCCGGCAAAGCCCAGAGTTAGCGAAGCAACGGCGAAAGCCGCAGCAGTCCGAGACCAAATAGTCATCATCTCTCCTCCCGGCTCATCTCCTGGAGCCGACACAACCCATACGCTCCGGCTCTTGAACCTGCCCTGATCGGCGTGTTCATTTGCCATTCAAGATATTTCTCCATTCGAGATGGCCCTTCAAGATACTGGCCCATTGAAGATACTGGCCCATTGAAGATACTGGCAAAGCGAGACGCAATGACAAAGACATCCATATTTCCGATCGTCAGCCCGCCAACGCCCGAGAAGCGGCCGGTTTCCGACACGCATCACGGCATCACGCGAACCGACGACTATGCCTGGCTGCGGGCCGATAACTGGCAGGAGATGTTCCGCGACCCGTCATTGCTCGATGCGGGGATCCGCGCAGAACTCGAGGCGGAGAATGCCTACCAGTCGAAGCTGATGGCCGATACGGTCGAACTGCAAAAGCAGCTTTTCAAGGAGATGAAGGGCCGTATCAAGGAAGACGATTCTTCCGTGCCGATGAAGGATGGGCCCTATGCCTACGGCTCGTCCTTTAAACTTGGTGGCGAGCAGCCGCGCTATTTCCGCATGTCGCGCGACGGCGGCGCCGAGCATATCCTGCTCGATGGCGATGCGGAGGCCGCGGGCAAGGCCTATTTCCGTCTTGGCGGTGTGGACCATTCGGCCGACCACGCCAAGCTGCTATGGGCATTCGACGACAAGGGCTCCGAATTCTACACGCTTCGCGTGCGTGACCTTGCCGATGGCAAAGAGCTTGCCGACCAGATCCCCGACACCGGCGGTTCAGGCGTCTGGAACGCAGGCAATGACGGCTTCTTCTACACGCGTCTCGATCCCAACCATCGCCCGTCCAAGGTACTGTTCCATGCGCTGGGCGACAGCCCGGACAGCGACCGGCTGATCTATGAGGAAACCGATCCCGGCTTCTTCATGAATGTCGACGGCACCCGCAACAACGAATGGATCATGATCGGCATCAACGATCACGAGACTTCGGAATACCGCCTGATGCGCGCCGACGATCCGTCTGCCGAACCGAAACTGGTGTCGCCGCGCGAGGTTGGCCTTCAATACGAGCTGGAAGAAGGCGGCGATATCTTCTTCATCCTGACCAATGCCGACGGCGCCAAGGACTTCAAGATCATGACGGCGCCGGCGAGCGATCCCGTGCGCGCCAACTGGCAGGAACTGGTGCCGCACGAGCCCGGCCGGCTGATCCTGTCGGTGATCGGCTTCAGGGACCACATGGTCCGGCTCGAACGCAAGGAAGGCCTGCCGCGCATTGTGGTGCGCGACCGTATCAGCGGCGAGGAGCATCTTCTGTCCCTCGATGAGGAGGCCTTCTCGCTCGGCCTGTCGGGTTCCTATGAGTACGACACCGAGATCATGCGCTTTTCCTACTCGTCGATGACGACGCCCGCGCAGGTGTTCGACTATAACATGCGCACCCGCGAGCGGGTGCTGCTGAAGGCCCAGGAAGTGCCGTCCGGCCATGATGCGGACCATTATGTCACGCGGCGGCTGATGGCGCCGGCCAGCGATGGCGAACTGGTGCCGATCTCGCTTTTGCATCATCGCGACACGCCGCTGGACGGATCCGCACCTTGCCTGCTTTACGGCTACGGCTCCTATGGCATCACCGTGCCGGCCGCCTTCAACACCAACTGGTTCTCGCTGGTCGACCGCGGCTTTGTCTTCGCCATTGCTCACGTTCGCGGCGGCAAGGACAAGGGCTATGGCTGGTACGATGACGGCAAGCGGGAGAACAAGATGAACACGTTCACCGATTTCATCGCCGTCGCGCGCCATCTGGTCACGGAGCGTTACACGGCGCATGACCGTATCGTCGCGCAAGGCGGTTCGGCCGGCGGCATGCTGATGGGTGCCGTCGCCAACATGGCGCCGGATTGTTTTGGCGGCGTCGTCGCCGAGGTTCCTTTCGTCGATGTGCTCACCACCATGCTCGATGCGACCCTGCCACTGACGCCGCCGGAATGGCCCGAATGGGGCAACCCGATCGCGTCCGCCGACGACTATCGGACGATCGCTGCCTATTCGCCCTATGACAATGTCTCTGATCACGACTATCCGCCGATCCTGGCGCTGGCCGGTCTCACCGATCCGCGCGTCACCTATTGGGAACCGGCCAAATGGGTGGCCCGGCTGCGCGACCGCAAGAGCGGCGACAATCCGGTTCTGTTCAAGATCAACATGGATTCCGGCCATGCCGGCGCTTCCGGCCGGTTTTCGCGGCTGGAAGAGATCGCCTACACCTATTCCTTCGCGCTGAAAGTGATGGGCAAGGCGCAGCTTACGGGAGCAACCAACCAATGATCGACCTGACCACCCTGATCGCCTACATCGCGGTCGTGCTCGGCTTCGTCTTCATTCCAGGCCCCGCCACCCTGCTGACGATCGCCCGGGCAACGAGTTCCGGAACCAAGGTCGGCATCGCGACGGGCGCCGGGATCGCTGCCGGCGACGTCTTTCATACCGTCATGGCCATGATCGGCATCTCGGCGATCATCGCCGCGTCGGCGACGCTGTTCAGCGTCATCAAGTACATCGGCGCGGCCTACCTGGTTTATCTCGGCATTCGCGCGATCATCGAGAAAACACCGGCCAACCCGGCGGCCGGTGCGCTCGCGATCTCCGCCGGCAAGGCGTTTCGACAGGCTGTCCTGACCGAAGTGCTCAACCCCAAGACCGCTCTGTTCTTCCTCGCTTTTCTGCCTCAGTTCGTGCGGCCTGAAAACGGATCGGTGATGCTTCAGATGACCGTGTTGGGGGTCATCTTCGTCATACTGGGCCTTTTCAGCACGGTCGTCTTTGCCGTGAGCGCTGGCCGGCTCGGCACGTTCCTGCGCCGAAATCCGTCGGTGTTGCGATTGCAGGGCAAAGTTGTCGGCGGCATCTACTGCGCTTTGGGCGTCCGTCTGGCGCTGCAGCAACGCTGACTCTGGACGATAATCGACGCACCCTTTCCAGAGGGCTGGGTGTCAGGACTTTTTGAAGCTCCCGTCGCTCATTTTCACTCGCAATTGCGACGACCGCGCGCTACCCAGTGCGCGGCTTTTCCGGCCTGACAGCCTCCAATCGCGTAAAGGTTCATTATGCTGCTCGTCGACGTCTATCTCGACAAATCACCCATCCAGGGAATCGGCGTCTTTGCCAAGAACCACATTCCTCGCGGTACTCTGATCTGGAAGTTAGACCCAAGGTTCGATCGGCTCATCGAGGTCGAGACTTATGAGCGGGCGGCCGGCCCGGTGAAGAGCTATCTCGACCGCTACTCCTATCCTGACCGCCGCGATCCGAACTACATCGTCTTCGAAGCCGACGACGCGCGCTACATGAACCATGCCGACGAGCCTAATTGCGACGTCTCCTCACCCGAGGAGAGTTTTGCGCTGCGCGACATCGCGCCTGGCGAAGAGTTGACCTGCAACTACAACCATTTCTTCGAAACGGGCTTCGATTTTCTCGGTGACCGCCACCTGTCATCCGCAGACTCGGTCTAGACTAGTTCGCCCTCTTGCGGGCCGGATAGCCGTTTGGATGCGCGGGTATCGCCTTGAGATAGGCGGCGATGGCAGCACGGTCCTGCGGCGCCAGCTCGGCCATGTTTCGCTGCACGTCGACCATGGCGCCGCCGACGGAATCAAAATCGGGCGTGAAGCCGGTTTCGAGGTAGTTGACGATGTCGGCTTCCGACCAATCGCCTATACCGCCCTCGCCCGATGTGATGTTCGGCACGACGCCGCTGCCTTCGGCAGCCACCGCACCGGCCAGCCACACGTTCTTTTTCGTACCACCTGCGAGGTCGCGCGGCGTGTGGCATTCGCCGCAATGGCCCGGCCCCTCGACCAGATAGCGGCCGGCCATGACCGGATCGGGCGTGCCAGCGGGAAATGGAACGACCGGCTGGTCGCTAAGATAGAGCAATTTCCACAGGCCGATGCCGCGACGAATGTTGAAGGGAAAACCGAGCGAATTTGCAGGCGCCTTGCCGGCGACGGCCGGCAGCGTCTTGAGGAAGGCATAGAGATCGCCAATATCGGCCGGATTCATGCGCGCGTAGGACGCATAGGGAAACGCCGGATAGAAGTGTCGGCCCGAAGGCGACACGCCCTTCAGCATGGCATTGGCGAGGTCCTCGACCGACCATGCGCCGATGCCGTCCTTGGCGTCTTGCGAAATGTTGGGCGGCACGAAGGTTCCGAACGGCGTCTTGAGCTCGAGACCGCCCACGAGTTGAAGCCGCGCATCGCCCTGTGAGCCCGGCTTTGCATGGCAGGATGTACAACCGCCGGCATAAAAAATGCGCTTGCCCCTGGCTGCGTCGCCAGGACCGAGCTTGGCCAGGGTCTCCCTGTCGAGCCTCACCGGCGCCGACCCGACCCACCCGGCAACCGCGCCGACGCCGCCGAGGATGACGATGGCGCCGACGAGTTTCTTTAGCCAGGACATCGCCCGCTATCAGCCTTTTTTCACCCGGTAGGTCTGGTGGCAGGTGCCACAATCGGAGCCGATGGCGCCGAATTGCGCCTTCAACGCATCAACGTCGGCAGGAGCGGCAGCGGCCGCGGCCTTGACGTCGGCGACATATTTGGCGTTGGTGGCCTTGAAGCCGGCCATGTCTTCCCAGATCTTCGGCGACGCAGTGGTATCGCCGCCCGTGTCGCTGCCCGCCGGAAACAGCGCGTCTACGTCGACTTTCTCGGCATTCGCATGCAGCGCCTGCAGCGCCGTCAGCACCGCGGCGGCATCAAACGGCTCCTCGCCCTTGACCACTTTCGACAGGCCGCCGACGATCTTTCCACGTTCCTTCATCAGTGCCTGCCGGTCGAGGATCGGGTCGGCAAAGGCCGCCGAAGCCGCGAGTGCGAGCACAGAGATGGCGATAACAAGCTTTCTCATTCAATTGGCTCCATGATGAAGGCATTTCGGGACAGGACGTCAACGGATGCTACAGAGGGAAAATTCCCTTCCCCCTGATGATTTTTGCCGGACCTTTGCTCTTGCGGGACGCAGAAAAGAAAAGCCCCGGGTGATACCGGGGCTTCTGGAAATCGATCACTTCGCCTTTTCGTACAATTCCAGGACATGGTCCCAGTTGATCAGGCTGTCGACGAACGCCTCGAGATATTTCGGCCGGGCGTTGCGGTAGTCGATGTAGTAGGAGTGCTCCCAGACATCGACGCCGAGGATCGGCGACGCGCCATGGACGAGCGGGTTTTCGCCGTTCGGTGTCTTGGAGATCGCCAGCTTGCCATCCTTGACCGAGACCCAGGCCCAGCCGGAGCCGAACTGTGTCGTGCCAGCGGCAATGAAGTCGGCCTTGAACTTGTCGTAGCCGCCGAGATCGCTATCGACTGCCTTCTGCAAGGCGCCCGGCAGCTTGTTGCCGCCGCCGCCTTTCTTCATCCACTTCCAGAAATGGATGTGGTTGTAATGCTGGGCGGCATTGTTGAAGAGGCCGGCATTCTTGCCGAACGACTGCTTGACCACCTCTTCGACCGACAGATCGCCCAAGCCGGCCTCGGCGGCGAGTTTGTTGCCGTTATCGACATACGCCTTGTGGTGCTTGTCGTGGTGATATTCCAGCGTCTCTTTCGACATGTAAGGCTGCAAGGCCTCATAGTCGTAAGGCAGAGCGGGCAATTCAAAGGCCATGGATAGTACTCCCTCGTGGAAAAATCCGGTGTCGATACCGGAGTAAGATAGGTCTGGAATGGGTTGGGACAACTCCGGATGAAGCGTCGATCGCCTTTTTATCCGCTCAAACAGCAGAAGTCGAATGCGCCCAATCCCAATAGAGTTCGCGCGCTTTTTTGGCCACCGGCCCGGGTTGCAGATTGCGATCCTCGATGCGCGTGATCGGCACCACCTTGGAATGGTTCCCGGTCGAAAAAATTTCGTCTGCTTCGAGGAAATCGCGCACCGACAGCGTCTTTTCCGTGGTCCTGAAGCCATATTCGCCGAGCAGCGCTATCGTGCGCGAGCGGGTGATGCCGGACAGGAAGGTGCCGTTCGGCGCAGGCGTAAAGACGTGGCCGTCCTTGACCAGGAAGATGTTCGAGGTTCCGGTCTCGGCGACGTTGCCCAGCATATCGAGCACCATTGCGTTGTCGAATCCGCGCATCTTGGCTTCGAGAATGGCCCTACCGTTGTTGGGGTAAAGGCAGCCGGCCTTGGCGTTGGTCGGCATGGTTTCAATGGTCGGACGCCGGAACGGCGACACGGTCACCGAAAAGCCAGTCGCCGGAATCATCGGTGATTCATAGAGGCAAAGGCAAAAGCGCGTCGAGGCGGGATCGGCCGGCACGCCCATATAGCCGCCATGCTCGGCCCAGTACATCGGCCTGATATAGACCGCCGTCTTGCCGTCGAACTTCTTCAACCCATCCCATGTCAGCCCGACGATCTTGTCGGCGCTCATGTTCGGCTTCAAGCCGAGCGCAATCGCCGAGGAATTCACCCTGGCTGCGTGGAAGTCGAGATCCGGCGCCACGCCTTCGAACCAGCGGCCGCCGTCAAAGACGCTGGTGCCGAGCCACATGGCGTGGCTGCGCGGCCCCAGAATGGCGACGTTGCCTTCGTGCCAATCACCGTCGACGAAAGTCCATGTCGTGGATTGCGCCGCAGCCGCCAGTGTCATCATCTCGTCCCGTCTCAATCGGTCTCGTGTGACAGCCATTGGAAGATGCTTTGGCGGGCGCCGTCAACCGGCATCATGGAGTTTTGTTGAGGCCAGTGCCGGGGCGCAATGCAATCAAAGCTTGCACCTTGTCGCGCCTGCCCTCAAAACTGCTGTCATGCAATACGCCGCCTATGTCTTCGACGCCTATGGCACGCTGTTCGACGTGCATGCCGCCGTACGCCGTCATGCCGACCGGATCGGGCCGGACGGCCAATTGCTGTCCGAGATCTGGCGCGCCAAACAGCTCGAATATTCCTGGGTGCGCACGCTGATGGGCGCCTATGCCGATTTCTGGCAACTGACCGAACAGGCGCTCGATTTCGCCTTGCGCAAGGTTCCCTCGGCCGACGCCGGTCTCAAGGCGATATTGCTGGATGCCTATTGGCGGCTCGATTGCTATCCGGAAGTGCCGGCCGTGCTCAAGGCGCTCAAGGCTTCGGGAGCGAGGCTGGCGATCCTGTCCAACGGCTCGCCCGAAATGCTGCAGGCGGCGGTCAAATCCGCCGCGCTTGACCAGGTTCTGGACGATATCTATTCCGTCGATACGGTGCGGCGCTTCAAGACCGATCCGGCGGTCTACGACATGGTCGCCACCGGCTGGCGCCTCTACCCCGGCGCGGTTTCCTTCCAGTCGTCCAATCGCTGGGACATTGCAGGCGCCACCAAATTCGGCTTTCGCACGGTGTGGATCAACCGCTCCAACCAGCCCGAAGAATACCGGGACTTCCCACCGGCCCTGATCCTGCCGTCGCTCGAAGCCCTTGTGCCCGGCAGCTAAGAGACCTGTGTCTCTGGCGCCACAGTAGCAGCCTGGTCACAGCTTCGCCTTTCTTTGCCCACGTTCGGGCCAGAATCGGAACCGCCTATCGCCCCAGGTGTTGTCAGGCACCCGCGTAACTGTCGGCGAATTCACGCTTTGTTGCGATTTGAGACTTAAAGAAGGCAACCATGTCCATAACCGAAATCGAATCTTTTCGCCTGAGCCGTCGCGGCTTTCTCAATGCCGCAGCCCTGGGCGCCGCTTCGATCGCGGTTTCCGCATGCGCCACCACCGGGCCGGGTCCGGTCGAGCCGCCGCCACCAACCTATGTCGAGCCGCCTCTGGCGGACTATGTGACGATGTATGCAGCAGTCAGCGACGGCGGCTTCGATTTGCCGGCCATCCCAGTCGACAAGATCGATCCGCAATTCCTGCGTCAGATCGTTCCCGACCCGACGGGACAGAAGCCGGGAACCATAGTCGTCGATACGACCGGCCACTTCCTTTATCTGGTTCGTCCAGGCGGTCAGGCGATACGCTACGGTGTCGGCCTTGGCCGCGCCGGCTTCGAATGGTCCGGCGACGCCGTCGTTCAGTGGAAGCAGAAATGGCCAAAATGGACGCCGCCGGACGAAATGATAGCCCGCCAGCCGGAACTGAAACCCTACAGCGCCGACAATGGCGGCATGCCCGGCGGCCTGAAGAACCCGCTCGGTGCACGCGCGCTCTATCTGTTCCAGGGCAATGTCGACACGCTCTACCGTCTGCACGGCTCGCCGGAGTGGCGCTCGATCGGCAAGTCGGTGTCGTCAGGCTGCGTGCGTCTGATGAACCAGGACATTATCGACCTCTATGATCGCGTGCCCTCGAAGACGCCGGTCATCGTGACCAGCGACGCCAGCCAACCCATGGTGGCGACGGCCAACCGACAGGCGATCCCGATCGATGCCGGCGTGCCGGACGGTTCGGTGCTGCTTGGACCGGTCAAGGCGATCACGAATTCGATTTTCTGAGCTGACTAGGCAGCGGCGCCCGCTGCCTCCAGTCACCGCCCGCGCGACAAGCTCCCCAGAATGCCGCGCACGATTGCCCGACCGACCGAGGAGCCGACCGAGCGCACCACCGACTTGATCGCCGCCTCTGCGACCGTCTGGCGGTTGGACGGGCGCGGTGCAGATGTGCGCCTGCCACCGGATTGCGGCGCGGGATCGTCATTGCCGAAGCCCGGAATGGTCCAGCGCGAGCCGCCGCTGCCGGCCTGCTGGGCCTGCTCTTCGGCATCCTGCGCGTCCTTGGCCTTTTTCTGCAGCATTTCGAAAGCCGATTCGCGATCGACGGCCTGATCGTACTGGCCGGCGACCGGGCTTTCTTGGATCAGCTTTTGCCGCTCAGCGGCCGTTATGGGCCCAAGCCGCGAGGATGGCGGGCGGATCAGTGTCCGCTGCACCATGGACGGAACACCCTTGGCTTCCAACGTCGAGACCAGCGCCTCGCCAGTGGCAAGCTGTGTAATGGCGGTCATGCAGTCGAAATCGGGATTTGGCCGGAACGTTTCGGCCGCCGTCCGGACTGCCTGCTGCTCGCGCGGTGTATAGGCGCGCAGCGCGTGCTGGACGCGATTGCCGAGCTGGGCCAGGACTTTTTCAGGGATATCCAAAGGGTTCTGGGTGACGAAATAGACGCCGACGCCTTTCGAGCGGATCAGTCGGACGACCTGTTCGACGCGATCGATGAGCACCTTGGGTGCTTCGTCGAACAGAAGATGGGCCTCGTCGAAGAAGAACACCAGCTTCGGCTTGTCGGGGTCGCCGACTTCCGGCAGCACCTCGAACAGCTCCGACATCAGCCATAGCAGGAAGGTCGCGTAGAGCCGCGGATTCATCATCAGCTTGTCGGCGGCAAGCACGCTGATGGCGCCGCGTCCATCGCGGGTGGTGCGCATGATATCGGCGATACGCAGTGCCGGTTCGCCGAAGAAGTTTGCGGCCCCCTGCTGTTCGAGGACCAGCAGCGTGCGCTGGATAGCCCCGACCGATGGCTTCGTCACGTTGCCATAGCGCGAGCCGATCTCGTCGGCGCGCTCGGCGATGTTGGCGAGCAGCGCCTGCAGGTCCTTCATGTCGAGCAGCAGCAGACCTTCCTCGTCCGCCAGGCGGAAGGCGATGTTCATGATGCCTTCCTGCGCCTCGGTCAGGTTCATCAGGCGCGACAGCAACAACGGCCCCATTTCCGAGACCGTGGCGCGGATCGGATGACCCTGCTCGCCGAACAAGTCCCAGAAGATAACGGGAAATTCCTGGAAGTCATACGGATCGAGCTTGACCTGTTCGGCCCGCTTGACGAGGAAATCCTGTGCCGTGCCCATCATCGCGATGCCCGACAGATCACCCTTGATGTCGGCGCAGAACACCGGCACGCCGGCGTTGGAAAATCCTTCGGCCAGGATCTGCAAGGTGACGGTCTTGCCGGTGCCGGTGGCGCCGGTCACCAGGCCGTGACGATTCCCATATCGCAGCAACAACTGCTCGGCACGCTGATAGCTGTCGTCGGGCTTGCGGCTGGCGCCGATGAAAATACTGGTCTCGTCAGCCATATGTCCGGTCTCCGCAAACTGATGTGTCTAAAGCCAGTGGCCTTGCCGCAGGTATAGTGAGGCCATTGCACAGCGACAATGCCATTCGTCCAAATCCGGGCCATTCGCCCAAATCGGCCCCATTCGTTCAGATCGGGTTTTTGGAGCTTGCGGATTTTGCCGCTGTTTGGCAATCGTCGTCCACGCGGACTGACCTATATCTGATGGATCGAGTCCGGTCTCTGAAAGCGCATTGCATTGCGATATCGGACCGGGGACCGTAGACTGAACCGCTCCCGGCTGGTGCGGCCGCATGAAACGAGGAGGACGGATGGGCGCCGGAGCCTTGATCCAGGATGTGGAACCCGAGAACGCCGAGCGTCAGCGATGGCTCGCCTTGGCGGAAAAGGCATTGGCAGGCGCTTCCTTCGAGGAAAAGCTGGTCTCGCACAGCGATGACAACATCCGTATCGAACCGCTCTACGACCGCAGCACCGCGGCGGAACCGATCGTGCGTACAAACCCGAAATCGCCATGGATCGTCAGCCAGCGCATCGACGATCCGGACATCGACCGTGCCAGAAGCCAAGCGCTGGAGGATGTTGCACAGGGTGCCACGGGATTGTCGCTGGTCTTCGAAGGGGCACCCAACGCGTTCGGCTACGGCTTGCCGAGAACGGCGGAGGCGCTGGAGGCAGTGCTGGACGGCATACCGCTCAACCGCATCCAGGTTCGCATCGACGCCCATCCCTGGAGCCGCGCCGTGGCCGACTGGTTGGTCGCGTTCCTGAGCAAGCGGCGATCGGACCCGGCAAAGCTCAACCTCTCCTTCGGCATCGATCCAGCGGCGATCTTCGCGGGAACCGGTCGGCTGCGCATGTCGATCGAGGCGCTGCAGGCCTCTATGCCACAGTCGCTGGCGCACTTCTTCGCGATGGGCGTTCCGGGCGTGCTGCTGGAAGCTGACGGGCGCGTGTTCCACAATGCCGGCGCCACGGAAGCGCAGGAACTTGGCATCATGCTGGCTTCGGCTGTCTCCTATCTCAGAATGTTCGAGACGGCGCGGCAGCCGCTTGTCTATGCCGCACCCCATATCGGTTTTGCGCTCAGCGTCGACCAGGACCAGTTGCTGTCGACGGCCAAGATGCGAGCACTGCGCAGGCTATGGGCGCGGGTGCAGGAGGCTTGTTCGATCCCGACATCCACCGCCAATATCCATGCCGAGACGTCGTTTCGCATGATGACGGCGATGGATCCGGAGACCAACATCCTGCGCACCACCATTGCATGCTTTGCCGCGGCGTGCGGCGGCGCCGATTCGATCTCCATCCTGCCGCACACGATCGCGCATGGTCTGCCGGCGGGTTTTGCCCGTCGTGTTGCCCGCAACACGCAGCTGATCATGGCCAATGAAAGCCATATCGATCATGTCACCGATCCCGCCTATGGTTCCGGCGCCGTCGAGGCGTTGACCGCTGAGTTGTGCGAGTTGGCCTGGGCGGAATTGCAGACGATCGAAGCCGAGGGCGGTGTCCTGTCCAGCCTTCAGGACGGACGCATCCAGAAGCGCGTCCACGCAGCTGCGGAGCAGCGCAATGCAGCCTACCGCACAGGCCAACGGGCCATCATCGGCACCACGCTCTATCCATCGAAAGACGAACGTCCGGTCGAGACGCTGGCGGCGGAACGGCGGCCGGCCTTCACCGAAGGCGTTGCCGTCTGCGAGGCGCTGTTTCCAGTCCGCATCGACCAATCGATCGGAGCCGGCTCTTGATCCCGGACTTCGGCCAAATCGGCTGGGTCCCGCCACGCCGCGCTCCCGTCGAGGTCAAAGGCCAGCGGACCACGCCGGAAGGGCTCGTCGCCAAGCATCTGTACAATCAAAGCGACCTCAAGGGGTTGCCGCATCTCGACACCTATCCCGGCCTGCCGCCCTTCGTGCGCGGCCCCTACCCGACCATGTATGTCCAGCAGCCCTGGACGATCCGGCAATATGCCGGCTTCTCGACCGCCGAAGAATCCAACGCATTTTACCGACGCAACCTTGCCGCTGGTCAAAAGGGCCTGTCGGTCGCCTTCGATCTCGCCACGCATCGCGGCTATGACAGCGATCATCCGCGCGTTGCCGGCGATGTCGGCATGGCTGGCGTCGCCATCGATTCCATTCTCGACATGCGGCAGCTCTTCGACGGCATTCCGCTCGGCGAGATGACGGTATCGATGACGATGAACGGCGCGGTGCTGCCGATCATGGCGCTCTATATTGTAGCGGCGGAAGAACAGGGCGTTGCGCAGAAAGATCTCGCCGGCACCATTCAGAACGACATTCTAAAGGAGTTCATGGTCCGCAACACCTACATCTATCCGCCAAAGCCCTCGATGCGGATCGTGTCGGACATCTTCTCGTACACATCGAAGAACATGCCGAAGTTCAATTCGATATCGATCTCCGGCTATCACATGCAGGAGGCCGGCGCGACGGCCGACCTTGAACTCGCCTATACGATCGCCGATGGCATCGAGTATGCCCGCGCCGGCGTCGCGGCCGGCCTCGACATCGACCGCTTCGCGCCGCGCCTGTCCTTCTTCTGGGCCATCGGCATGAATTTCTTCATGGAAGTCGCCAAGCTGCGGGCCGCGCGCCTGTTGTGGGCGACCCTGATGCAGAAGAATTTTTCGCCCAAGGACGAGCGCTCGTTGTCGCTGCGCACCCATTGCCAGACTTCTGGCTGGTCGCTGACGGCGCAGGATCCCTACAACAACATTGTCCGCACCATGATCGAGGCAATGGCTGCAACGCAGGGCCACACCCAATCGCTGCACACCAATTCATTCGACGAGGCGATGGCGCTGCCGACCGACCATTCGGCGCGGATCGCCCGCAACACCCAGCTCATCCTGCAAAAGGAATCCGGCACCACGCGCATCATCGACCCGTGGGGCGGTTCGGCCTATCTTGAACGGCTGACGCATGATCTGGCGGCGCGCGCTCTTGCCCATATCGAGGAGGTCGAGGCGCTCGGCGGCATGGCGGCGGCGACCGAACAGGGCATTCCCAAGCTGCGCATCGAGGAAGCTGCCGCGCGCACGCAGGCGCGGATCGATTCCGGCGAGCAGATGCTGGTCGGCGTCAACGCCCATCGGCCCGAGACCGACATCGAGGTCGACGTGCTGAAGATCGACAATGCCGAGGTCAGGGCCCGGCAATTGTCGAAGCTGCAACGGCTGAAGGGCACGCGCGACGTCGCCGCCGTCGAAAACGCACTCGATGCGCTGACCCGTGCCGCGCAAGGCAATGAAAACCTGCTGGAATTCGCCCTCCGAGCCGCGCGCGCCAATGCCACGGTCGGCGAGATTTCATTCGCGTTGGAAAGAGCCTTTGGGCGCCACGTCGCTACGGTGCAGACCATTTCCGGCATCTATCGCAAGGCGCTCGGCGATCATCCCGTGGTCGACGGGCTGCAGGACAAGCTTGACGCCTTCGAGAAGAAGACCGGCGGCAAGCCGCGCATTCTCGTCGCCAAGATGGGCCAGGACGGCCACGACCGTGGCCAGAAGGTCATCGCTACGGCCTTCGCCGATCTCGGCTTCGACGTCACCGTCGGCGCGATGTTCCAGACACCGGATGAGATCGCCAGGCTGGCGGTCGCACAGGACGTCCACATCGTCGGCGCCTCGTCGCTGGCGGCGGGACATCTGACGCTGATCCCCGAACTGCGCGACGCGCTTAAAAAGCTCGGCCGCGGCGACATGCTGATCGTCGCCGGCGGCGTCATCCCACCGCAGGACTATGACGCGGTGCGGCAAGCCGGCGCTGCCGAGATCTTCCCGCCGGGCACAGTCATTCCAGAGGCAGCGGATCGCCTGCTGGACCGCCTCCTGGCCACGGACTAGGACTGCTGTATCTCTGAAAAGGTTGTGCTAGACTGACACTGCAACCAAGGTGCGGTAACCGTGAAGACGACCATCCACAAGCTCGACGACGGATCAGATGCCCTGATCTTGCCACGGGAAATGCTGGACAGCTTGAATCTGCAATCGGGCGATCAGCTCCAGATCATCGAAACTGATCACGGCATCATTTAAGACGGTGGCCGACAGGTTCGAACGGCAGATGAAGGCCGCGCGCGAGGTCATGGACAAATATCAGGTCGGGCTTCAGAAACTCGCCAAATGACCCGCCAATCAGTGCGGCGGATTTGAGACGTCCTAGCTCTCGGAGAGCTTGACGATTTCCCATTCCTTGCCGTTGACGCTGGCCACGTCGCCGATCTTCTTGCCGAACAGGGCGACAGCCATTGGCGAAACATGCGAAATGCTGCCCTTGGTGGGATCAGCCTCGTCCTCGCCGACGATCTTCCAATGCACCTTCTTGCCATCATCGCTCTCGATCGTGACGCCCATGCCGAAGCGCACAACGTCACTGCCCGGCTCCGGCACCGAGAGTTCGGCGCTTTCGCGCCGGGCGGTCCAGTATCGCAGATCGCGCGACACGACCGCTATGCGCTCGCGGTCGGCTTTGCGTTCGGCCTTCGCCAGTATGTCGCGCAGATCGGCCAGATTTTCCTCGATCTGCGCCAGGCCGCGTTCCGTCACCAGATTGCGATGCTGGCTGACCGGCCGCTCACCGACACCGGCGATGGCATTTTCGCTGTCTTCCTCGCGGGTGAAAGCTCTGCTCATTTCCTGAACTTAGGCCCGCAGAGGCTGCTCGACAAGCCATTGTCGTTTCCGTCCAGAGGAGAGGCAAACCGTCTGGCACGATTCCTGCGACGCCAAGGTTGAACGCTGGGATTCTGTGCCGATGTTGAACAGACGAACGCTGCTGACTGGAACCGCCGGCTTTGCCGTCATGGGCCTTGCGCTCGGCAAGGCGGTAGCCGCAAGCTTGAGCGGCATCGAGAAAGCCTCGATGCGCGGCTCGATCAATGCCACCGAACTCGGCGTGCAGCCCGGCACATCAGACGATCAGAGCAAGGCCTTCGCCAAACTGCTGCGTGACGCAAACAGCCGCGACATGCCGGTGTTCCTGCCGCCCGGCACCTATGTCGTCTCCAATCTTTCGCTGCCCGGCCGCGTGCGTCTTTCCGGCGTGCCGGGCGCGACGCGCATCGTTTACGGCGGTGACGGCCACCTGTTCATGGCCGAACAGGCCGACCATATCGAACTGAGCGGGCTGGTCTTCGATGGTGCGAACCGCGCGATGGGCGATTACACGCAAGGGCTGCTCGATCTGCGCCGTGTCGCGCACCTCGCCATCGACAATTGCCAGATCACCGGCAGCGGCAAGAACGGGCTGGCGCTGGAACACGCGATCGGCCGGATCGAGCGCTGTGAGATATCGGGCGCCGCCGATGCCGGCATCTATTCGGTCGAAGCCGGCGGGCTGGCCATCACGGGCAACACCGTTTCCGACTGCGCCAATGGCGGCATCCTCGTACACCGCTGGCAGGTGGCCGAAGACGGCACCATGGTCACCGGCAACCGCGTCCAAGGGATCCAGGCACGCAGCGGCGGAACCGGGCAGAACGGCAACGGCATCAATGCCTTTCGCGCCGGCAATGTCGTCATCTCGGGCAACATCGTCTCGGACTGCGCCTTCTCGGCCATCCGCGCCAACAGCGCCAGCAACCTGCAGATATCGGGCAACACCTGCTCGCGCTCTGGCGAAACGGCGATCTATTCCGAGTTCTCGTTCGAAGGCGCCATCATCAGCAACAACATCGTCGACGGCGCCGCCAACGGCATCTCGATCGTCAATTTCAACGAAGGCGGCCGCATGGGCGTCTGTTCCGGCAACATCGTGCGCAATCTGTCGACCAGCGGCCCCTACCCCGCCGACTCGCCGGGATTTGGCGTCGGCATCGGCGTTGAGGCCGACACCACCGTTTCCAACAATGTCGTCGAGAACGCGCCACTCTATGGCATGCAGATCGGCTGGGGCCCGTACCTGCGCAATGTCGTCGCCACCGGCAACATCATCCGCAAGGCAGGAACCGGGATCGTCGTATCCGTGGTCGAGGGCGCCGGTACGGCCGTCATTTCAGACAATGTCATCGACGGCGCCCTGAACGGTGCGGTTGTCGGCCAGCGCTGGGCGGAGCCCGCGACAGGCGATCTCGCCTCGTCAAACGGTAGCGGCTACGCGCATCTGACCGTCGAGCGCAATCACGTCACTTGAGAGTTGCCGTCGGCCTCAGCGCTCCGACTTTGGCACCGTTGCGATTTTCGATGGGCGTGTTTGCCAATTCGAGCAGCTTCGCCGCCAAGGCCTCGTCGGCACGCAACAGTTTGGCAAGGACGGCGGCAACCATGGCTTCGCCGGCGCGGCCGGCGCCATCATCGCATTTGAGTGCGATGCCGAGGCCGAGTTCCGGAATTGCGGCACAATGGACGCCTTCGGCGCCGCCCTTCGTGAAAATCCGCCCTGGTGCGGCCTCCATCAACGCGACGTCTTCGCGGCCGCTGCCGGAAACGAAGAAGGGTTCGGCCATGCAGGCGGAAAGCAGCCGCTTTGCAGCCTTGGCTCGCTCTGGGCCAAAACCTGATGTCGTGGCCATGCGGGCAAAGCCGAGCGCGAAGCTCCTGAGCGGCACCGCGTAGGTCGGGATCGAACAGCCGTCGATGGCACGCTGGTCCTCATCATGGACAGCGCCCGTCACCGACTGCATGGCGTCGCGCACCATGTCCTGCAGGCCGTGTCCCGGCTTGACATAGCCGCGATGCGCAATGCCGGCGTGGACGCAGGTGCAGAGGAAGCCGGAATGTTTGCCGGAACAATTGTTGTGCAAGGCGTTCGGCGAGCCGCCGGCGCGGGCGAGCGCAATCTCGGCGTCATGATTGGACGGCCAATGCGTGCCGCATTCGAGCGCCGATCCGTCCAGCCCAGCCTTGGCCAGCATGGATCGCGCAAGGTCGACATGTGCCGGCTCGCCCGAGTGGGAGGCGCAGGCGAGCGCCAGTTCGCGGTTGCCGAAACCATAGGCATCCGCCGCCCCGCTTTCGACCAACGGCAAGGCCTGGATCGCCTTGACCGCCGAGCGCGGAAACACCGGCTTGGCCGTATCGCCGATCTCCCACACGGGCTTGCCGTCGCCATCGAAGACCGCGACTGAGCCGCGATGCGCGCTCTCGACGATCGCGCCGCGCAAGACTTCGATCAGAACCGGATTTGTCATGTCACCTCCCGCAAATGCGGGCGGTTTATCTGATCCGGTCGAGAATGGAAACGTAGTTGGCGACCGCCGCACCGCCCATATTGAAGATGCCGCCCAGTTTTGCGCCCGGCACCTGGATGCCGCCGGCCTCACCGACAAGCTGCATGGCGGTCAAGACATGCATGGACACGCCAGTGGCGCCGATCGGATGGCCCTTGGCCTTCAGCCCGCCGGATGGATTGACCGGCAGGCGACCATCCTTGGCCGTTGTGCCCTCCAACGCCAGCTTCGCCCCCTCTCCCGGCTTGGCAAGGCCCATCGCCTCGTACTCGATCAGTTCGGCAATGGTGAAGCAGTCATGCGTTTCGACGAAGGACAGATCGTCGAGCGTCACGCCGGCCGATTTCAGCGCCCGGTTCCAGGCCTGCTCGCAGCCTTCGAAGGTCAGAATGTCGCGCTTCGACATCGGCAGGAAATCCTGCACATGTTCGTTGGCGCGGAAGGCAACGGCACGGCGCATCTTCAGTGCCGTGGCGGTGTCGGCAAGGATAAGGGCGGCGGCGCCGTCGGAGACCAGCGAGCAGTCGGTGCGCTTCAGAGGACCGGCAACGAAGGGGTTCTTCTCGCTCTCCTGGCGGCAGAACTCATAGCCGAAATCCTTGCGCATCTGCGCATAGGGATTGTCGACGCCGTTCTTGTGGTTCTTGGCGGCAATCATGGCCAGCGCATCCGACTGATCGCCATAACGCTGGAAATAGGCCTGCGCGATCTTGCCGAAGACGCCGGCGAAACCCGCGGGTGTCTCGCCGTCCTCGGGCAGATAGGACGCCTTGAGCAGGTTTTTGCCGATCTCCGGCCCCGGCGTCGTCGTCATCTGCTCCGCGCCGACCACCAGCACGATGCGAGCGGCATTCGCGTCGATGGCGCGGATGCCCTGGCGGACCGCCGCCGATCCGGTGGCGCAAGCGTTCTCGACACGCGTCACCGGCTTGAAGCGCAGCCGGTCGTCGGCCTGAAGCACCAGACTGGCGGTGAAATCCTGCGCCGAAAAACCGGCGTTGAAGTGGCCGAGCACGATCTCGTCGACCTCGTCGGGACCGATGCCGGCATGGTCGAGCGCGTCCGTTGCCACCTTGACGATGAGGTTTTCGAGCGTTTCGCCCTCAAGCTTGCCGAAGCGCGAATGCGCCCATCCGACGATGCATGCGGTCATGGCGGTCTCCATCCTTGGCGCCGGCCTGGCATGTCGGCTCACGGCGCATTTCGCATCTATTGTTCAAAGATAAACAATCGTGCCGGTTTCGTGAAGGGCTGGAGGCGTACAATCGCTTGGTACAGCCGAGATCGCGGCCGATTTTTTTGTTGATTGACGCGTCAATAAAAAATAATCCTGTTCTCTCAAAGGATCATGGCGAGATGCCGAAAATCGGAATGGAACCGCTGCGCCGCAAGGCGCTGATCGACGCGACGATCTCGGCGATCGGCGAGCGCGGTTCGCTCGACGTGACCATGTCCGAGATCGCCGGACGCGCCGGCGTGTCGTCAGCCCTTGCCCATCATTATTTTGGCGCCAAGGACGAGCTGCTCTTGGCGACGATGCGGCACATACTGGCGGAGCTTACAGCCGATACGTTGCGCGCCCTTGGCTCGGCCAATAGCGCGCGCGAAAGGGTCTCGGCGGTGGTCGCTGTCAACTTCTCCGACATCCAGTTCCAGCCGGAAACCATCGCCGCCTGGCTCGCCTTCTATGTCGAGGCGCAGAAATCATCGGCCTTGCGCCGGCTGCTCAAGGTCTACGCGCGGCGGCTGCACTCGAACCTGATGAGCGGGCTGACCGGGATCTTGCCCAGAGCCGAAGCCGACCGCGCCGCCGAAGCGACCGCGGCGATGATCGACGGGCTCTACATCAGGCGGGCGCTGAAAGACGGCGTGCCCGATGCCGCGACCGCGATCGCGCTGGTCGAGGACTATCTCGAAACCAAACTTGGCGAGCGGCGCAAACAGTGACAATGAAGCGAACCAATTTCCTGATCGTCATGGTCGACCAGCTCAACGGAACCCTGTTTCCGGACGGACCGGCGGAGTTTCTGCATACACCGCATCTGAAAGCGTTGGCCGCGCGTTCGGCGCGCTTTGCCAACAACTACACGGCCTCGCCGCTCTGCGCGCCGGGCCGTGCCTCGTTCATGAGCGGGCAATTGCCGTCGCGCACCGGCGTCTATGACAATGCCGCCGAATTCGCCTCGTCGATCCCGACCTTTGCCCATCATTTGCGCGCCGCCGGCTACTACACCTGCCTGTCGGGCAAGATGCATTTCGTTGGGCCGGACCAGTTGCATGGTTTCGAGGAGCGGCTGACGACCGACATTTATCCAGCCGATTTCGGCTGGACGCCGGATTACCGCAAGCCCGGCGAGCGTATCGACTGGTGGTATCACAATCTGGGCTCGGTGACCGGTGCAGGCGTCGCCGAGATCACCAACCAGATGGAGTATGACGACGAGGTCGTGTTCCTGGCCACGCAGAAGCTCTATCAGCTTTCGCGCGAACAGGACGATGCGAACCATCGGCCTTGGTGCCTCACTGTCTCGCTGTCGCATCCGCACGATCCCTATGTCGCGCGCAAGCAGTATTGGGATCTCTATGAGCATTGCCAGGCGCTGGACCCGGAAACCGGGTTCATCGCGTATGACCAGCAGGATACGCATTCCCGGCGGCTGTACCACGCCAGTGACTACCCCTCTTTCGAGATCACACCGGAGCAGGTGCGTCGTTCGCGGCAGGGCTATTTCGCCAACATCTCCTATGTCGACGACAAGCTTGGCGAGATCCTGGACGTTCTCAAGCGCACACGCATGGCCGACGACACAATCATCCTGTTCTGCTCGGATCACGGCGACATGCTCGGCGAGCGCGGCCTGTGGTTCAAGATGAGCTTCTTCGAGGGTTCGGCGCGGGTACCGCTGATGATTGCCGGCAAGGGCGTTCGCGCCGGGCTGATCGAGACGCCGGTCTCCAATCTCGACGTGGCGCCGACGCTTTGCGATCTCGCCGGCATCGACATCGCTGCGATCGCGCCGTGGACCGACGGCCAGTCGCTGCTGCCGCTCACCGAGGGCATCGAGCGCACCGCGCCGGTGTTGATGGAGTATGCGGCCGAAGGGTCCAATGCGCCTTTGGTGGCGATCCGCGACGGCAGATACAAATTCGTCCATTGCGAGCTCGATCCGCCGCAACTGTTCGATCTCGAAGCCGATCCGCTCGAACGGGACAATCTGGCCGACGACGCGGCCAATGCGGGCCTGGTGGCGGCATTCATGGACAAGGTCCAGACACGCTGGGACATGGCCGGCTTCGACGCCGCTGTCCGCGAAAGCCAGGCGCGCCGCTGGGTCGTCTATCCGGCGCTGCGCAACGGCGCCTATTACCCCTGGGATTTCCAACCCCTGCAAAAGGCGTCCGAGCGTTACATGCGCAATCACATGAACCTCGACAATCTCGAAGAGAGCAAACGGTATCCGCGAGGCGAATGATGTCAGACCTTCTCGTCCCCTCCCTTGACCATCTCAAGCAGGCCTATGCCGTCACCTCCAGGGCGACGCAGATCACGCCGCTGCTGGAATCGACGGCACTAGCCCGCGAGACCGGCGCCGCCCGCGTCTTCATCAAGCCGGAATCGCTGCAATGGGCCGGCTCATTCAAGGTGCGCGGCGCCTATTGGCGCCTGAAGCAGCTTTCAGTTGACGAAGCGAAGAAGGGCGTCGTCGCCTACTCCTCCGGCAATTTCGCGCAAGGGCTGGCGGCTGCCGGCCAGGCGCTTGGCATTCCCGTCACCATCGTCATGCCGATCGACGCACCGGCCGCCAAGCGTGATGCCACGGCGGGCTATGGCGCCCGCGTCGTGCTGACCGACCATGGCGAGCGCGCGCGAGAGGAAGTCGCCGCCGCCAAGGCGCGCGAGATCGCCGAGACAGAGGGCCTGGCGCTGCTGCATCCATTCGACGATCCGGAGATCGTCGCCGGCCAGGCGGGCGCCGGCCTCGAAGCGCTTGACCAACTCGAAGCCAAAGGTGCCAGGGCCGACCTCTTGTTCTGCTCGGTCGGTGGCGGCGGGTTGATCGGCGGCGTTTCGCTTGCCTTCCATTATCTGTCGCCAGCGACAGAGATCATCGGCGTCGAGCCGGAAGGTTTCAATGGCATGGGCTCGTCGCTGGCGCATGGCGCTATCGAGACGATGCCGATCGGGCCGAAATCGATCTGCGACGGTTTGATGTCGCGACGGCCGGGCGATGCTCCGTTTGCCGCGGTCAAGACGGCGGGTGTTCACGGCATCACCGTCGACGACCAATCGGTGCGGCGCGCGATGCGGATCGCCTTCGAGCGCATGAAGCTGGTGCTCGAACCGTCGGGGGCGGCGTCGATCGCGGCATTGCTCGGCGGCAAGGTGGATGTGAAGGACAAGACCGTCCTTGTTGTGGCTACCGGCGGCAATGTCTCGCTCGCCGATTTCATGGCGCATATGAACCATGCTTGAAGCGGATTTCGTCATCATCGGCTCCGGCTCGGCCGGCTCGGCCATGGCCTATCGCCTGTCGGAAGACGGCAAGCATTCGGTCATCGTCATCGAATTCGGCGGCGGCGATATCGGGCCGCTGATCCAGATGCCGTCGGCGCTGTCGATCCCTCTCAACATGAGCCTCTACGACTGGGGCTTTGCCAGCGAGCCGGAGCCGCATCTCGGCGGCCGTGTGCTGGCGACACCGCGCGGCAAGGTTATCGGCGGCTCGTCCTCGATCAACGGCATGGTCTATGTGCGCGGCCACGCCCGCGACTTCGACCATTGGGCCGAAGAGGGTGCGGCCGGCTGGGGCTTCGCCGACGTGCTCCCCTATTTCAAGCGCATGGAGGATTCGGATGGCGGCGAAGATGGCTGGCGCGGGCACGGCGGCCCGCTGCATGTGCAGCGCGGCTCGCGTAAAAATCCGCTCTATGGTGCCTTTGTCGAGGCTGGCCGCCAGGCCGGGTTCGAACTGACGGAGGACTATAACGGTTCCAAGCAGGAAGGTTTTGGGCCGATGGAGCAGACCATCAGCGGCGGCCGCCGCTGGTCGGCGGCATCGGCCTATCTGAAGCCGGCGCTGAAGCGCAAAAACGTCAGTCTGGTCAAGGGCTTTGCGCGGCGGGTGATCATCGAGAATCAGCGCGCCATCGGCGTCGAGATCGAAGCTCACAAACAGATTCAGGTCGTTAAGGCGCGACGTGAGGTAATCGTCGCCGCATCGTCGATCAATTCGCCCAAGATCCTGATGCTGTCCGGCATCGGTCCGGCCGAGCATCTGCGCGAAAACGGCATTCCGGTGGTGGCCGACAGGCCCGGCGTCGGCCGCAACCTGCAGGACCATATGGAGCTCTACATCCAGCAGGAATCATTGCTGCCGATCACGCTCAATTCGGTGCTGAATCCGTTCTCGAAAGCGCTCATCGGGGCGCAGTGGCTGTTCCTCAAGAACGGGCTAGGCGCCACCAACCATTTCGAAGCGGCGGCCTTCGTGCGATCGCGTGCCGGCGTCGACTACCCCGACATCCAGTACCATTTCATCCCCGCGGCAGTCCGCTATGACGGCAAGGCGGCGGCCAAGTCGCACGGCTTCCAGGCGCATGTCGGACCGATGCGCTCGAAGTCGCGGGGGTCGGTGACGCTGCGCTCGCCGGACCCGAAATCGAAACCGATGATCCACTTCAACTACATGTCGCATCCAGACGACTGGGCGGAGTTCCGCCACTGCATCCGGCTGACGCGCGAGATCTTCGGCCAGTCGGCGTTCGATCCCTATCGGGGCAAGGAGATATCGCCGGGCAGCCACGTGCAGTCGGACGACGATCTCGACATCTTCATCCGGGATCACGCCGAGAGCGCCTACCATCCTTGCGGCACCTGCAAGATGGGCCGCGCCGACGACGTGATGAGTGTCGTCGATCCGGAGTGCCGGGTCATCGGCGTCGAAGGATTGCGGGTCGCCGATTCCTCGATCTTCCCGCGCGTCACCAACGGCAATCTCAATGCGCCGTCGATCATGACCGGCGAGAAGGCATCCGATCACATCCTTGGCCGCACGCCGCTGGCGCCGTCCAACCAGGAACCATGGATCAATCCGCGCTGGCAGGCGTCGGACAGATAGAGCATGATCGTGTGACTGCACGATCCGCATGCCGCGAAAGACAATCTGGAGACTTCCATGCGCGCTCAGCCCACGGCATCGCACTATGTCAACGGACGCTACATCGAGGACGAAGGCGGCGCCCCGCTGCCGGTCATCTATCCGGCAACCGGCGAGACCATCGCCATGCTACGTTCGGCAACGCCGAACGTGCTGGAACTCGCCGTCGAGGCAGCACGAGCGGCGCAGCCCGCCTGGGCGCGGCTGAAGCCGGTCGAGCGCGGGCGCATCCTGCGCCGCGCCGCCGACATATTGCGCGCCCGCAACGCCGACCTCGCTCGCATCGAGACGCTGGACACCGGCAAGGCGATCCAGGAAACGTTGGTGGCGGATGCGCCCTCGGCTGCGGACTGCCTTGAATATTTCGGCGGTGCCGTTGCCGCCTACAACGGCGAGTCGGTCGATCTCGGCGGACCCTTCGCCTACACAAGGCGCGAAGCGCTCGGCGTCTGTGTCGGCATCGGCGCATGGAACTACCCGATCCAGATCGCCGGCTGGAAATCGGCACCGGCGCTCGCCATGGGCAATGCCATGGTGTTCAAGCCGTCGGAAAACACGCCGCTGTCGGCGCTGGCACTGGCCGAGATCTACAGCGAAGCGGGGCTACCCGACGGCTTGTTCAACGTTGTGCAGGGCTATGGCGATGTCGGCGCCGGGCTTGTCGGCCACGATGTCGTCGCCAAGGTCTCGGTGACCGGTTCGGTGCCGACCGGCCGCAAGGTGCTGTCGCTTGCCGGCTCGAAGATGAAGCACGCGACGATGGAACTCGGGGGCAAGTCGCCGCTGATCGTGTTCGACGATGCCGACATCGAGAACGCCATTGGCGGCGCCATGCTCGGCAATTTCTATTCGACCGGACAGATCTGCTCCAACGGCACGCGCGTCTTCGTGCAGAGCGGCATCCACGACCGCTTTGTCGACCGTCTGATAGAGCGGACCAAGAAAATCCGCATCGGCGACCCGCTCGATCCCGAAACCCAGATGGGACCGCTGGTCTCCAAGGCGCAGCACGACAAGGTGGCCGGCTATATCGAGATCGGCAAGCAGGATGGAGCGACGCTTGCTTGCGGCGGCAATGTGCCTTCGCTGCAGGGCTTTCAGGGCGGCTTCTTCGTCGAGCCGACGGTGTTCACCGGCGTGACCGATGGCATGCGCATCGCCCGTGAAGAAATTTTCGGACCAGTGATGAGCGTGTTGAAATTCGACGGTGAGGACGAGGTGATCGACCGCGCCAACGACACCGAATTCGGCCTCGCTGCCGGCGTCTTCACGCGCGACCTGCCGCGCGCCCACCGCGTCATCGCCGAACTGCAGGCCGGCACCTGCTGGATCAACGCGTATAATCTGACGCCGGTGGAAATCCCGTTCGGCGGCTTCAAACAGTCAGGCATCGGGCGTGAGAATTCACTGGCCGCACTGGCGCTCTATTCGCAGCTGAAGTCGATCTATGTCGAGACGGGTGACGTGGCGAGCCCGTACTGATCCAGCCCTCTACGCCTTCAGGTCGGCCGTGCTGTCCAGATATTGCGTCAGCGCACAGACCAGATGATAGAAGATGCTGGCTGGCACATCGGTCGCCAGCGAGCGGCCGCGTTCGTCGATGCGGTCGATCCACAGTCCGAGCGGCGCCGGGTCGATGTGCCAGCGGAACAACCGGCCGACGCGCGCTTCGATCTCGGGCTTGAGATCGGGCCCGCCCGAACCATCCAGCGCGATCGCCGCCTTCACCGCTTCGGCCTGCGGCCAGCTGCGCGATATCAGGTCGAGCGGCAGGCCCTGTCGCGAGACGGCGCCATAGGCAAGGCCGGTGGCGCGGTTGAGGCCATTGGCGATGGCCGAGGCGTAGAGTTTCCTGGCAAAGCCGCTCAACTCGGCCTGGCCGCTGCGCCCAGCGAAATCGACCAGCAAAGAGGCCCATTCGAAATGGTGGCCAGGCTCGGTCCACGAGCCTTTCTCGCCGGCGGATGGTTTCCATTCGGCATCGAAATACTCGCCAAGCGTCCAGCTTTCCGGATCGAAGAAATGACTGCGGAAGAGGTCGAT
This sequence comes from Mesorhizobium sp. AD1-1, assembly GCF_020164655.1. Lineage (NCBI taxonomy): Bacteria > Pseudomonadati > Pseudomonadota > Alphaproteobacteria > Hyphomicrobiales > Phyllobacteriaceae > Mesorhizobium > Mesorhizobium sp. AD1-1. Next base: position 144,637 of record NZ_JAIUGP010000011.1, read on the forward strand.
GATGCGCGCTGCGCGGCGCAGATGGGCGCGCTCGCCGGTTGCCTGGTGCCAGGCGAGGAAGGCCTCGAGCAGGTGCATATGCGGGTTGGAGCGGCGCTCGCCTTTGCCGTCCGATGTCTCAAGGAAGCCGGTCATGCGGCTGTCTTCGAGATGCGCATCGAGAAAGGCGAAGGTTTCCTCGCCGAGGCGCAAGGCGTCGGGATTGCCAGACATATGCGCATGCGCCAGTGCCAGGAGCACGCAGGAATGATCGTAGGCATCCTCGGTGGCGTCGGCGACCGAACCGTCGACATTCAGCGTCCGAACCCAGCCGCCCTTGTCGGTGCGGCCCTTGCCGGCCATGAAGGCGATGCCGTGGCTGATCAGCCGGTCGGCCGGACCGTCCCAGCCGCGCGCCCGGGCGACGGCGAAGGCATAGACCTGCCTTGCCATGGTGCGCATGCGCTTGGACTTCATCAACGGCGAAGCGTCCAGGCCAAGCGCTTCGTGAAAGCCACCATGGCGTTCGTCGACGCCCGATGTCGACCACAGCGGCAAGGTCTCCTGAAACAGCCAGTGATGCACGCGCCGCCGCCAGGCGCCGCTTTCGATGACGCGGTCATGCGCCGGCGTGAACCTGGTTTCCAGGCGACCCGATTTTTCGAGCTGCTCGACGATCTTCTTGACGTGTTGGCTGTGGCTGACCGGAGCGACGAAGGTGGCATCCGATGTCGAAACGATGGCGATGTCCTTCATGCCGATCGCCGACAGCAGGCGGCCGTCACTGCGAATGTAGGAATTCTCGCAATCGATGGCGACGACGTCGCCGATGATGACATTGCCCCGGTCGTCGGCGGGGCCGACATCGAGCAGCGACTGCCATGAGCCGAGATCGTTCCAGCGGAAGCCGGCCGGCACCATCGCGATGTCTTTTGCCCGCTCCATGATGGCGTAGTCGATCGAGTTCGACGGAATGGCGGCGTAGAGTTCTAGCGGCATGTAAAGGCCGGACAAATCCGATGTCGCTGCCTTGTAGGCTGCTTCGGTGGCCTGCCAGATATCCGGCTGGAACGCTATGAAGGCATCACGCATGGCGCTGGCGCGAAAAAGGAAGATACCGGTGTTCCAGTAGAAATTTCCGGCCTTGAGATAGCTTTGCGCAGTCGCAAGATCCGGCTTTTCGACGAAGCGCGACACGTCGAAGATGCCGCCGCTTTCGGCCGCAACCTCGATATAGCCGTAGCCGGTCTCGGGCTGTATCGGCCTGATGCCGAACACCACCAGCCGGCCGCTACGCGCTGCTTCGGTGCCGGCTTCGACGCTCTGCCAGAACTGGCGCGGGGTCGATATCTCATGGTCCGACGGCACCACCAGCACCAGGCTGTCGCTGAACTCGGACAGTGTGCGCAGCGTCGCCAGTGCGACGGCGGCGGCTGTGTTGCGCCCGGTCGGCTCGAACAGCGGCCCGCCGCCGGCGAGGTCGAGGCCGGCAAGATCGGCGTGAACGCGGTCGGCATGGCGCTCCGCGGCAATCAGGAAGATCGGCGTTTCGCCTTCCGGCCGGGCCGTCAGCCGGCGCAAGGTCTTGGCCAGCATCGAGCCGTCGCCGGACAAATCGTGGAACTGCTTGGGATTGTCCTCGCGCGACAGCGGCCACAACCGCGAGCCGACGCCGCCGCTCATGACAAAACTGACAATCCGCTCGGTCATTCAACCACCATTCAAAAGGTCTGGTTGTAGGCGCCCACCTCGGGGCTGCGGCGCAGCACGGTGTCGACAGCCTCGAACATCTCCCGTCGACGCTGCGACGACACCGGGCTTTCGACGACCACGACCAGTTCCGGCTTGTTCGACGAGGCGCGCACCAGTCCCCAGGTGCCGTCTTCGGCGACAACGCGCGCACCGTTGACGGTGATGAGGTCGGCGATCTTCTGGCCCGCAAAAACCGTTCCATCCCGCTTCATGGCCTGAAAGTCGGCAACCACCCGCTCGACAACGCCATACTTCACATCGTCCGCGCAGTGCGACGACATGGTCGGCGTGCCGAAGGTCAGCGGCAGCGCGCGGTAGAGATCGGCTATCGAACTGCCGGGGCTGCGGTCCAGCATCTGGCAGATGGCGATGGCGGTGACCAGCCCATCGTCATAACCCCGCCCGACTGGCGGGTTGAAGAAGAAATGGCCCGACTTTTCGAAACCGGCGACGGCGCCAAGCTCGGCGACGCGGCGCTTGATGTAGGAGTGGCCGGTCTTCCAGTAGTCAGTGACGGCGCTGTTGGCGCGCAGCACGCTGTCTGTGTTGAACAGGCCGGTCGACTTGACGTCGACGACGAAGGTCGAGCCCGGATGCTGGCTGGAGATATCGCGCGCCAGCATCACACCGACCTTGTCGGCAAAAATCTCATTGCCCTCATTGTCGACGACGCCGCAGCGGTCTCCGTCACCGTCGAAGCCAAGGCCGACATCGGCTCCAGTCTCAAGCACCTTGTCCCTGATGGCATGCAGCATCTGCATATCCTCGGGATTGGGATTGTAGCGCGGAAAGGTGTGGTCGAGTTCGACATCGAGCGGGATGACCTCGCAGCCGATGCGATGCAGCGCCTGCGGCGCGAAGGCGCCGGCGGTGCCGTTGCCGCAGGCGGCGACCACTTTCAGCTTTCGGGTGATGCGCTTGTCCTTGGTCAGATCGTCGAGATAAGTAGCGCGAAAATCGCGAACGAAATCGTAGGAGCCGCCGCCGACGAGATCGAAATCGCCGACCAGTACAATCTGCTTCAGCGCGCTCATCTCTTCCGGCCCGAAAGTCAGCGGCCGCGCCGCACCCATCTTGACGCCGGTCCAGCCATTCTCGTTATGCGAGGCGGTGACCATAGCGACCGAAGGCACGTCCAGTGCGAACTGGGCGAAATAGGCCATCGGCGACAACGCCAGTCCGATGTCCCTCACCCGAGCGCCTGCAGCCATCAAACCGGACACCAGCGCCAGCTTGATGCCAAGCGAATAGGAGCGGAAATCGTGCCCGGTGACGATATCGGGACCGGCACCGACACGGCGGATCAGCGTGCCAAGCCCCATTCCGAGCGCCTGGACGCCAATCAGATTGAGCTCCGGCAGTTGCGCGGAGCCGGGATGGCCAAACCACCAGCGCGCATCATATTCTCGAAAGCCGGATGGCTTGATCAGCGCTTCGGTTTCGAACTCGAAACTGTTGGGCCGGGCGTCGCCAACGATGCTGAAGGACAAGACTGGAAAACTCCGAGTGGCGGAAATTACGAGTTGTCGAGGACTGCGGCTTAGCACAGAAGGCTTTAAGCCACGTTTATCCCAGGAGGGAATCCGAGCCTTTCGGGCTATGCTCGACGAAAGCCGATGAAATGCGACAGAAGTGCTGCCATGCCGCTTGCAGGAACGAAGTGTGGCGGCTATAAGCCCGCGGTCTGGTCACGGAGTGTAGCGCAGCCTGGTAGCGCACCTCGTTCGGGACGAGGGGGTCGCAGGTTCAAATCCTGCCACTCCGACCAGAAAAAACAAAGAGTTAGCGCATCCCGACTTCGGCGCTCCACCTGCCCCTCAAGCGAGATTACTCGCGTCTCCCCGCCGGCCGACAGCGATGCCTGTTGCACTGGACAGCAACCAGACGGTCTCAACCGGCCGCCTGATGCCTTCGTGCGTGCGCTCGCGGACAGATTCCGGAAAACATCTCAACTGGTACGCGCGTCCGGCTAGCGGAGGCCAAAAAAGCTCAAGATCGCTATCACGATGACCACAGCTCCAACGAGCCAAATGATATTGTTCATGATCTCTCTCCTGTTGCCTGGGGGGAAGCCCGCGCCTCTTGCGGAGAACGCGGGCCGACCAGTCTTTGCCGACTGATCCGCAGCAGACACCAAATCGTGATCCCGGCTGCGAGAAATAAAACCATCAGGCACGTCTAATGTTCCGTCGTTGACGAGATCCCGCGGTGACAGTGAACGTTCGGGCCGATGCCGGACCACCGGAACCAAAGCGATCAGGGGCAGTTAATCCAATGAAGGGCTAATTAAGAAAACGGAGGAATTGCAATGAAAACAATGATCATGTGCGCGTTGGCGCTTTCCATTGGACTGCCCGTCGTGGCTTCGGCAGCCGAAGCCGATGTGGTTGTTAGAACCCATCATCGACATCACGGCAGCGTCAAGATCATCAACGAAGACGGTCAGCGCTTGCACCACCGCCGCCATGGTACTGTGGCGTTCTACGACCATGGGCGCCGGCATCATCACCGCGATACCGTTGTCGTGACAGGTTCCGTCTCCACCCATCGCCACCACCATCGGCACCATCCCGTGGTGATCGAGAACGACGGGTACTGACCACAGATCTCCGGCCCGATTCTTGAAGGAATCGGGCCACGAGAGGCCCTTTGATCATGCTTTTGGCAGCATCGTCGGCAAGACAATTGCCCCTAGCCAGACTTAGGTCTGACCCCTGCCCGACCGAAGTCCAGGTTGGAAACGCATGCGCTTGCCCCAAATTCGGGGGGGCGGGCAAAAATGATCGATGAAACCAAGAGCAGCAGCATGTCGAACCGGGAGACCAAACGATCCGATGCCCTGAGCACGCGAGTAACAGAGATCAAGGCCAGGATGCAGCAAGCCCAGATTACCGAAGACGAGATAAAGATCTTCCAGAAGGTCGCGGCCATCATGGAGGGCGGCGAGGGCCGAATCGAGGTTGACGACCTGATTGCCGCGTCATTCCTCACCGACACGCTGCTGAACAGCCCGAAGCGTTAAGCGACCATGCCGACGATTAGCAGACTTTTTGATTCCCACGCCGATGCGACGAGGGTCGCTAGCGACTTGGTGGCGGCCGGAATTCCTCGCGTACAGATCGCGATCATCGGGCCTTACAATGACGAGACAGGATCTGTTTGGGTTTCCGCTTTGGGGTCGGTACTGGGCGCTGCCGCCGGCGGGTTGGCATGTCTGAGCGCCGTTGCGGCAGTTGGCATCAATCCTGTTGCTGCGAGCGTATTGCCAACAGCGGTGGCTGGCGCGGTCTGTGGCGGCGTTGCCGGCGGTCTGTTTGGAACATTCGCCCTGCGCGCCATGAAGGCGGATGATCAGGACGTGGCCGAGGGCGTCGTCCTGGTGACGGCGCATGTCGATGAAAATGACGCTGAGATCGCTCAGACAGTGCTCGGCGGTCCCCCGTCGACGTTGGTGGCCGAAGCAGCTTAGGAAAGCCGCCTCGACGTCGCCGGAACCGGCACTCTCCGTTTGCCAGCGATTGAACTCCACACCCGGCAAATAGCAATTCAGACTGGGGAGGTTCCTGCTGTCGACCGCATGGCCGAGCCCTGTGGCAGGTTCCTTCGCGGCCGCATATTTTGACGAAAAGGCCCGTCGGCTCTAGGGTCGATTAACCTGATGGAATGAGTGAAACGGCGGGCCGAGTGCGACATGAATTTGAATTCAACCACAGCCCCGCCCTTGATTCTTGTGATGACGCTGGTTCTCGTCGCTGGCTGTTCATCGCTCGGCAGAACCGTCGATCCAGCGAAATACGATTCAATGACGTGCACCGACCTCAACAGTGCGATGGGAGACGTCGCCCGTGACATCTCGCAAACGGCAATCACGCGCGGCAAGGTCGCCAACACCAATGTTCCACGCTGGCTGCTCGGCGGCTCACGCGTGAAGACCGCGGTAGCCAACCGTGAAACAGCCAGGATCGACCGGCTTAAGCAGCAACAGGATGCCATTGCCGCCGTGCGAGCGCGCAAGTGCCAGAGGTCCGCGAATTGAGCGGACAGCCAACGCCTCGGTGCAGAGCCCGGTTCAGGCGCTCAGGCGAAATCGCGTCACGTCGATCGCGGCGGCCATCAGCGTCTGTGTGTAGGCGTGCTGCGGATTGCTGAAGATCGCCTCGGTCGGCCCTTCCTCGACGATCTTGCCCTGTTTCATGACGATGATGTAGTCGGCCATGGCGCGCACGATCGACAGATCGTGGCTGATGAAGAGATAGGACAATTCGTGGTCCGCCTGCAGCTTGCGCAGCAGTTCGACGATCTGTTTCTGCACAGAGCGATCGAGCGCCGAAGTCGGCTCATCCAATACCACCAGCCTGGGCTTCAGGATCATGGCGCGGGCAATGGCGATGCGCTGCCGCTGACCGCCGGAGAATTCGTGCGGGTAGCGGTTGCGGGCGTTGGGGTCGAGGCCGACCTCGCGCAATGCCTCGACCGCGCGTTGATCACGCTGCTTGCCCGAAAGGTCAGGCTCATGCACCAGAAGTCCTTCGGTGATGACCTGGCCGACAGTCATGCGCGGCGACAACGAGCCGAACGGGTCCTGGAAGACGAGCTGCATCTGGCGCCGCAGCGGCCGCATCGCCTGCCGGTCGGCTTGGGAAATGTCGCGATCGCCGAAACGGATGAGCCCGTCACTCGGCAACAGCCGCAGCAAGGCGCGGCCAAGAGTCGATTTGCCCGAGCCGGATTCACCAACGATGCCGATGGTCTGGTTGCGCTGCAGCCGGATCGAGATGTGATCGACTGCACGCAGCATCAGCGGTTCGCCAGCAAGAAACCCGCCGCCGATCCTGAACGTCACTTCGACATTCCTGCCTTCGAGCAGCACTGGGGCGTTGGCGAGCGGCGGCGCCTTGCTGCCGGTCGGCTCGGCCGCCAGCAGCATTTTCGTGTAGGCATGCTGTGGGTTGACGAAGATGGCCTCCGCCTCCCCCTCCTCGACAACCTCGCCCTGGCGCATGACATAGACCCGATCGGCAAAGCGGCGGACGATGCCAAGATCGTGGGTGATGAAGACGATCGCCATGCCGAGCTTGCGCTGCAATTCGGCCAGAAGCATCAGGATCTGCGCCTGTATGGTCACGTCGAGCGCCGTCGTCGGCTCGTCGGCGATCAATATGTCAGGGTCGTTGGCGAGCGCCATCGCGATCATCACACGCTGGCGCTGGCCACCCGACATTTCGTGCGGATAGGATTTCATCCGCCGCTCGGGATCGGGAATATGCACCAGCCGCAGCAGTTTGAGCGCTTCTTCACGCGCCTCCGCGACATTCAGGCCCCGATGCCGGCGGATCGGTTCGATCAACTGGTTGCCGATTGAATAGAGCGGATCGAGCGAAGTCATCGGCTCCTGGAAGATCATGCTGATCTTGCGGCCACGGACCTTGTTGAGCTCGGATTTGCTGAGTGTTAGAAGATTGCGGCCACGATAGTCGACGCTGCCTGTCGCTTCGCCATTCGACGCCAGCAGGCTCATCGCCGCCATCATCGTCTGGCTTTTGCCGGAGCCGGATTCGCCGACCACGGCAACGGTCTCGCCCGATTTGACATGGATGTTTATGCCCTTGACCGCCTCGACGGCGCCGTCGAGCGTGCGGAAGCGGACACGCAAATCCTTGACGCTGAGGATCGTTTCGGAAGCAGCCATCTCAGCGGTCCCCCTCTTTATCGATCCGCATCTTAGCGATCCCCATCTTAGCGATCCCTCGGGTCGAGTGCGTCGCGCAGGCCGTCGCCGACGAAGTTCAGCGCAAACAGCGTCGAGACGAGGAAGAAGGCGGGGAACAGGAGCAGCCAGTTGGCGGTGCCGATGTTCTTGGCGCCGACCGAGATCAGAACGCCCCAGCTGGTCATCGGCTCCTGCACGCCGAGGCCGAGAAACGATAGGAAGCTTTCCAGGATGATCACCTGCGGCACCAGCAGCGTCATGTAGATGACCACCGGGCCGAGCAGGTTGGGGATGACGTGGCGCAGCAGGATGCCGCGCTGGCCGACGCCCATGGCTTCCGCCGCCTGGACATATTCCTGGCGGCGGATCGACAGTGCCTGGCCACGCACGATGCGCGCCATGTCGAGCCACAGCACGGCGCCGACGGCCAGGAACATCAGCACGAAGTTGCGGCCGAAGAACACCACCAGCATGATGACGAAGAAGATGAAGGGCAAGGAATAGAGCACGTCGACGATGCGCATCATCACCTCGTCGACCTTGCCTCCGGCAAAACCGGCAGCGGCCCCGTAGACCACGCCGATGACCACCGCCACGACGCCCGCGAGCAGGCCGATGGCCAGCGATATACGCCCGGCCATCAGCGTGCGCGACAACAGGTCCCGTCCGGTGTTGTCGGTGCCGAACAGGAAATATTGCTGCTTGATCGAGGCGCTCATCGTCACTTCCAGACCGTCCGGCGACTTGCTCTCGGTCTTGGTGTCGTCAAAGGCATCGGATCGGTCAAGATAGCGGATGTTGCGATCGTCGATCGGCCTGGTCGACTTGACGGTGACGAAGACCTGGTTGCCTTCCTGCCGCCATTCCTTGATGTCGACCCGCATGCGCTTGATCGCTTCGGTGAGCGCCGTCTCGATCATGTCGGCCTTCGGATAGGCTGACAGGCTTGGCGGCATGCGCACATAGTCGGCATAGATGGTGGTGTATTGATGCGGCACGAACCACGGCCCGAACACGCTGACGACCCCGATCAGGGCAAGGTAATACAGGCTGAACATGGCGGCGCGATTGGCCTTGAGCCGCGCCCAGGCATCCCCCCAGAGCGAACGGCCGATGACGGTGGGGGCGACTGTGGCCGCGATGTCAGTCATAGCGCACCCTCGGATCGACGACCGCGTACATGACGTCGACGATCAGGTTGAAGACAATGGTAAAGATGGCGATCACCACCACCGTTCCCATCACCAGCGTATAGTCACGATTGAGCGCGGCATCGACGAAATAGCGGCCGACGCCTGGGATGGAGAAGATCGTCTCGACGATGACCGAGCCGGTCAGCAGTGCCGCCGCCGCCGGACCGGTGAAGGAGACGATCGGCAGGATGGCGCCGCGCAACGCATGCTTGACCACCACCGACCAGTCGGACAGGCCCAGCGCGCGCGCCGTGCGGATGTGGTGGGACCGCAAGGATTCGATCATCGAGCCACGCATCAGCCGGGCGACGATGGCGATCTGCGGCAGGGCGAGCGTCAGCACCGGACCGACCTTGTTGATGAAAGCGCCATCGCCCCACCCACCGATCGGCAGCAGCCTCCAGGTCAGCCCGAACAGGAGTTGGATCACCGGCGCGATGACGAAGGTTGGGATGGTGCTGCCGGCCGTCGCCAGCGCGATCACCGTATAGTCGCCAAGCTTGTTCTGATTGAGCGCCGCAATGGTGCCGAGCACGGAACCGAGCAGCAGCGCCAGGACGAGCGCCGAGGCGCCGAGCTGAACCGAAATCGGCAGCCCCTTGGCGAACAGTTCGGTGACGGTGAAATCCGGCATGTTGTAGCTCGGGCCGAAATTGCCGCGCAACAGATTGCCGAGATAGTGGACGAATTGCAGCCAGAGCGGGTCGTTGAGGCCGAACTGGGCTTCGAGATTGGCCCTGATCTCGGGACTGAGCCCCCGCTCCTGGTTGAAAGGACCGCCCGGCGCGACGCGCATCAGGAAAAACGCCATTGTCACGATGACGAACAGCGTTGGAATGGCGGTCAGAAGCCGCCGTAATACGTATCGCAGCATCGGTGCCCCGCTTGATCCAGAGCCGCGCGCGTCCAGTTGGACGGCCGCGCTCCAGCTTTCAAATCTTCGCACCGACATTTGCCGAAATCGAATTCCGGTACCCGGGCCGATGCGATGGCAAACCATCGCCACCGCGCCTGGAGGGCGCGGTGGCTTGGCCAGGGTTAGTCCTTGCTGACGAAGCGCGACGGATGCACGTCCATCACGTTGTCGACGAAGCCATGCAGCTTCGAGGAGACGATATCGTGGTAGCTGTAATAGAGGAGCGGTATCTGGCCGACGTCGTCGACCAGGATGCGTTCGGCGTCGGCCAGTTCCTTCATGCGCTGTTCGGGGTTGCCGCCGGCGGCGGCCGCCTTGTCCATGGCCGCTTCATAGGCCGGGCTGTTGTAGTCCGAATAATTGTTGCCGCTGGCTTTGCGCGAGATGCCGAGGAAGGTTTCCGGATCCTTGTAGTCGGCGATCCAGGCGGCACGTGCCAGATCATAGTTGCCCTTCTGCTCGAGGAAGGAGTAGTGGGTCTTGGTGTCGGTGTTGAGCAGCGTGACGTCGACGCCAAGCGGCTTCAGCTGTTCCTGGATCGCCACCGCAGTGTTCTTGTGGTTTTCCGACGTGTTATAGCGGATTTCCATCTTCAGCGGCTTTTCGGGCGTATAGCCGAGTTTCTCGAGGATCTTCTTGGCCGCATCCTCGCGGTCGATCTGCGGCATGTCCGCATATTTGGCCATTGCCGGCGTGTAGCCTTCGATGCCGGGAGGCACCATCGAATAGCCGGGCAGCATCGAGTTCTGCCAGACTTTTTCGGCGAGGAAGTCGCGGTCGATCGCCATCGAGATGGCATTGCGCAGCTCTACATTATCCCACGGCGCCTTGTCGGTCTTGATCGCATAATAATAGGTGCCGAGATACGGTCCAACGTGGATCTGGTCGCCAAACTTGGTCTTGAGATCGGCGAGCTGTTCAGTCGGAAGGTCGTCGTAGCTGTCCAGTTCGCCTGCCTCGAAGCGCTTCATCGCCGAAGAGCGGTCCTCGGTCGGGATGTAGTTGACGACGTCGAACTTGACGGTCGCCGCATCCCAGAATTTCGGGTTCTTGACCAGCTTCATATGATCGTTGGGAACCCATTCGGCCAGCGTATAGGCGCCGTTCGAAACGAGATTGCCGGGCTTGATCCAATCGGCGCCGAGCTTTTCGATGGAGGCCTTGCTCACCGGATAGGTCGCCTGGTGGGTCAGCATCTCCAGGAAGTAGGGCGTCGGCGCCTTCAGCGTGACCTCCAGGGTATTTGCGTCAATCGCCTTGACGCCCATGTCCTCAGGCTTGCCCTTCTTGGTGTTGACGTCCTCCGCACCCTTTACCGGATACAGCATCGAGGCATATTCGGCGCCGGTCGCCGGATCCTCCAGCCGGTGGAAGGCATAGACGAAATCGTCCGCCGTAACCGGGCTGCCATCCGACCACATGCCGTCCTTGCGCAGCTTGAACGTATAGACGGTTCCGTCGTCCGAAACCGTCCAGCTCTCGGCGGCACCAGGAATGAGATTGGCCTTCTGGTCCTGCATGACCAAGCCCTGGAACAGGTCGCGCAGGACATTGGCTTCGTAAACCGTCGAGGTCTTGTGCGGATCGACCGACTCCGATTCAGCGGCGGTGCCCCTGTTATAGACGGTCTCGGCAAAGGCCTGCGTGTAGAACGTCCCGGCGGCCAGCGTCATCGTCGTGGCGAACACAGTCGCCTTCAGCATGTTTTTCAGCATGAAGTTCTCCCTGTCGGCGCTGCCGTTGGCGCGCCTATTAAGTGTTGACGCCCTGGAGCCGATATCTGACCCCTTTGAGCGCGCCGCTGGTTCCCGTCCTGCGGCTCGTGTCCAGACACTAACGCGGAGAATTTTTATTTCAACAGACTCTCTGGGTCACCCAAAGTAAGGCGGACGAAAGCTATGGTGTGGCCGCTGAAACACCAGCCGAAACCAAAAGCTTGACTTGGTTTCTTCACCTCGACGCTATTTTTCACCGCGAATCGGGAGCCATGCCAGTTTGCCGGAATGTCTTAATGCGTTCTTAAGCAACCTGAGGTTACATTACGAGTACCTTCTATACGGTTCGAGCTTCAGACGCGCGGCGGCTATGAGTAACGGAGCAAGTAAATTGCCCAAAATCCGTCAACTAATGCGGACATTTCAAGAAGAGCGCGGTACCTCTGCGGTTGAGTTTGCCTTACTTTCACCGATTTTCATTCTTCTTCTACTCGGAATGGTTGCATACGGTATATACTTCGGCGCCGCCAACTCGATCCAGCAGATCGCAGCGGATGCCGCCCGCACGGCAATTGCCGGGTTGAACCAAACCGAACGTCAAACGCTCGTAGCCAGCTTCGTCACCAACAATGCCGGCGGATATCCCTTCGTGGATGTCAGCAAGTTGACCTACCAGGCCAACGACAGCTCGGCCGATGGAAGCCAGTTCGTGGTGTCCATACAATACGACGCCCGCAACCTGCCGATCTGGAACCTTTTCCCGGGCATAGCCATGCCCGGGACCACGATCAGGCGCCAGTCAACGATCAGGGTCGGGGGCATTTGAATGCTGCTGCATGCGTGCAATGGGATCGGTCGGCTTGCCCGGTTGATGCTGAGTGACAGGAAAGCGAACTTCACCGTCATGGCGGCATTGAGCGCGCCGGTGGCGCTGGCGCTGGCCGCAGTGGCCATCGACGAAGCCTCGATCTACACCGAGCGCCGCGAAGCGCAGGCAATGGTGGATCTGGCGGCGATCACCGCCGCCTCGAACATGACCAATGTCAATACAGCGGTCGTTACCACGCTGACCGACAACGGCATGCCAGGGGTTGTCGTTCAAAGCTCGGGACAGACGATCGAGCCGGCGGTCGGCAAAACCGTCGTGACGGTCACGCCCGGGCGATATGTGGCATCCGGGGCCAATGTGGGCCAGCGTTTCCAGGCCAGCATAACCCCCTACAATGCCGTCCGCGTCACCCTGAAGAAGATCCCCGCCCGCTATTTCGCGAGTTCGCTGATCCCCACTCCCGTCATCGGCACCCAAGCCACCGCCAGCATGACGCCACAGGCGACGTTCTCGGTCGGATCGAGGCTCGCCAGCCTCGATGGCGGTATCCTCAACGCGCTTCTCGGCGGACTGCTCGGCAGCAACATCTCGCTCAGTGTCATGGACTACAACGCGCTGATCTCCGCGGATGTGAGCGTGCTCTCCTTCGTGGACGGCCTTGCCACACAGCTGAACCTAACTGGCGTCTCGTATTCGGATGTGCTGGCATCGAAGGCGACCGTCGGCCAGATCGCCACGGCCATGGCCAATGTGCCTGGGCTTGGCAACACGGCCAAGGTCGCCCTGCAGACGATCGCGTCCAAGTCGACCAGCACGGTCCAGATCCCGCTCAGTCATCTGGTCGATCTCGGCTCCGTCGGCAAATTGGGCCTCGGGCAAAGGCCCGCCGGCCTCGGCGTCGACGCCAGCGCCTTGGGAATGCTGACGGCCGCCGCCGGACTGGCAAACGGTTCAAAACAGGTCGACGTCGCCCTCGGCGCCACCATTCCCGGGGTGCTGTCGACCACGCTCGCCATCGCCATCGGCGAACCGCCGCAATCCTCACCATGGCTGGCGGTTGGAGAAGCCGGCACCGTGGTGCGCACCGCGCAAACGCGCATCAAGCTGCTGTTCACCCTTGGGGTCGGCAGTAATCCGAACCTGAGCGGCGGCATCAGCCTGCTGTCGGTCAGGTTGCCACTGAATGTCGAAGTGGCCTATGCCGAGGCCAAGCTGACCGACATCAGCTGCCCGACCGGCCCCGACAGCCTGAAGGTTACCATTGCCGCGAAGCCCGGCATCGCGGCGGTGAACCTTGCCGCCAGCGATGCCGATAACAGCCCCACCGCCTTCGCCGATTTCAGCAACCCGCAGTCGTTCTCCGACGCCAATATCGCGGACCTCAGCCTCACTCTGCTGCTGCTCAAGATCGACCTGTTACAGGTGAAGGGTTCGGCAGCAGCCGAGGTCACCAACGTCAGCCCGACCAACCTGGTCTTCAATAAAACCGAGATTGCCGCCAAGACCATAAAGACCACCCCGACACGGGATCTGACCCAGACGCTGACCGCGTCATTGGTTGACAATTTGAGGCTCTACGTCGGCGCGCTTAGCATCGGGCTTGACCTAACCGCCATACTCGGCGTCGTGAAGCAGCCGGTCTTAGCGCTCTTGAAAACCGTGACCGCACCAGTCGACACATTGCTTTACAGCCTGCTCGATACGCTCGGCGTGCATCTCGGCGTGGCCGATGTCCGGGTCACCGGCGCGACATGCGGACGTGCCGTGCTGGTGCAGTAACGTCGGGATATCAGTCGAGCCTGCCCAAAAAGGCTCCGAGCGCTGGCAGCAAAAGCTCAGTCTCGACGACCGCGGCATTGCCATCCAGCTGCGCAACCGCTCGGATGTCCCCCGGCAACGGCCAATTGGCCGGTCCTCCGGCGAAATTGAAGACACAGAGCAGTCTTTCACCGCCGCCGTCGCGGATGAAAGCGAGCAGGTCACCCTCGGCGTCGAGAAAGCGGATCGAGCCGGATATCAGCGCCTCATGCTCCCCGCGCAAGGCCAGCGCAGCCCGGTAGGACGCGAGCACAGAGACCGTGTCGGCATTCTGGACGTCGACGGCGCGAGCGCGATGGCTGGCCGGTATCGGCAGCCAGGGCCTGGCCGTGGAGAAGCCTGCATTGTCGGCGCCGGCCTCCCACACCATCGGCGTGCGGCACCCATCCCTGCCCTTGACGCCTGGCCAGAAGCGGATGCCGACGGGATCGCGCAGATCTTCATAGGCCAGTTCCGCCTCCTCCAGCCCGAGTTCCTCGCCCTCATAGAGGCAGATCGAGCCGCGCAGGCAGGCGAGCAGCATGATCGAGAATCTTGCGACCGCGTCGGGCTCGCTGTCCGGCCTTGTCCAGCGGCTGACATGGCGCGCCACGTCATGGTTGGAGAAGGCCCAACAGACCCAGCCGTCGGAGACGGCCGCCTCGAAGGCTTCGACGCAGCCACGCACATGCGCAGCCGAGAACTGCGGACCGAGCAGGTCGAAGGTGTAACACATATGCAGCTTGTCGCCGCCTGAAGTGTAGGCCGCGAGCGTCTGCAGCGAGCGGCCTTCATCGCCGATCTCGCCGACGGCGGCGCGGTCGTCATATTCGTCGAGCAGCGCCCTGAAGCGGCGCAGGAACGCCAGGTTTTCCGGCTGCGTCTTGTCGAACAGGTGCTCCTGGTAAAGGTAGGTGTTGGTCTCGCTGTTGGTGCCGGCGACGCTTGATGCCAAGGGTGGATTGCTGCGCAACCAGCGGTCGTGGACATAGTAATTGACCGTATCGAGCCGAAAACCGTCGACGCCGCGCTCCAGCCAGAAGCGCACAGTTTCCAGAAGCGCGTCCTGAACCTCCGGATTGTGGAAATTCAGATCGGGCTGCGAGGGGAGGAAATTGTGCATGTAATACTGCCGGCGGGTAGAATCCCATTCCCAGGCCGGGCCACCGAAGACGGAGAGCCAGTTGTTTGGCGCGCTGCCATCTGGCTTGGTATCGGCCCAGACATACCAGTCGGCCTTGGGGTTATCGCGGCTGGCGCGGCTTTCGACAAACCAGTCGTGCTTGTCGGATGAATGCGACAGCACCTGGTCGATGATGATCTTCAGGCCGAGACGATGCGCCTCGGCGACCAGCGCATCGAAATCCTCGAGCGTGCCGAACATCGGATCGACATCGCAGTAGTCCGACACGTCGTAGCCCATATCGGCCATCGGCGACTTGAAGAAAGGCGACAGCCAGATGGCGTCGACACCGAGCGAGGCGACATGGGCGAGCCTCGATGTGATACCGGCGAGATCGCCGCTGCCATCGCCGGTCGTGTCCTGGAAGGAGCGCGGATAGATCTGGTAGATGACGCAACCGCGCCACCATCCCTTCTTGTCACTCGCCGCCATTGCGCTTCTCCCTTGTGCCGGCCTGCGCTCGTTCGATCATGAAGATCATCGTCCGCCCGGATATTGGCCGCGAGATATCCGCCGCATCCGGCGCTTCGATATCTGGGGCCCAGAAGAATCCGTCTCGTTCAGGCAAGGTGAACATGCAGGCCCGGCGATCGCCGTTGATAAGCACCGCAAGACGGCGGCCGTCATCGCTGGCGCCACTCAGGACCATGACAAGACGGTGCCGCTGCGGATCCTGCCAGCTCTGTTCATCGAGCGGCGCGCCCGTCTCAGCAAGCCATGCGACGTCCGGTATCTCCGAACCTGCCGGCGGCTGGCCAGTGAGGAAGCTTGTGTCGGAAAGCGCCGGCATCGATCGGCGCAGCCTCGAGAGTGCCGCTGTGTAGCGCTCCAGCGCCTGGTCGCGGCCGGCCCAGTCGAGCCAGGTGATCTCGTTGTCTTGGGCATAGGCGTTGTTGTTGCCTTGCTGGGTGCGGCCGAATTCGTCGCCCGCGGTCAGCATGATGATGCCGCGCGAGGCAAACAACGTGGCGAGCAGCGCGCGCTGATCGTTCTGGCGAGCCGCTGCCACGGCCGGGTTGTCCGCATCACCTTCCACGCCGTTGTTCCAGGACAGGTTTTCATTGTGGCCGTCGCGGTTCTGCTCGCCATTGGCTTCGTTGTGCTTGCGCTCGTAGCGCACGATGTCGGCGAGCGTCATGCCGTCATGGGCGGCGATGAAATTGACACTGCGGCTGGCGCCTTGCCCGTTCGCGGCAAACACATCTGACGAACCGGCGAGCCGGGTCGCCAGGGCGCCGACCATGCCGGCGTCGCCGCGCCAGAACCGTCTGACATCGTCGCGATACTTGTCGTTCCATTCGAGGAAGGGCGCTGGAAAATTGCCGAGCTGATAGCCGTCGGGGCCGATGTCCCACGGCTCGGCGATCAACACGCGATCGGCCAGCAGTGCGTCATCGCGCATCGCTCTCAGCAGCGGCGCCTCGGCATCGAATGTGCCCTCGACCCGCCCCAGAATGGGAGCGAGGTCGAAGCGGAAGCCATCGACACCGGCATCCCTGACGAAATGGCGAAGCGTGTCGAGGACCATCTCCTGGACCACAGGATGGTCGCAAGCGACTGTGTTGCCGGTACCGGTGTCGTTGGCCAGCCTGCCATCAGGTGTGTGCCGGTAGTAGGCCTGGTTGTCGAAGCCGCGCAGCGACAGCGTGGGACCAAGCCTGTCGCTCTCGCCGGTGTGGTTGAAGACGAGGTCGAGGATGACGCCGATACCAGCCTGGCGCAGCACAGCGACCGTGTTTCGCAGTTCCATGATGCCGCCCGGCGCAAGGCGCGGATCGAGGGCCATGAACGTCACGGGATTGTAGCCCCAGGCGTTGCGCAGCCCGAGCGGCGGCAGATGCCGTTCGTCGATCGACGCGGTCACCGGCATCAGTTCGACCGCGCCAACGCCGAGTTTTTTCAGGTGCTCGACGATCGCCGGTTGAGCAAGTGCGGCGACTGTTCCGCGCAATTTTTCGGGAACATCCGAATGCAGCATGGTGAAGGCGCGCACCGGAATTTCGTAGACCAGGCCGCCGGCGCGGAAGAGCGGCGGCGCAGCCTGCACAGGCTTCGGTAGCGCAGCCGCGATCGCCTTCGGCATCAGCGACGCGGTATCGCCCCCCTCGCCCCGGCGATCGGCCAGCCGCCAGTCGTAGGCATAAGGCCTGTCAATCTCGACGGCGTAGGGATCGGTCAGCAATTTGTCGGGGTCGAACCACAGTCCATGCTCCGGCGCATAGTCCCCGTCGGCGCGGAAACCGTAGCGGGTTCCGGAGCCAAGACCTGCAACGAACAGCGCATGGACGCCCTCGCCTTCCCGCTGCAGTTCGAGCCGTTCGATTTCCCGCATGCCCTGCTCCTCGAAGATCGAGACCCAAAGCCGACGGGCGGCCTGCGACCAGGCGGCAAAGCGGATGCCTTCGCGGGTGACTGTGGCGCCGAGCTGGGTCATGCCCGCGCCTCACCTTCTCCCCTCGCGGGAGAAGGTGGATCGGCGCGCAGCGCCGAGACGGATGAGGGGTGTTGGAAGGACCGCGGCGTTGGTGATCTGGACATCGGTTTGCGCCAAGCTGGAGCACCCCTCATCCGACCGAGCTTCGCTCGGCCACCTTCTCCCACAAGGGGAGAAGGTGAAACGCGCGCAGCCACTCTCAAGTGATCACGCTCGGCTTGGGGCGGCCGGTATGGCTGTGAATCCCGGCAATATCGTCAGCCGCGGCAATCAGATCGGCAAGGGCGGCCTGGGTGTCGAGATCGTGCCGAGACTTGTCCGGCTCGTAGCGCTCGATGTAGACGCGCAACGTCGCGCCCGACGTGCCGGTGCCGGACAGCCGAAAGACGACCCGCGAACCACCTTCGAACAGAACCCTGATGCCCTGATGCTCGCTGATCGAACCGTCGACCGGATCGTGATAGGCAAAATCGTCGGCGCTGGCGATTTTCAGGCCGCGCACGCTGGTGCCAGGCAGCGAGCCGAGCTTGGCACGCAGTTCGTCGACCAGCGCGTTGGCGCGGTCGCTCTCGACCTCTTCATAATCGTGCCGCGAATAGTAGTTGCGACCGTAGGTCGCCCAGTGCTCGGTGACGATCTGCTTGCAGCTTTCGCCACGCGCGGCAAGGATGTTGAGCCACAAAAGCACCGCCCACAGGCCGTCCTTTTCGCGGACATGGTTGGAGCCGGTGCCGGCACTCTCCTCGCCGCAGATCGTCGCCATGTCGGCATCGAGCAGATTGCCGAAGAATTTCCAGCCGGTCGGAGTCTCATAGATGCCGACGCCGAGTTTTTCAGCAACGCGATCGGCCGCGCCACTGGTCGGCATCGAGCGTGCAATGCCTTTCAAACCGGCCTTGTAGCCGGGCGCCAGACGCGCATTGGCGGCGAGCATGGCGACCGAATCCGACGGGGTGACGAAAATGCCCTTGCCGATGATCAGATTGCGGTCGCCATCCCCATCCGAGGCGGCACCGAAATCCGGCGCGTCCGGTCCCATCATCTCGTCATAGAGGTGTTTGGCGTGGACAAGGTTCGGGTCCGGATGGTGGCCGCCGAAATCCGGCAGCGGCTTGAAATTGCGGCAGGTGCCATTGGGCGCGCCGAGCCGGTTTTCCAGGATCTCCTTGGCGTAGGGGCCGGTCACCGCGTGCATGGCGTCGAAGCGCATGCGGAAGCCGGACTTGAAGAGTTTGCGCAGGGCGTCGAAATCGAACAGGCTTTCCATCAGCGCGGCATAGTCCACGACCGGATCGATGATCTCGACCGTCATGCCGGCGGCCTTGACCGTTCCTGTTGTGTCGATGTCGATCGGATCGATATCGGCGATCTTGAAGCTCGAAATCGCCTTGGTCTTTTCGAAGATCGCGTCGGTGAGCTTTTCCGGCGCCGGGCCGCCATTGCCGGCATTGTACTTGATGCCGAAATCCTCATGCGGGCCGCCCGGATTGTGACTGGCCGACAGGATGATGCCGCCAAAGGTCTTGTATTTGCGGATGACATGCGAAGCGGCTGGCGTCGACAGGATGCCGCCCTGCCCAACCATCACCTTGCCGAAGCCGTTGGCGGCTGCGATGGCGATGGCCTTCTGGATGACCTCGCGGTTGTAGAAGCGGCCATCGCCACCGATCACCAGGGTCTTGCCCTTGAAACCGTCGAGCGCGTCGAAGATCGACTGGATGAAATTCTCGGCATAGTGCTCCTGCTGAAAGACAGGCACCTTCTTGCGCAGGCCCGACGTGCCGGGCTTCTGGTCGGAATAAGGCTTGGTGGGAACGGTCCGTATCATGCTTCAGGCAACCCTTTTCGAAAGCAGCGAACGATAGAGTTCGACGTATTTTTCCGCGCTCTTGTCCCACGACACATCGGCTTTCATGCCCTGGCGCTGCAGCGATTCCCAGACCGTCGGACTGGCATGGGCGTCGACGAGGCGGCGGATAGCGTGCAGCAAGGCGCCGCCATTGTTGGGCGCGAACTGGAAGCCGGTGGCGACGCCGGCAGAGACGGCAGCCTCATTGGCGTCGATGACCGTGTCGGCGAGGCCGCCGGTGCGCGCGACCACCGGCACGCAGCCATAGCGCAGGCCGTAAAGCTGCGTCAGCCCGCACGGTTCGAAGCGCGAGGGAATGACGATGGCGTCGCAGCCGCCCTGCATGATGTGCGACAGCCCCTCGTCGTAGCCGACGACGACGCCGATGCGGCCGCGATGCCTGGCGGCGGCGGCAAGCAGCGCGCCTTCGAGACCGGCATCGCCCGATCCCAGGATGGCGAGCCGCGCACCCGTCGCGACAATGCCGTCGACCACCAGCGCCAATATGTCCATGCCCTTTTGCCAGGTCAGGCGGCTGACCACGCAGACGATCGGGCTGTCATCGCGCTCAAGGTTGAAGCGGTCCTCCACGGCAGCCCTGTTGGGTGCGCGCGCCTTCAGCGTGCTGGCCGTGTAGTTGGACACCAGATGCTTGTCGGTTTCCGGATCCCAGATGCCGGTGTCGATGCCGTTGACGATGCCATGGAGATCGCTGGAGCGCATGTTGATGAGGCCGTCGAGGCCCATGCCGAATTCGGGCGAGCGGATTTCCTGCGCGTAGGTCGGACTGACCGTGGTGATCGCCCAGGCGGCCTGCAGGCCCGCCTTGAGGAAGCCGACACCACCATAATATTCGACGCCGTCGAGCGCCATCGCCGCCGCCGGCAAGCCAAGCTCGCCGAAAATGCTGGCGCCGAACTGGCCCTGGAAGGCGAGGTTGTGGACGGTCATCATCGAAGGCACGCCGACCGCCTTGCCATAGCGCATATAGGCCAGCGTCATCGCCGACTGCCAGTCATGGGCGTGCACGATGTCGGGCTGGTAGCCCGAGATGGCGCCGCCGGCGATGTCGCCGCCGACCTGGCTCAACGCCGCGAAACGCCGCCAATTGTCTGGCCAGTCGACGCCGGTCGCATTGCCATAGGGGCCGCCGGGACGGTCGAACAGATGCGGCGCATCGAGCACGAACAGTTCGAGCCCGGCGAGTTGGACGGAATGGACAGAGGCCTTGCCGCCCTGCAGCAAGGGGTATTGCAGAACCGCCCGCTTTTTCTTGAAGGCAGCCATGACGGTCGGAAAGCCGGGCATGAGCGTGCGCACGGTCACGCCCTTGGCCGCCAAGGCAATGGGCAGCGCGCCGGTCACGTCGGCAAGCCCACCGGTCTTGATGAGCGGGAAAATTTCCGGCGTGACCGACAGAACCTGCATGCGTCAGAGCCCCAGCTTGTCGATCATGTCCTGGGTGACCAGGCAGATGCCCTTTTCGGAAACGCGGAAGCGCTTGGCGTCGAGAATAGGATCTTCGCCGACCACCAGCCCTTCCGGTATCCTAACACCATGGTCGATGACCACGCGCTTCAACTTTGCGTTCCGGCCGACATGAACGTCGGGCAGCATGACGACTTCTTCGAGCGTCGAATAGGAATTGATGCGCGCGCCGGTGAAGATCAGGCTTTTTTTCAGCGAAGCCCCCGAGACGATGCAATCGCCCGAAACCAGCGAAGACACAGCCGAACCGCGGCGGCCATCCTCGTCATGCACGAACTTTGCCGGCGGCTTCAATTCGGCATAGGTCCAGATCGGCCAGTCGCGGTCGTAGAGGTCGAGTTCCGGCGTGATATCGGTCAGGTCGATATTGGCTTCCCAATAGGCGTCGACCGTTCCGACGTCGCGCCAGTAGGCCTCGTTCTCGGCGGTCGAACGGACGCAGGACTTGGCGAAGCGGTGCGCGATCGCCTTACCGTGCTGGACGATATAGGGGATGATGTCCTTGCCGAAGTCGCGGCTCGAGCCCGGCTCGGCCGCATCGCGGCGCAACTGCTCCATCAGAAACTTGGTCTTGAAGACGTAAATGCCCATCGAGGCCAAGGCAAACTCCGGCTTATCGGGAATGCCGGGCGGATCGGCGGGCTTTTCGACGAAGGCGATGATGTTGTCCTTGCCATCGACATGCATGACGCCGAAGCCGGTGGCTTCCATGCGCGGCACTTCGAGGCAGCCAACGGTGACGTCGGCATTGGCGTCGACGTGCTGGCGAAGCATCATCTCGTAGTCCATCTTGTAGATGTGGTCGCCAGCCAGGATGACCATGTATTCGGGTCCGTAGGCCTCGATGATGTCGATGTTCTGATAGACGGCGTCAGCCGTGCCCTCATACCATTGCGTTTCCGAGACGCGCTGGCTGGCCGGCAGGATGTCGAAGCTTTCGTTTCGCTCGGGGCGCAGGAAGTTCCAGCCGCGCTGCAGATGACGGATCAGCGAATGCGCCTTGTACTGGGTGGCAACGCCGAGGCGTCGAATGCCGGAGTTAAGCGCGTTGGAGAGCGCGAAGTCGATGATGCGCGTCTTGCCGCCGAAATAGACGGCCGGCTTGGCACGCCGGTCGGTCAGTTCCTTGAGGCGGCTGCCACGGCCGCCGGCCAATACATAGGCCATGGCATCGCGCGCCAGCGGCTGGGTCCGTTTCAAGTCTGCCATTTCTACCCTCCCAAGTTACTCGATCTCGACATGTTACTCAGTGTCGATGGGTTCAGTCGGCGACGAGCTCGAGCATGATCGTGGACAGCGGCGGCAAGAGCATCGTCGCGGCGATGCTTCCTTCCTCCGCCCGCGCCTCGACCATGCCGCCATTGCCCTTGCCGGAACCGCCATATTCAGAAGCGTCGGTGTTGATGATCTCGCGCCATTTGCCTGATGTCGGCAACGGCACGCGATAATTATCGCGCGGCACCGGCGTGAAATTGGAAATGACGGCCACCGGGCTGCCGCCCGGCGCACTGCGCAGCCAGGCAAAAACCGAATTCTGGCTGTCGTCGACGATCAGCCAAGAAAACCCTTCCGGCTCACAATCACGGCCGTGCAGTGCCGGGCGCGAACGGTAGAGATAGTTGAGATCGCGCACCGTCTGCCAGACGCCGCGATGCGGCCGGAATTCAAGCAGGTTCCAGTCGAGCGCGCGCGCCTCGCTCCATTCGCGGCGCTGCCCGAACTCCTGCCCCATGAAAAGCAGCTTCTTGCCGGGATAGCCCCACATGAAAGCGTAGTAGGCGCGTAGCGTCGCAAACTTCTGCCAGTCGTCGCCGGCCATCTTGCCAAGCAACGTGCCTTTGCCGTGCACAACCTCGTCATGCGAGAGCGGCAGCACGAAATTCTCCGAGAAGGCGTAGGTCAGGCCGAAGGTGAGGTCGTTGTGGTGGTGCTTTCGGAAGATCGGCTCCTTGGAGAAATACTCCAGCGTGTCGTGCATGAAGCCCATATTCCACTTGAAGCCGAAGCCGAGGCCGCCTTCATGCACCGGTGCCGAGACCTTCGGCCATGAGGTCGATTCCTCGGCTATGGTCATGACGCCCGGATGATGGCCGTAGACCTCCTTGTTCATCTTCTGCAGGAAGCTGACCGCCTCGAGATTCTCGCGGCCGCCCTTCTCGTTGGGGATCCATTCGCCGGCCTTGCGTGAATAGTCGAGGTAGAGCATCGAGGCGACCGCGTCGACGCGCAAACCGTCGACATGGTATTTCTCGGCCCAGAACAGCGCATTGTTGACCAGGAACGACACCACCTCGCGGCGGCCGAAATTGTAGATCGCGGTGTTCCAGTCGGGATGAAAACCCTTGCGCGGATCGGCATGTTCATAGAGCGCGGTGCCATCGAAATTGGCCAGGCCATGCGCGTCGACCGGGAAATGTGCCGGCACCCAGTCGAGGATGACGCCGACGCCGGCGCGGTGGGCGCCATCGACGAAACGGGCAAAGCCGTCCGGGTCGCCAAAGCGGGCCGATGGCGCGTAAAGACCGGTCGTCTGGTAGCCCCAGGACGGGTCGTAGGGATGTTCAGAGATCGGCATGAATTCGATGTGGGTGAAACCGGTCTCGACCACATAGGGGATCAGCCGGTCGGCCAACTCGTCCCATGACAGGAACGTTCCGTCGTCGCGAAGCTGCCAGGAGCCGGCATGGACCTCGTAGATCGAGATGGCTTCTCGCCGGTGATCGGCATTGCGCCAGAAATTGCGATGCGCCTCGTCGCCCCACTCGTGCGCCGGCGGCACCGCCACGACCGAAGCAGTAGCCGGACGCAGTTCGGATTTGAAGGCGAACGGGTCGGCCTTCAGCGGCAGCCTCACACCATCGGGGCCGATGATCTCGTATTTGTAGGGTCGTCCGGCACCGATGTCGGGTACGAACAGTTCCCAGATACCGGTGTCGCGGCGGTCTCGCATGGTGTGCCGGCGGCCGTCCCACTCGTTGAAGTCGCCGACCACAGAGACGCGCCGCGCATTGGGAGCCCAGACGGCGAAATGCACTCCGGTGGCGCCTTCGTGATCGATGACATGGGCGCCGAGCTTGTCGAACAGCCTTAGATGCGAGCCTTGGGCGATGTAGTAATCGTCCATCGGGCCCAGCACCGGACCGAACGAATAGGGATCGGTCAGCCACCAGTCGCCGCCGGCGTTCCTGGCATGATAGCGCAGGGGTTGCCGCTTCTTGATCGAGAGCTTGCCTTCGAAAAAGCCGCCATCGTCGCGCCTGGACAATTCACCCGCGATGGTGCCGGTCAGCGTGTAGGCGGTGACGAATTCGGCATTCGGAACAAAGCACCGGGCATACAGGCTCTTGCCGACCTCATGGACACCAAGGACGGCGAAGGGATCTCCGTGCGTGCCGGCAACAATCGCCGCGACATCGCCGGCTGGCGCCAGTCCATCCGGCCCGCTTGTCGCAGCGGTCGCGCGCGGCTTCTTCATCAGGCAGTGTCCCTCCCCGGGCACCAAGTGTTTGTTTCTAGTGATGTGAATCCAACATTCAAATTCACATCACCGGGACCACATTGTTTGCGGCCTCATGCAATCACATCAGACAGGCACGTTCCAGATTTCTTTCGCATATTGGCGGATCGTGCGATCGGAGGAGAACCAGCCGACACGCGCAACGTTGCGGATTGCCCGGGCGTACCAGTCGGGACTGTTGCGCCAGACCGCATCGACCTCGCGCTGGGCGGCGGCATAGGCATCGAAATCGGCGGCAACCATGAACCAGTCGCTGTTGTAGAGACCGTTGATGAGATCGCGGTAACGCTCCGGATCGTCCGGCGAGAAGACGCCTGACGAAACAGCCGCAACCGCTTGCGCCAGCTCAGGCGAGCCTTCGATGACGGCGCGCGGATCGTAGCCGTTGTTGCGCCGCTCGGCGACCTCGGCGGTGGTCAGGCCGAAGATGAAGATGTTGTCGTCGCCGACGCATTCCTTGATCTCGACATTGGCGCCGTCGAGCGTGCCGATGGTCAGCGCACCGTTCAGCGCGAACTTCATGTTGCCGGTGCCCGACGCTTCCATGCCGGCGGTCGAGATCTGTTCGGACAGATCGGCGGCCGGCATCATGATCTCGGCAAGGCTGACATTGTAGTTCGGCACGAACACCACCTTCAGCAGACCGCGCACGGCCGGATCGCGGTTGATGACCTTGGCGACATCGTTGGCGAGTTTGATGATCAGCTTGGCATTGTGGTAGCTGGGCGCCGCCTTGCCGCCGAAGAATTTCACGCGCGGCATCCAGTCGCGCTCGGGATGCGAGCGGATCTGGTCGTAGAGGGCGATCGCCTCGAGGATATTCAGAAGCTGGCGCTTGTATTCATGGATACGCTTGATCTGGATATCGAACAGCGCCGAGGGATCGACCTTGATGCCGAGCCGGTCGGCGACGAGGTTGGCCAGCCGCGCCTTGTTGGCTCGCTTGACGGCGGCGAACTTGTCGCGAAAGGCGGCATCGCCGGCGAAACCGTCGAGATCCTTGATGGCGTCGATGTCATCGAGAAAGCGGTCGCCGATCGCCTCGCGGGCAAGCGACGTCAGCCCGGGATTACACTGGATCAGCCAGCGCCGCGGCGTGATGCCGTTGGTCTTGTTGTTGATGCGATCGGGATAGAGCTTGTGCAGATCGGCGAACACCGTCTCCTTCATCAGGTCGGTGTGAAGCGCCGAAACGCCGTTGATCGAGTGCGAACCGACAAAGGCCAGATTGCCCATGCGCACCCGGCGGTCGCCATTTTCCTGGATCAGCGAGATGCGGCCGATCTGCTCGTCCGAGAACTGGTTGGACGCACGCGCCTCCAGAAGCACTTCGGCGTTGATGGCATAGACGATCTGCATGTGGCGCGGCAAAAGCCGCTCGAACAGCGGCACCGGCCAGCTTTCCAGCGCCTCGGGCAGCAGCGTGTGGTTGGTGTAGCCGAAGGTGCGCTGGGTGATGTCCCAGGCCTGATCGAAGTCCATGCCGTGGACGTCCATCAACAGGCGCATCAACTCCGGCACAGCGATGGCCGGATGGGTGTCGTTCAGGTGGATCGCAGCCTTGTCGGGCAAGGACTTCAGGTCGCCATATTGGCTGAGATGGCGCTGGACGATGTCCTGCAGCGATGCGGTGGAGAAGAAATATTCCTGCCGAAGCCGCAGTTCCTGCCCGGCCTTGTGGGAATCGGCGGGATAGAGCACGCGCGACAAGGCATCGGCCTTGTTGCTTTCGGCGAGCGCGCCGATGTGGTCGCCGGCATTGAACTTGTCGAGCAGGATCGGATCGACCGGCATGCCCGACCAGAGCCGCAGCGTGTTGACGCGGTTGGCCCGCCAGCCGACGACGGGCGTATCATAGGCGACGGCCAGCACATGCTCGGTCGGCTTCCAGACATGGCGTTCGAGGCGGCCGTCCTTGGAGGTGATCGATTCCACCGAACCGCCGAAACCGACCTCGAACGAGCGCTCACGGCGTTCGAATTCCCACGGGTTTCCGTGATCGAGCCAGGTTTCAGGCAATTCGACCTGCCAGCCGTCGTGAATCTCCTGGCGGAACATGCCGTTGGCATAGCGGATGCCGTAGCCATGCGCGGGAATGTCGACGGTCGCCATGCTTTCCATGAAGCAGGCCGCAAGCCGCCCGAGGCCGCCATTGCCAAGTGCGGCATCCGGCTCGAGTGCGGCGATGAGATCGAGATCGACGCCCAGGGACGACAGGGCCTCGCGCATGTTGTCCATCAGGCCGAGATTGGAGAAGGCATCGCGCATCAGGCGGCCGATGAGGAACTCCAGAGACAGATAGTAGACGCGTTTTTCCTTCTGATCGTACGCCTCCTTCGTCGCCTGCATCCAGCGATCGACGATCCGGTCGCGCACGACCTTGATCGAGGCGGTCAGCCAGTCGTACTGGGTCGCAACGGTGGTATCCTTGCCGACCCGGTATTTGAGGGCCACCAAGACTTCACGTGCGAGTGTCTTGGGATCAGGATTTTCGAGCAGTGGAGGAAGGGGTTCGGATGTCATCGCGCTCGTCATGATGCCTCTCGTGCGGTTGCCATGATCATACCGGCTTTCATCGCTCCTCCCAGCCCATGCTAGCTGATACCGCTATATATTCAATCGATTTAAACAAGCCCGAACCGGCACGCCCCCTGCGGCAATTTGGCAATTCGCAAGTGTAACGCGCCAAGACGGTCGCGCGACGCGCTTCAAATTCCTGTTCCGTGCTTGCCGTGCCGCCAACCCTCCAGCACTTGGGCGACATGTATCAGGCCGCCAGCGCTGCCTCGGGCGGAACCTTTGCTCCGGTCATGAAGGCCACGGCATCGGACATCGTATATTGCTTGGGATCGATGACGCAGAGGCGACGGCCGAGCCGGTGGATGTGAATGCGGTCGGCCACTTCGAACACATGCGGCATGTTGTGCGAGATCAGCACGATCGGCAGGCCGCGCTTCTTGACGTCGAGGATCAACTCGAGCACGCGGCGGCTTTCCTTGACGCCAAGGGCGGCCGTCGGCTCGTCCATGATCACCACACGACTGCCGAAGGCGGCCGCGCGCGCCACCGCAACGCCCTGCCTCTGGCCGCCCGAGAGCGTTTCCACAGCCTGGCTGATGTTCTGGATGGTCATCAGGCCAAGCTCGGTAAGCTTGTCGCGGGCGCGCTTTTCCATCGCCGGACGGTCGAGCATACGCAGCCAATCGCCCAGAAAACCCGGTTTGCGGATCTCGCGGCCAAGGAACATGTTATCGGCGATCGAGAGCGCCGGCGACAGTGCCAGATTCTGGTAGACGGTCTCGATGCCGGCTTCGCGTGCCTCCATCGGCGATTTGAAGGCGACGGGTTTGCCTTCAAGCCGGATCTCGCCTTCGTCGGGCACGGCCGCGCCGGAAATCGCCTTGATGAGCGACGATTTGCCGGCGCCGTTGTCGCCGATGACGGCGAGGATTTCGCCGGGATAAAGGTCGAAGTCGGCATTGTCGAGGGCGGTGACACGGCCATAGCGCTTGATCAGGCCACGCGCAGTGAGGATGGGTTCCTGGGTCATGGTCATGCCGACACCTTTCTGATCCATTGGTCGACTGCCACGGCGCCGATGATCAGCACACCGGTGAGCAGCACCTTCCATTGCGGATCGGCGCCCAGCATGTTGAGGCCCATGGAAACGACGCCGACGATCATCGCGCCGAACAGCGTGCCCAGGATGGAGCCGCGTCCGCCGAAGAGGGAAATACCGCCGATCACCGTCGCGGTGATGGCCTGCAGATTGTAATCGGTGACGGCAGCCGACGGCGAGATCGAGCCGTTGCGGCCGATGGAGACCCAGGCCGCGAAAGCGGCGATCAGGCCGGCCAAGGTGTAGACCGTCATCAACACCTTCTTGGTCTGGATGCCCGACAGCTTCGCCGCCTCCTGGTCATCGCCAACGGCGTAGACATGGCGGCCCCACGCCGTGTGATTGAGCACGTACCAGAGGATCATCACGAGCAGGACCGTGGCAATGACGCCGAGCGTCAGCACCGCAGTGCCGACCTTGAAGCTGATGGCAAAGAGATGCAGCAGCGGCGCCTGGGTATCGACGTCGGTGTCGCGGATCGTCTCGTTGGCCGAATAGATGAAGTTCGTGGCCATGACGATGTTCCAGGTGCCAAGCGTCACGATGAAGGGTGGTAGCTTCATGTAGGCGACAAGCACCCCGTTGAGCAGCCCGCAGGCGGCGCCGGCGGCAAGCCCGATCGCCACTGCGAGCGCGCTCGGCATGCCGTAGGAGACCGCGCAATTGCCCATGATCACCGCTGAAATCACCATGATCACACCAATCGACAGGTCGATGCCTGCGGTCAGGATGACCAATGTCTGCGCAGCCCCCAGAATGCCGATGATGGCGATCTGCTGCAGGATAAGCGTCAGCGTGTAGGACGAAAAGAAACGCCCACCGATGGTGATGCCGAAGACGATGATCGCCAGAACCAGGACGATCAGCGGCACCGCGGCCGGCGTCGAATGCAAGAAATGCTGGATACGCTTGACGGCCGATTTGTGCTCGTCAAAAGCAGCGACGCTGGTGTCGCTGCTCGAGAGAACCTTCTCGAATTCCTGAGCTTGAGCCATGTTTTCTCCCCGTAGGCTTCAGCCAAACGCCGACGCCAGTCCACGCCTTTCCGGTCTGCTGCCGGGATTGTTCGCGGTCACGCGAGCCATCGTCCACCCGAAGCGGCCGGGGATCAAGCCCCGACCGCTCAGGTTCCTTGGATGCCGGTCAGAACGGCATCAGCCCCAGCACTTGGCGAGGCCTTCCTTGGTGTCGATAGACTTGACGCCGGTGGCCGGCTTGTCGGTCACCAGGTTGACGCCGGTGTCGAAGAAGTTCTTGCCTTCGGTCGGCTTCGGCTTGGTTCCGTCCTTGGCAAAAGCGGCGATCGCCTCGATGCCGAGTGCAGCCATCTGCAGCGGGTATTGCTGGGAAGTGGCGCCGATGACACCTTCGGCCACCGACTTCACGCCGGGGCAGCCGCCGTCGACGGAAACGATCAGCACCTGGCTTTCGAGGCCGACAGCCTTGAGCGCCTGGTAGGCGCCGACAGCGGCGGGCTCGTTGATGGTGTGGATGACGTTGATGGTGTTGTCCTTCTGCAGGAGGTTCTCCATCGCCTTGCGGCCGCCCTCTTCGTTGCCGTTGGTGACGTCATGGCCGACGATGCGCGGATCGGTCTCGTCGCCGATCTTGTTGGGATCTTTTACATCGATGCCGTAGCCCATCATGAAGCCCTGGTCGCGCAGCACGTCGACAGTCGGCTGCGAAGGCGTCAGGTCTAGGAAGCCTATCTTGGCGTCCTTGGCCTTGTCGCCGAGCGTGGCGGCGGCCCAGGCCCCGATCAGCTTGCCTGCTTCGAGATTGTCCGTCGCGAAGGTCGCATCGGCGGCGTCGATCGGATCGAGCGGCGTGTCGAGAGCGATCACCAGCAGGCCGGCATCACGCGCCTTCTTCACGGTCGGCACGATGCCCTTGGTGTCGGATGCGGTGATCAGGATACCCTTGGCGCCATCGGCGATGCAGCTTTCGATCGCCGCGACCTGGCTCTCGCTGTCGCCGTCGATCTTGCCGGCATAGGTCTTGAGGTCGACGCCGAGTTCCTTGGCCTTCGCGGTCGCGCCTTCCTTCATCTTGACGAAGAAGGGATTGGTGTCGGTCTTGGTGATCAGGCAGGCGCCGACACCGGCCGCGGATGCGGACGAGGCAAACGCCATCAGCCCCAGAGCCGCGGCGGCAAACACGGTCGATTTCAACAATTTTGTATTGGTCACGATTTTCCTCCCAGTGGAACCATTCCGATGCCGGCCAACCGGCACCTGCAGCGCATCCAACGAAATTCTCCCAGCGTGGACGCTGCCTTAACAGACACCAGGCCGAAGCCCCTGTCAATAATTAAATCACTCTTATTTATTATTGACAGCATTGCTTCGTTCACCCATTCTGGCCCAAAAGCATTGAGGGGAAACGACGGGAGGAACAGGGTGGAAACGGCCATTGCGAGGCACGGTTCGCCCGAGGTGAATGACAGTCTCATTCACCGCGGCACCAACCAGAGCGGCATGCGCGACCACAATGAGCGGTTGGTGCTGTCGCTGGTGCGTCAACACGGCAGCCTGGCAAAATCCGACATCGCCCGCATGACCGGACTTTCGGCGCAGACGGTTTCCGTCATCATGCGCGAGCTGGAGGAAGAAAGCCTCCTGCTGCGTCAGGCGCCGTTGCGCGGCAAGATCGGCCAGCCTTCCATCCCGATGGCGCTCAATCCCGAAGGCGCTTTCTTCATCGGCCTGAAGATCGGCCGCCGCAGCGCTGAACTGGTGTTGATCGACTTCCTTGGCAATGTCCGTTCGATGCTACAGCATTCCTATCGCTACCCGGCGCCGCGCGAGACGGTGGACTTCGTCAGCAACGGCATGCGGCAGATGCGCGGCGAGCTCACGCCCGCGCAAGACAAGCGCATCGCCGGGCTGGGCATCGCCATGCCGTTCGAATTGTGGAACTGGGCCGATACCGCCGGCGCCCCGCGCGACGTGATGGACGAATGGCGTCACCGCGACATCAGGGCAGACATCCAGGCGCAATGCGATTTTCCGGTCTATTTGCAGAACGACGCCACGTCGGCCTGCGGCGCCGAACTCGTCTTCGGGCAGGCGGGCGCTGCGCGTGACTTCGTCTATTTCTATATCGGCGCCTTCGCCGGTGGCGGCATTGTGCTGAACGGCCGGCTTTTCGGCGGCCCGACCGGCAATGCCGGAGCGCTCGGCTCCATGCCCGTGCCCGGGCCGGACGGCAAGCCGACCCAACTGATCGATGTCGCTTCCATCGCCATGCTCGAAAAGGCGCTCAATGCGCGCGGCATCGAGGCCTCGCATCTGTGGACCTCGCCGGAAGACTGGGGCGAGATCGGACCCGAACTCGACGGCTGGATCGCCAGCGCCTCAAGGGCGCTCGCTTACGCCATCGTCGCCGCATCCTCGATCATCGATTTCGAAGCGGCGGTGATCGACGGCTGGATGCCGAAGGCGGTGCGCCGCCAGCTGGTCGACGCCATCATTGCGGCAATCGCCACGATCGACGGCGAAGGCTTGAAGCTGCCCGCCATTCGCGAGGGAACCGTCGGTATCCATGCCCGGGCGCTCGGCGGCGCCAGCCTGCCGCTTTCCGAACGCTTCCTGATCGGCTCGACGACGATTTCCAGGAGCGCCTGATGCTGATCGGAATTCCGGCGCTGCTCGGTCCGGAGCTTCTGGCGATCCTGCGCGGCATGGGCCATGGCGACGAAATCGCCCTTGTCGACGGAAACTATCCGGCGGAACAGCAGGCAACCCGGTTGGTACGCGCCGATGGCCACCCTCTTATCCCGGTACTCGACGCGATATTGAGTATCCTGCCTGTCGATGACGCCGTGCCGGAGGCGCTGTTTCGCGCCTCGGTCCGAGGCGATCCCTCGCTTGCCGATCCTGTCCATCATGAGATCGAAGCGATCTGCGCCAAACGGGTACCAGGCCGCAAGGTGGTTGCGCTGGCCGGCGCCGACTTCTATGCACGGGTCAAATCGGCGCATGCCATCGTCGCGACAAGCGAGCCGCGGCTCTACGCCAACATCATCATACGCAAGGGCGTGATCTATCCGCCGGAGACCAAGAAGCCATGATCCTCTGCTGCGGCGAAGCCCTGATCGACATGCTGCCGCGCACGACGACAGCGGGCGAGCCGGCCTTTGCGCCTTATGTCGGCGGCGCCGTGTTCAACACGGCAATCGCACTTGGCCGGCTCGGCGCGCCGGCCGGCTTCTTTTCCGGCCTGTCGTCGGATCTGTTCGGCGGCCAATTCCGGGATGCGCTTGGGGCGAGCAAGGTCAGTTCCACTTATGCACACACCTCGCCACGGCCAACCACGCTGGCCTTCGTCAAGCTCACCAACGGCCAGGCGACGTACACTTTCTATGACGAGAACACCGCCGGACGCATGCTGACGATCGACGATTTGCCGCAGCTCGGCAACGAGATCGAAGCCATGCTGTTCGGCGCCATCAGCCTGATTTCCGAGCCCGCCGGCAGTGCCTATGAAGAGTTCATGCGGCGCGAGCATGAAAGCCGCGTCATGATGCTCGACCCCAACATCCGGCCGAACTTCATCCCGGACAAGGCCAAGCACCTCAAGCGCATTCGCACCATGATGGCGATGGCCGACATCGTGAAACTGTCGGACGAAGACCTGAACTGGTTCGGCGAAGCCGGCTCGCATGAGGATGTCATCCGCAATTGGCTGGACCGCGGCCCGAAGCTGATCGTCGTCACCCATGGCGGCGAAGGCGCGATCGGCTACAGCAAGGAGCACGCCGTCACGGTGATGCCCGAAAGGGTCGAGGTGGTCGACACGGTCGGCGCCGGCGACACGTTCAACGCCGGCATCCTCGCCTCGCTGCATGAGCAAGGCCTGCTGACGAAGGCGGCGATTTCCGGACTGTCGGAAGACGCCATCCATAAGGCGCTGGCGCTCGGCGCGAAGGCGGCGGCAGTGACCGTGTCGCGGGCCGGCGCCAATCCACCCTGGCGACATGAAATCGCCTGAGCAACGCTCAACATAAGTTGAGCCCAATCGATCACTTTATGTTTCGCAGGGGCTCTTTCCAAGGCTATAAGGGCGGGATGGCGCCCGACGAAGCCCGGATTTCCGGCATCTGACTGACATTCGCCGGGAAAACTGGTAACGGACTGCGACACTTCCGCAATTTAGGGCTCCGCCTGCCCGGCTTTCTCGGCAAGCGCAACTCTGGTACCAGCGGCCGATTATCTGGCTAACCCATTTTGAGGCCGACATGCAGTTCATCGATCTAGGCGCGCAGCGCGAACGAATCCGCGACCGGCTGAAGGCCGCGATCGACTGTGTCGTCGACGAGGGCCGCTATATTCTTGGCCCGCAAGTCACCGAATTCGAGAACAAGCTTGCCGCCTATATCGGCACCAAGCATGTCGTGGCCTGCGCCAACGGCACCGACGCGCTGCTGTTGCCGCTGTTTGCAGCCGGCGTCGGCCCGGGTGACGCGGTGTTCGTGCCGAGCTTCACGTTCGCCGCCACCGCCGAAGTGGTGGCGCTGGCCAAGGCCGAGCCGGTGTTCGTCGATGTCGACCCGCACAGCTACAACATCGACATCGCCAGCCTCGAAGCGGCCATTGCCATGATCAAGAAGGAAGGAAGGCTGAAGCCGAAGGCAATCATTCCCGTCGATCTGTTTGGCCTTGCCGCCGATTACGAGGCGATCATGGCGATCGCCAACCGCGAAGGCCTGATGGTGATCGAGGATGCCGCCCAGTCGATGGGCGGTTCGCTCGACGGCAAGATGTGCGGCTCCTTCGGTGCGGTCGGCTCGACCAGCTTCTATCCGGCAAAACCGCTTGGCTGCTACGGCGACGGCGGCGCGATGTTCACCAATGACGATGCGCTGGCCGAACAGCTTCGCTCGTTCGCCTTTCATGGCAAGGGCGAGACGCAGTACGACAATGTCCGCGTCGGCATCAATTCGCGGCTCGACACGATACAGGCGGCGATCCTCATCGAGAAGCTGGCCATTCTCGAAGACGAGATGGTCGCCCGGCAGGTCGTGGCAAAGCGCTATGCCGATGGGCTTGGCGACGTCGTTACCGCCGCCCGCAATCTGGACGGCAGCCGTTCGGCCTGGGCGCAATACGCTATCGAGACGCCGAAGCGCGACGGGCTGAGGGCGCATCTCGGCGAAAAGGGCATTCCGTCTGTCATCTACTATGTGAAGCCGCTGCATGCCCAGGTCGCTTATGGCGACTATCCGCGCACGCCGACCGGCCTTGCCGTTTCGGAAGACCTGCCGAAGCGGATCCTGTGCCTGCCGATGCACCCTTATCTCAGCGAAGCCGACCAGGACCGCATCATCGAGACGATCCGCAACTATATAGGCTCGAATTCGGCGCAGGAAGCGGCCGAGTAAGCTACCGGGCCTTCTCAGGCGGGGCTGACCCCTGCCCCGCCGCTGGCAATGAAATGCGGATTGGCGAAATCCTCGTCGTCGCTTTGCCGGCGCTTCCCATAGACCAGAGGCTGGCCATCGAGCGTGCGCGTCATGCCACCGGCGGCGCGCAGGATGGCGTCGCCTGCCGCCGTGTCCCATTCCATGGTGCGGCCGAAGCGCGGATAGACATCAGCCTCGGCACTGGCGAGAAGGCAGAATTTCAAGGAGGAACCGACCGAGACGATTTCGGCGGCACCAAGGTCGCGAATATAGGCCTCGGTTTCCGGCGTGTTGTGGGAACGGCTGGCGACGACGGCCAGAGGCGCCACGGCCGTTCTCACCGAGATCGGCTGTCGGCCGACGATCTGGTAGCCGCCATCGATTTCGAGAGATTCCGCCCTTCCCGGCAGGCCGGAAAAGAAGCGGCCCGTGCAGGGCGCAAAGACGACGCCGACCTCCGGCACGCCATCGCGAACCAGCGCTATGTTGACGGTGAAATCGGTGCGGCGGTTGACGAATTCCTTGGTGCCGTCGAGCGGATCGATCAGGAAGAAAGCCCCATTTAGGTCGGGCGGCACGATACCGGCGGAAGCTTCTTCCTCGGCCACGCAGGGGATATCGGGAAATGCGGCACGCAGTCCGGCGAGAATGATCTTTTCGCTCTCGCGGTCCGCCTCGGTGACCGGCGAGGCGTCGGACTTGCGGTCAACCGCACAGCCGGCGTGGAACACGCGCATCACCTCGCGCCCGGCCGACAAGGCCAGGCGCTCGAAGATTTCAAGCATCAGCCTGTCGTCAGATGCCGCCGCCGCTATCGTATTGGTCTTCGGCAATGTCGCGCTCGTTCAGCCAGTGTTCCAGGGCGTCGACCATCTCTTCGGCCGATTTGCCGAGTGTCTGCAGATGGATCTCCGGGGTTTCCGGCGCTTCATAAGGGGAATCGACGCCGGTGAAATTCTTGATCTCGCCATTCAGCGCGCGCGCATAGAGGCCCTTCGGATCACGCCTGGCGCATTCCTCGAAGGGCGTATCGACGAACACCTCGACGAATTCTCCGTCGGCCATCAATTCACGTGCCATGCGCCGCTCGGCGCTGAACGGCGAAATGAACGAAACAATGACGATCAACCCGGCATCGGCCATCAAACGCGCCACCTCGGCGACGCGGCGGATGTTCTCGACGCGATCGGCATCGGTAAAGCCAAGATCGCGATTGAGACCGTGACGGACGTTGTCGCCGTCGAGGATATAGGTATGACGGCCGGTGGCGAACAGCTTCTTTTCGAACAGGTTGGCGATGGTCGACTTGCCGGATCCCGACAGCCCGGTGAACCAGAACACGGCGGGCCGCTGGTTTTTCATGTCGGCGCGCACACGCTTGCCGACATCGAGCGACTGCCAATGGATGTTTTCGGCGCGGCGCAGCGAGTGCAGGATCATGCCGGCGCCGACCGTGGCGTTGGAGATGCGGTCGATCAGGATGAAGGCGCCGGTTGTGCGGTTTTCGGCGAAGGGATCAAAGGCGATCGGCGTCCGCGTCGAGATGTTGCAGATGCCGACTTCGTTCATTTCGAGCGACTTGGCCGCTTCATGGGCAAAGTCGTTGACGTTGATCCGGTATTTCAGATCGGTGACGGTGGCGCTGGTCTGGTCGGTCTCGGTGCGCAGGATGTAGGAGCGGCCCGGCAGCAGCGCATGCTCGTCGAACCAGACGATGTTGGCGGCGAACTGGTCGGCGACCTGCGGCCGTGCGGCAGGCGAAACCAGCATGTTGCCGCGCGAGATTTCGACTTCGTCGTCGAGGACGAGCGTGACGGCCTGTCCGGCAGCCGCCTGGGCGAGATCGCCGCCATACGAGACGATCCGCTTGACGCGCGAGGATTTGCCCGACTTGGCGACAACGACCTCGTCGCCGGGCGCAACCGAGCCGGAAGCGACCGTGCCGGCAAAGCCGCGAAAGTCGAGATTGGGACGATTGACATACTGGACCGGGAAACGGAACGGCAGTTCGACCATCGCTTGGTCGACCGACACGGTTTCGAGATGCTCGATCAGCGTTGGGCCGGAATACCATTCCATGCTTTCCGACCGACGGCTGACATTATCGCCATAACGGGCCGACATCGGGATCGGCACAATGGTCTGGAAGCCGAGATCGCGCGAGAATTGCCCGTAGTCTTCGACGATCCGGTCGAAAACCGTCTGATCGAAATCGACAAGATCGATCTTGTTGACGGCCAGCACGACGTGGCGGATGCCGAGCAGCGAGGCGATGATCGAATGCCGCCTGGTCTGTCGAAGCACACCCTGCCGGGCATCGATCAGCACGATCGCCAGGTCGGCGGTCGAGGCGCCGGTGGCCATGTTGCGGGTGTATTGCTCGTGGCCAGGTGTGTCGGCGACGATGAATTTGCGCTTCGGCGTGGCAAAGAAACGGTAGGCGACGTCGATGGTGATGCCTTGCTCACGCTCGGCCTCGAGGCCGTCGACCAGCAGCGCGAAATCGATGTCGTCGCCCGTCGTGCCATGCTTGCGCGAATCGCGTTCGAGCGCGGCGAGCTGGTCCTCGAAAATCTGCTTGGTGTCGGACAGCAGGCGCCCGATCAGCGTCGACTTGCCGTCATCGACCGAGCCGCAGGTCAGGAAGCGCAGCAGCGACTTCTTCTCCTGCGCCGCCAGATAGTCGCGAACGCCGTCGGTGGGGGCGAGGCTCTTTGCCATGATGTGGCGCATGGTCAAAAGTACCCCTCGCGCTTCTTCTTTTCCATCGAGCCGGCTTCATCGCGGTCGATCAGGCGACCCTGCCGTTCGGATGTCCGTGCCGTCAGCATTTCGCCGACGATGGCTTCCAGCGTGTCGGCCTCCGATTCGATGGCGCCAGTCAGCGGATAGCAGCCAAGCGTGCGGAACCGCACGAGCCGGTTCTCCACTGTCTCGTCGGGGCGGAGTTTCATGCGCTCGTCGTCCCGCAAGATCAGCATGCCGTCGCGTTCCACCACCGGCCGTTCCTTGGCGAAATAGAGCGGCACGATCGGGATACTTTCCTGCAGGATGTACTGCCAGATATCCAGCTCGGTCCAGTTCGACAGCGGAAAGACGCGGATCGATTCACCCGATGCGATGCGGGTGTTGAATATCTTCCACATTTCGGGGCGCTGGTTCTTCGGATCCCACACATGCTGGGCATTGCGGAAGGAAAAGATGCGCTCCTTGGCGCGCGATTTCTCCTCGTCGCGACGTGCGCCGCCAAAGGCCGCGTCGAAGCCGTATTTGTCGAGCGCCTGGCGCAGCGCCACGGTCTTCATGACATGGGTGTGGGTGTTCGAACCATGGTCGAACGGATTGATGTTGTCGCGCACGCCGTCTTCGTTGACATGAACCAGGAGATCGAAGCCGAGTTTCTGCGCCAT
The DNA here is from genome assembly GCF_020164655.1 of Mesorhizobium sp. AD1-1. NCBI lineage: Bacteria > Pseudomonadati > Pseudomonadota > Alphaproteobacteria > Hyphomicrobiales > Phyllobacteriaceae > Mesorhizobium > Mesorhizobium sp. AD1-1. The sequence continues at coordinate 182,431 of NZ_JAIUGP010000011.1, forward strand.
CTGATCGCGAAAGGCGATCATCTCGCGGAACTTCCACGTCGTGTCGACGTGAAGAAAGGGAAATGGCGGCTTGGCGGGATAAAACGCCTTCATCGCCAGATGCATCAACACGGATGAATCCTTGCCGACCGAATAGAGCATGACCGGCTTGGCAAAGGCGGCCGCAACCTCGCGGAATATATGGATGGACTCGGCCTCAAGCCGCTGAAGATGCGTAAGCGCTGTTGTCATGGACCGTGGGCGTTCTTTCGTATTTCCAACAGAAGACCTTGCCTCAAATCATCGAGCTTTTGCGCCCGGTTCGAGCCTTGTTTCTGGACAATCTTCCTCGTGCCGGCGTTCTAGCAGATCGCCGTTGTCAAGAACAATGCAAGACTGGCCCGGCCGCACATGGTTCGAGAATGAATTTTCCACGGATACCATCAAACCCGGAAATTCCTGCCCGCAAGCTCAACAACCGAGAAAACGCGGGGAAAATATTGCTTGAATGACCGGCTACGGCTTTCAAGCGACTTCCCTTGGCCGACCGTCGCCTGCCGCCGATTTTCGGTGGCAATCCACCAGATACACTATCGAAAACGGGGGGCGGCCGCTATACCAGCTTCGGCAGCGGGCAAGCGCTTTATGAGGCCTGGGCAATTTCGAGGCGAGCGCATTCAACTTCGCTAAACAAGATCCGCCGCATGAAACTTGCCGAAAACAGCGAGCCCGAAAATTGAGCCGGCTTTCATCCCTCACACAGCAATTCTCGCCTTCGCGGATCAACAACTACTTCTCCATCCTTTGCTTCTTTTTTCCACCGGTTCTGGGGTCGGTGGTCAGCTTTGTGTTCAATGGCGGAGGCCTTTCGTCCGCGCTGCTGATTGCTTTAGGGAAAAGGCGCTTCAACGCCGACCGGCCCATGATCTGGATGACGGTCGCGATCTATGCCTACTGCGCCGCCAATCTCCTGGCGTCCATCGTCAACAACTCGTTTGTCCGGGATGCGCCGCATCTTATCCCGCTCGTCACCTTCCTGTTTTTTCCCGTGTCCTATTCGACCTGGAGCAACACGCAGAAAACCACGCTTGCCCGCATCGTCGTGCTTTCCAGCATGGCCGCCTGCTTTGTCGCGCTGCTCATGGCCGTCATTCAGCAATATTGGATTGGCGTCAGGGCGGAGGGGGGAGCCGGAAATCCGATCGTCTTCGCAACCGTCGTCTGCCTTGCCGTGGTGACGTGTGTGGCTGGCGCCTTGTCCAGTATTGAGCAAGCCCGGACACCCCTCTTCTACGCGATACTGGCCGGGACGATCGCCGTCATCTATTCCGGCTCGCGTACCATCTGGCTGGCACTGCTGATCGCCGGCATAGCCGTCATGTTGATCAACCGGCACAGGCTCAGGGGCAGGAATGCCGTTCGCCTGCTGCTGCTGCTGGCGGCAGTCGGAGTCGTGATCGCCGCTTCCAGCTTCCAGGCGATATCCGGGCGAGTCGACTTTTTGCGCTCCGATTGGGGTGCGCTTGGAGCTAGCGGCAACTACGACACCTCGTTGGGAATACGTGTTGCGCTTTGGGAGATCGGCCTCAAAGCATTCCATGACATGCCACTGTTCGGGCACGGTGTGGGTGCAACCCAGCTTCTGATCAAACAGGGCTTTCATGAGCAGTTCGCGATGGACACAGGCTTCAACCATTTCCACAACGGCTTCCTGACCGCCTTGGTGCAAGCAGGAATTCTGGGCGCCGTGACGCTGGCAGCGATCTTTATCGTTGCTGCTGGAAATGCCGCCCGGGTCTTGCGAAACAGCAGCGATCCGAACGAGCGGTTCGGCGCCACCATGATTATCGTCGTGGTGATCACCTATCTGACGGCCGGAATGACAGGCATCCTGGTCGGCCATGACATTCTGGACTCGGTGCTGATGGTCTTCCTGGTGAGCGGAACATATCTCGCCTCCGGACGCCATGTTCCTTTGCTGGACGAACCGGCACTTGCACCAGTCACGCAAGACCTGTCTCGGGCAAGGCCATGAAGGTTCTGGTCACGGGCGCGACAGGTTTCATCGGGCGTCTTGTCGTGCGCCACTTACGCGAAGCCGGTGCCGAGCTTCGCCTCGCCTCCCGCCATCCCGAGAGGCTTGGTTCGGAGAACGAGACTGTGCCGATGCCCGGCTTCGATGCGCCGGCCGCCGCCTTTCTGGAACTGACCCGGCATATGACTGACGTCGTCCATTGCGCTGGCCTCAACAATGATCGGGGAAATGCAACCGAAGCCGATTACCAGGCGGCCAATGTGGAACTGAGCGCAAGGCTGGCGCATGCAGCGGTGGCCCAGATAAGCGGACGTTTCATTCATCTCTCCTCGATCCGGGCGGTGATCGGCGCGCACGTCAGCGCAACGATCGACGAGGACACGCTTCCTGCCCCACAATGCGCCTATGGACGCTCGAAGCGCGAAAGCGAGATCACGGTTTTGGACGCCTATGCGTCGCATGGCCGCTCCGACGCCGCCGTGTTGCGCCTGCCTCCGGTCTATGGAAGCGGCATGAGGGGAAATCTGGCAACGCTGATGCGCCTTGCCGATACGCCGCTGCCGCTGCCGACGGGTGCCTTGACCGGAATCCGTTCGCTGATGTCTTCCGAGGCCGCGGTGCGAGCAGTGTCGCACCTGCTCAGCCATTCCGGGCCGCTTCGCCCGATCTATGTCGGCGCCGATGTGCCGCCGGTCGCCGTCGACGCCGTCATCACCGCCTTTCGCAGAGGTTTGGGGCGGCCTGTGCGCCTGATGGCGGTGCCGGCCGGGCTGATACGGCCGGTGGTGGCCGCACTCGGCAGGCGGGCGTTCTGGGACAGCCTGACCGCCACACAGATATGCGACCCCGCCCTGCTGGTATCGCAGGGGTGGACGCCCGAAGCCGGCACGCTTGAGCGGCTGGCCGAGCTGGCGCGGCTCAGCAGATCCTGACTTTCTTGCTTGACCATGATCTTTTCATGGTCTGCTCAGCGGTAGAGCGTTCCAAACAGGATCCGAAGATCGAGCCAGAACGACGCGGTGCGGAGGTAGGCAGCATCCGTTTGCGCCAAGAGTTCCGGGTTAGACATGTCGATGCCCCTGATCTGGGCCAGGCCGGTTATGCCCGGCAGCGCCGCCAAAACCCCCAGCCGCCTGCGACACTCGATCAATTCCGTCTGGGTCGGCAGGCAGGGCCGCGGCCCGACCAGGCTCATTTCGCCCTTCAAGACGTTCCAGAATTGCGGCAGCTCATCCAGCTTGAACTTCCGCAAGACCTTTCCAACCGATGTCACGGAATCCGCCGGCGCCTCATGCGAGGGTAGCGACGGCGTCCCGAGATACATCGTGCGCAACTTGTGGCAGCGGAAAAGCCGACCGTCACGGCCGACCCGCACCTGTGAAAAAATAGCCGGGCCCGGCGACGATGCCCGAACGGCAAGGACGGTGAGCGCCAAGACAGGAGATGTCGCCACCAGCAGCAGAGCCGCACCGGCAAGATCGAAGATTTGCTTGGCTGCCTTCATGAACGGCCGATAGTGCTCCCTGCCGAAGTCCCGAGGCAATGCCGCAGGCCAATGCCGTCAATCCGGTCGACGTAGCATGAGCCGATCTCTTGACCAAGCGCGCCACGCAACCGTCGCAATGTTCAGATGCGCCCCAGGACGAAGGCGAGATAGAGCCCCAGGTTTCCGGAAACGGTCTGCCGATAGACGCCGCTTCGGCGCAAGCCTGCCAAGCGGCGGAAAAGGCCGCCGTCGCGCCCGCGGGTGAAAAGGTCGAGGCACGCCGCCGCGTCCTCGGTCAGGAGGTCGCGATTGACGGCGAGGCCATCCAGGTTGAGGTCCGTCCAGCCGGCGAATTCCCCCTTGAACAGGCGGCCAAGCCGGGACACCCTTGCTTTCCAGGATACGTTGGCGCCGACCAGGTTTGCCGCATGCTGCCGGTAGCGCACCAGCGGCCGCGGATCGTAGCGGACGATGCCACCGGCAGCGGTCACGATGAGATAGGCCCACCAGTCGTGGCTGACGAACCCGGTCCGCATGCAGGCCCTGGCCAGCAGGTCGCGTGCCGCTGCGTTGAGCAGGATGGTGTTGCCGCCGGCGATGCTTTGCACAAGCGCGTTGCGAAAGGTTGGCGGCCGGGCAAACAAAGGCGAATGGCCGACAAGGCTTCCCGTTTCCGTCATGGTCGCGGTTCGCGAACAAAACATCAGCGGGATTTTCGCATCCCGGGTCCGCATCCAGTCGATAGCGCTCTCCAGCCTGTCGGGCTCCCAGATATCATCCTGGTCGCAGAAGGCATAGCAGTCCGCCTCGATGCGTCGATCGACGATCATGGAGCGGAAATTGGCGGCGAAGCCTTGCCGCGGCCCCTCGACGAGCGTCATTCGACCCTTGGGCCGCCAGCGGGATTTCCATGCCTCGATGATGGCGGTCGTGCCATCGACGGAGCCATCGTCGGATATCCACAGGTCGACCAGAGGGTGCGACTGCTCGAGCAGGGACTGCAGCTGCTCCTCGATGAAGGCGGCGCCGTCTTTCGTGCCCATCAGGACCGCGATGCGCAGATCATCTTTGCTCACGAGCAAGATCGCTTTCTGATTCTGATTGGATCTATCTCTTTGATTTGGCGCAATTCCCAAGCGCCGTGCGCTTTTCCCGGAATTGTTCTAGGTCGCCTGCCCGGCCGTCTTCGGAATCGCGTCTTGACGTGCACTTGCCCTGGCCTTCTTGGCGCGGTCGAGACCTGCCAATGCGGCGAGCGCGGCAGCCTTGTCCTGGTTTTTCGCCGACTGCTGCAGCGCCGTGAGCGCGACCTGGACATCCGACCATTCCACGACGTCCGTGCTGAGGCCGAAAATCTTCGAGATGCCGAGTTCGACGAGTTCCTCGTCTTCGCCATGCAGCGTTTCGTGGAGTTTTTCACCCGGCCTTATGCCGGTGAACCGGATCGCGACGTCCTTGTATGGGCTCTTTCCGGACAAGCGGATCATCGTTTCGGCCACTTCAAGGATCGGCACCGGCTTGCCCATGTCGAGCATATAGACGGCATAATCGTCTCCGCTCTGCCGCGACGCGGCATCGGCCGCCGACATGATGACGAGATCGACGGCTTCGGCCACGGTCATGAAATAGCGCGTCATGCGCCGGTCGGTGATGGTGACGGGCCCTCCGGCCTCGATCTGCGCCTGGAATATGGTCGCCACCGAACCATTGCTGCCGAAGACGTTGCCGAACCGCACTGCAATGAACTTGGTGGCCGGGCGACGCCCGCTTGTCTCGCCTGCCGGCGTGCCATGCAAGGCGCTGATGATCTGTTCGGCGGCCCGCTTCGTCATGCCGAGCACTGACGAGGGATCCACCGCCTTGTCGCTCGATATCAGGACAAATTGCGCAACCCCGCACTTGGCGGCGACCTCGGCACAGACGAGCGTTCCGAAGATATTGGTCTGGATGGCCGAATCCCAGTTTTCCTCGAGCAGCGGAACATGCTTGAGGGCCGCGGCATGAAAGATGATGTCCGGCCGGAATTCCGTGACGACACGCGTTATCTGGCGCCGGTCCGCGACATCGACGATGCGGACCTTGAGGCGGTCGTGGTCCTTCTCGTCAACATACTGGCTCAGCTGGAAAATGCCGAACTCGGAGTTGTCGGCGACCAACACCGCCTCGGCTCCGAGTTCCAGCGACCGCCTGACCAGCGTCTGGCCGATAGAACCGGCACCGCCGGTCACCAGAACGCGTTTGCCGCCGACAAAGGCGCCGATGCGCTGGATATCGGACGCGACCGTCGGCCGGCGCAGGATCGTTTCCATCTCGACGGTGTCGAGAACCAGCTTTCCGTGCTGTTCCAACTCCGAAAGGCCTGAGAACTGCACCACATTTATGTCGCCGTGCCGGGCAATGCGCACAAGTTCCGAATAGTCCTCGATTTCGTGCTCGGCGCCGCTGCCGAAAATCAGCAAGTCCAGGCTTTTGGTGCCGGTCGCATAGTCTTCCAGGACATCGATCAGGCGCGGCATGGTCGCCACCACGGGAACACCTTGAATCCGCGTGCCCAACGGTGCGCCGCGCTCGGTGGCCATGATGCCTGCGATGGAATAGTCCGCCGGTTGCGCCGTGCGGGTGAAGCGAATGATCAGGTCGGCCTCGCCGAGCCGGCCGACGAACAGAGCGCGCTTGGCCTGCTGGTCGGTCTTGCGGTTCAGAATCCCCCAGCTCGCGCCGTCACGCAGGAAGCGGTAGAACAGCCGGGGTGCCGATATGATGGTGAAGGAGACGAGGAAGAAGACGATGAACTGACGCTCGTTGAGCCCCGCCACCGGCCGGTAAAAACGCAGCAGCAGCGACGCCATGTAAAGAGTGAACGTCAAAATCGCGCAGCTCTTCAGGATGTTGAAAAAGTCCGGCGTCGAGGCGAAGCGCCACACGGTGGTGTAGAGGCCACTGTAGCGGAACAGCAGATGGCTGATGACGACGATGCCCGCCCATGTCGCCAGACCCTCGTTGGAGAACGCTTCGAACGAAAGATTCGACCGCGAAAGAATAAGGCTGAGTGCCACGGCGACCAGGACCATGACCACGTCCTGGACCATGATGAAGGCGCGCCGCATCTGTGGCCTGAGCCCGAACACAGCTTCAAGGTGGGAATTCATTGGACGGCACTAGACTCCAGGCTCAAGGGCATCGACACCAGCGAAGTGCGAACACGAAGATACTCGCGACCAATCCACCTTAAGTGCCATCCCCGGCCCCCGCCGTGGTGTATCGCATACTGCGGGGCGGAGGGCATAGCTAGATGTTTTTTCGGGAAGAGGCGTCCAGTGGAGAACATGGATCATGCTCCGGTGATTGCCGCAAAGGAAACATGATCCATCGCTAATAAGTAAATCACAGCGTTAGCATATGTTCAGTTTTGCCGCAGTTGACTCTGCTCCTCACCGCGTTACGACGCAATGCGTTGCCATATGCCCATCGAAATGGCTATTAGAGACGGGCTTGGTGGTTCGCTATGGCCAGCGAAGAATAAGGCGCCAGAACAACGGATTGCGATACTCCCAGCTATGATTGCGGCACTAAACGGCGCTTTTGACGACATCTCAAAGGCAATGAGATTACACCGGGTCTGGATCGCGCTTGCCCACGAGGACATTGGCGACCAGCACAGACGAACGACGCTCGGCCCGCTTTGGATGCTGGTCAATTATCTGGCATTCATCGGCACTTTCATCTTCGTTTTCAAGACCAAAGACACGGATTCGGCCGGATACACGGCCTATGCTTCGATCGGCCTGGTTGTCTGGTTCTACCTCATGGAGATGATCAGCCTGAGCGTGCCCCTGTTCTCCCGCGAAGCCAGTTTCATTCAAGGCACGAGGCTGCCACTCTTCGTGTATGTGATGCGGCTGACCGTGCAATGTATCATCCGAGCGAGCTATTCAGTGGCGGGTTGCATCGTCATCCTGCTGCTGAGCGGCTTGGGAATCAGCGCTGAGTGGCTTTTGTCGATCCCGGGGTTGTTGCTGATTGTGCTCGCGACCCCTGCAATCGTAACGGTTTTCGCATTCCTGGGCGCATTCTTTCCCGATGCTCAGTTCATCGTCGGCAACATCATGCGAGTCGGCACGTTTCTTACGCCAGTCTTCTGGGCCTATCACGGGCAAGGCGGTATACAGAACTATGCCTATCATTGGAATCCGTTCACATATTTTCTGGAAGTGGTGCGCGCGCCAATCGCGAGCGGCGAATTCCCAATGCATCCCTTTATAGTGACAGCCTACATCTCCTTGGCTTTCTGGGCGGTTGCGTTGCTGCTCCTGGGCGGATATCGCAAGCGCGTCGTTTTCGTGATCTGAGCTCAAGATGATTTCTATCAAGCTGGACAATGTCAGCCTCGCCTATCGCCTCTACGAAAAGTTGACGCTGACGGCGCCTGACCGGCGCCTGGGTGGTCTTGGGGGCAAAATCGGACGCTCCGGCGGCAAGCAGGTCGTGCAGGCGCTGGAAGATGTCAGCTTTGAACTCAAAGCAGGCGACCGTTTGGGCTTGGTCGGTCCAAACGGGGCCGGCAAGACGACACTGCTCAAGGTGCTGTACGGCATCTATCAGCCATCGGCCGGTACAGTAGCCATTGAAGGCAAAGTCGATGCCTTGTTCAACATCAACATAGGATTTCGCCCCGAAGCGACGGGGCGGCGGAACATTGTTCTGAGGGGTTTGATCAGCGGGTGGACAGAGGCCGAGATCCAAGAAAAAATGCCGGAGATCATCGCCTTCAGCGAACTTGGCGACTTTATCGATGTCCCCTTCAAAACCTATAGCCAGGGTATGGCCGCGCGACTTGCTTTCTCAGCGGCGACAGCGCTCGACCCCGAAATTCTGCTAATGGACGAGTGGATCGGCGCCGGCGACGCCCAATTTCAGGAAAAAGCCAAGCGACGCATGGATGAACTGGCCGAGAAGGCGGGCATCATCGTCTTGGCGACTCACAACGAAAGCCTGCTCGAAAGCGTCTGCACCAAGAGGATGACGCTTAAGAACGGAAGGGTGGAAGCCTTCACGACGAAACCTGCAAAGAGGGCTGAAACGCGAGCTAAGTCTTAAAGGTACTCTTCCCGGGTACTATGTGCTCGCAGTTCAGATTTCTAATTCGTCGCACCTGCTGTAGTTGAGCATGCCAACGTTGCGCCCTGCGCACGTTCCTAGAATGAATTGTGCTCGAGCCGTTGAGTTACCGATGACGAGACAAGAATCTATTCCGATGAATGATCTGAAGCGTCTGTATCAGCGCCACCACGTCGAAATCGAGCGTGAGGTGATGAACACGCTACGTTCGGGATGGTGGCTCAATGGCGCGGTCGGCAAAAGATTTGCGGCAAATTTTTCCAGATTCATAGGTGTGTCGGAATGCGTTCTCGTGGCCAATGGGACGGATGCGCTCGAACTTGCATTGGCTGCGGTGACCAAGCGCGACGGCATACGCGGGCGTGAGGTCATCGTTGCGGCGAATGCCGGAGGCTACGCCAGTTGCGCCTGCTGGCACAACGATCTCATTCCGCACTATGTCGATATCGAACCAGCCAGCCAACTCGTGGCCCCTCAATCGGTGCTGAAAGCAGCCAGCGCAAACACCGCTGCGATCGTTGCCACCCACCTCTATGGTGGCGTCGTTGACGTCCGCGCCATCCGCGACGGACTTGAGCAGGCTGGCCTCTCGCACATTCCAATCTTGGAAGATTGTGCGCAGGCGCACGGGGCGAGAATCGGAAGCGACGTTGCAGGCTCGCTGGGGGATATCTCCACGTTCAGCTTTTATCCGACCAAAAACCTCGGAGCCATGGGGGACGGCGGCGCTGTCCTCACCTCCGACACGGCAATCGCCGGGCATGTACGGCAACTGCAGCAATATGGCTGGAGTTCAAAATATCGTGTCGGCGTGCCCAACGGCCGCAACTCTCGCATGGATGAAGTTCAAGCCGCGATACTGGACGTTCTGCTGGGCGATGTGGATAGACGCAACCGGCAGCGGCGTGGCATCCTAGACCAGTACAAGTCGGTTGCCGGGCGTCGATTGCAGTTCCTGGAAGGTGGCGACGGCGCTGTCGCGCACCTCGCAGTGGCGCTTTGCGACGAGCGGGACGCCTTCAGGGCGTTCATGAAAGAGCGCGGCATCGACACCGACATACACTACCCTGTGCTGGATTGCGACCAGGTCGGCTGGGCGGACTTACCGATGATGGGGAGCGAAAATCTCACCGTTTCGAGGGCCAGTGTCAGCCGTCTCTGCTCGGTCCCCTGCTATCCCAACATGAGGGAAGACGAGGTAGAGCGGGTTTGCCTGGCCCTCCGTGAATGGGAGGCAATGTGACCACACGTTCAATCGTTTTCCCGATCTATCGAAATCAGGCAAACATCCCTTCCCTTCTGCGGGCAGTCGCCGATTTCAACTCCAGATATCATGGCGACATCGAGTTCGTCTTCGTCGTCGACGGGTCGCCGGACGAATCCGGCCCGCTGCTGATCAAGGAAATGAAAGGCTCGGGCTATGATTACAAGATCATCTTCCATAGCCGGAACTTTGGTTCGTTCACTGCTATTCGAACCGGGCTCGAACACGCTTCGGGTGACCAGGTCGCTGCGATGGCCGCCGACCTGCAGGAGCCGCCTGAACTGATCGTCGAATTCTTTTCGAAGCTGGAAAAGGACGAGGCTGACGTCGTGTTTGGGCAGCGAACCGGGCGTAGCGATCCGCCCTTGACCAAATTTCTGTCGAGGGCTTTCTGGTCGGCCTACCGCAGGCTCGTCCTGCCCAGCATGCCGAGTGGCGGAGTGGATATCTTCGCCTGCAACCGTCAGGTTCTGGAAGCGATCCTCTCGATCAAGGAGCCGAACAGCTCGCTTGTCATACAACTGTTCTGGGTCGGCTTCAGGCGGGAATTCGTTCCCTATCGGCGGCGCGAACGAGAGCACGGAACAAGCGCCTGGGGCATGGCGCGGCGGTTCCGATACATGATGGACAGCATTTTCTCGTTCTCTGATTTTCCAATAATGCTCACCCTCTGGGTAGGATTTGCCGGCTGTGTGCTAAGTCTTCTATTTGCAGTCGTTACCGTGATTGCACGGCTGCTTGGCAATATCGACCCCGCTGGCTATACGACGCTGGTGCTGCTGATCACGGGCTTCGGTTCGGCCAGTCTTCTAGTCCAGGGGATTCTTGGTTGCTATCTCTGGCGGGCAGTTGAAAACACCAAGTCGCGCCCACTCAGGATCATCAGCCGCGTCGTTGACGGAACAGCCAAATGACCGCCAAGCCATTTTTCGTGCACGAACGGGGTATCTGCGAAAGCTCCGATGTCGGCGACGGAACGCGCATCTGGGCCTTCGCCCACGTGCTGCCTGGTGCCGTGCTCGGCTCGAACTGCAACATCTGCGATCACGTCTTCATCGAGAACGACGTAATCGTCGGCGACGACGTGACCATCAAGAGCGGCGTCCAGCTGTGGGACGGGGTGCGCCTGGGCAATCGTGTGTTTATCGGCCCGAATGCGACCTTCACCAACGATCGCTTCCCACGCTCCAAGGAATATCCCGAGACGTTTCTGCTGACGACGGTCGAGGACGGCGCGTCCATCGGCGCCAATGCCACAATCCTTCCAGGCATAGTCGTCGGCCGCCAGGCGATGGTCGGCGCCGGCGCCGTAGTGACCAAGAGCGTTCCCGCCAATGCCGTTGTGGTCGGAAATCCCGCCGTCATCATCGGCTATCAGACAGGTCCGCAGATCGTGCCCGCGGTCACCCAGAACTCCCCAGGCACAGTTGGCGAGAAAATGTCGCTTGGGGTCGGCGGCAGCGAACTCTGGCGACTGCCGCATTTCAGCGATCTGCGAGGCGAACTCGCCCCGCTCGAATTCGGTGCAAACCTACCGTTCAAGCCGGCACGGTCCTTTCTGGTTTATGGCGTTCCCTCCGACAAGGTCAGGGGTGAGCATGCGCATCGCGAGTGCCATCAATTCCTGATCGCGGCCCACGGCCGCCTGTCCGTCGTCGTCGATGACGGCCATGACAGAAAAGAGGTATCGTTGACCGAACCGTCGATCGGACTTTACATCCCACCCGGGATTTGGGGAATTCAATATAAATTCCAGCCGGACACCGCGTTGCTGGTCATGGCCTCGCACAGCTATGATGCTGGCGATTATATCAGGGACTATGCGAATTTCCTGGATACGGTCAGGCAGGATGGCCGCTGACCGCATCGGCGGAGACGCCGTCCGGTTCCTTGTCGCCGGCGGCCTGAACACCGCCCTGACCAGCCTTGTCTATTTTGCCGGCCTTGTTGTCCTGCCTTCAAGTTTGTCTTACGCGCTCGCCTGGCTGGCGGGACTTGTGTTCGTGATGGTGTTCTATCCCGATCGCGTGTTTCCCGGAGGTCGCACAGGCATCGCCGATCGACTGGCGATCGGAGCGTCGATTGCGGTCGTGTTCGTGCTGGGACTGGCAACTCTTAAAACGCTTGAGAGCGTGTTGCAAAACACCGTAGTTGCCTTCTTCGTCACCCTTGCCATCACGACCATCGTCAACTTCGTGATTTCTCGATGGATACTCCGCAGATCATGCTGACGCGCCAAACCACAATACGACCAGCAATCAATCTCCAAAAAGGCGAGAATTCCCTCACATTTCGTGCCCAATGTCATCCAAGCAAGCACTACAAGCAGACAATCGCAAGTGGGCCGCGAATGATCACTGACCCAGGCGCCGGCCATGGGGCGCGACCCTTACAGTAGGCTTCCGTGTCCGACAGTTCTGGCTGATAGGGTGCCCGCAAGGGAATTCCTGTAAGCTCGGCAATCATCGGAGAGACCGCCCACTGGTATTCCCAATTCGAGTCGTTGAACCCATGTGTCGCGGTCGGGATAGGGACGCCCGCGTCCGACCTCCGGCCTGCGCCAGCTAAGGTTTTCATGTCTGCGAAGTTCGGTTGCTCCTCCAGCCGGGAAACCAGCCGAACCGCCAAGTTGTGATCTCTTACGCCGACCCGCAATTGATCGATCAATATCTGGTTGTCCTGCGCAACAAACGAGAACACGATCACACTAATGACCAAGGTGTAGACCTTCAGCGGAATCAAGTCTCGGACCAGCAGAGCTACAACGATCACGCCGGCCCACACCACGCCCATGTCAGCCAGCACGCGCGACGGCAGCCAGATAATAGTGAAAAACAGAGGGATGCCCAGCATGGCCAGCCCTGCAACAGCCGGAGTGACCAGGATTACAGCGCCCGCGAGGACGGAGTTGCTGAGTTGCGTCGTCGGGCGCCTGAATAGTTCGAAGACGGTAGCGCCAACCATGAGCAAGGGGATGAGGAGTATCGCCTTTGGGACCATCTGATTGCCGTAAATGGTTCCGGTCAGGAAATGTCCGATGAGGAGCTTGACACCCCACGTCCTCAACCGCTCCGGCATTTCGCCTAAAGAAATCGGTATCGAGAACGGATGAGGGGGCAATCCGTGGGTGGCGATTTTCAGGCAAACCACATAGACGGCGAAACCCGCCACGAACGTCACCAGCCTAGCATAAAAGGAACGATCCCACAGGGAGTAGGCGAGTGGCACATCGTCACCGTTGAGCGAGCGCCGAATGACCCTCAAAGCCAGGTCAAAGCAGATGAAGATGGAAAGGTAGTTTAGCGGCACTTGGTAAAACGTCAGGGACAACGCGAATAGCAATGCTGACACCAGCAGCCTACCGGGGCTGAGGTGCGAGACAAGGATCGCTACCGCGGCCAATGCGAAGGCCAGAATGTGGTAGATCGCGATGTTGCGGAAGGTGATGATTTCGGTAGTGTAGGGATGTGCCGCGATAATGACCAGCAGCATCGTCCTTATCGCAGTCGGCAATTCATTGCTCCAAAGCCGAAGAACGGCGTTGGCGGCCCAGACAGACAAGAACACTGAGGCCACGACCGTGATTAACGGTGCCCGCATAGGGTCGTAGCCTATTACGTCGAAGATTTGCGATAGCCAGTAGGTTCCGAATCGACCCTCATCAAGCAATCTTGGCGCGACCCACTGGAAGCCCTGAACAAAAACCCGATAGTCATCTACCGAATATGTAAAGGCAAAAGCCGCCTGCGCACGAGCCAAGGCTACCAATGCTAGGGCGATTAGAAATGATTGCCGCTCGTCACTCTTGACCAGAAGTTCAGAAAACATTGTGCTGGGACCCAAAGCTATCATGCGTCGAGCGTCTAAGGGCGTCGCATGATTTGGTCAACCGCCCGCCAGAGATCGCCTGGAAAAGCGTTTCGCGAGGCCCATGCCGGGCCGCTCGATGTATCGATAGCTCACCAGCGCCAACGGAATCAGTACCGCAAGAGTGCAGATGGTCGAGACGAAGAACGGGACGGATGCGCCGCTGAACGCTGAATAGATCGCGCGATATAGGCCGCACCTCTCCAAGCCGACCAGAACGACAGGGTGCCAGAGATAGAGGCTGAAGCTGGCGTTCCCGAGGGTCTTTGCAACTGGGTTCACGAACCATGTTGTCGGATAAAGCGAAATGCCGACTACGGCTCCAGCGAAAGCCATCGCCCACGCTACGCGCCCGCCTAAACCAGGGAGATAAGCAGGGAATACGATCAGGCCGACAATCACCAACAGGCTGGCACAGAACAGCGTTTGACCGATTAGAGGCGAGGTTTGACGTAGCTTAAGCCAAACGTGATATCCGGCTATGCCGGCTGCAAAATTCACCATGTGGCCAACCAGCGAATATCCACCAAATGCCGCTATTGGTCCGGTTGTCCCTTGGAACGCAGCATCCCAACTAACTGTGACGAACACGACCACGGCTAGGAAGATCAGTGAGCGCGTGAGATCGGTGACTGCAAAAATCAGCAATGGCAGAATGGCATAGAAGGCCATTTCGATGCCGATCGTCCACGAGGCCATGACGTAGCCGGTCACATACTGAGGCGTCAGATTGAAGATGAACAGTGCAGAGCTGACGACGTACCCGAGAGCAAACGGCGAGGTGGGAAACTGCGCGGCGCCAAACATCCAGTAGAGTGGGAAATAGAACGCCATCATGAAATAAAACAGCGGCGCAATCCGAAGGAAGCGGCGCAAGTAGTATTCCCGCAAATCATCCCGCGAGCCAATCTTGCCGCTATAACCGACACACAATCCGAAAGCGCTGACGATAAAGAACAGCGGCACGCCATAGCCAAAGTGCGATCGGACGAACCCTAGATAATCGGGAATCTCCAGCTTCGTCAGCCAGACCATGTGAAAGAGTACAATCGATAGCGCCGCGTAGCAGCGCATTGCAAGAAGGCCTGGCAGATCAATCCGCGCGGTCTTGTTTTCGGTTAACACAGGGCGTATCTCGATATTCATTCCGTCTCGCTTATAATCTCAAACCAACTCGTCCTACTGCCTGTCTGGATTACCCGCAACCATTCGCTTTCTTCGGCTCCGACCTAAGCTTTCACCGGTCCCCATACACTCGCTGCCTCAACCGCCGCCGGCTTATTACCTCGGCACGTTCACGGCCTTTCGCAAGTCGCTAGGGTAAACGGGCCGCCGAAGATCGTTGGCAAGAGGTAGGGTGTCCGAGGCCCTCCAATCAGGGCTGCCCTCCCCGACCGAGTGCGAGAGCTACTTCAAAGCCCGTAGAATATGATGCCGACTAAGCAGAAAAATGCTCTAGCGGGCTTGCTTCCGCGCCAAATATACTTCTGTGAATTCGCCTATTATGCCGTGCCAGTGATCGTGAAAACGGCACACCTCGACGTCCATTCCTGACCACCGGTGGATCAGTTCCGGAAGGTCATAGCCATAGTGAAATGTTACCAGCGAACCAGCATCGCTCACCGGATTCCCATGATATTCCGGCTCGCCGGTGTGCTGGATCGTTCCGTCCGGCCTGTAGAGCGCACGGCGCTCACTGTCGATCTCGCCCTTATAGGTCGGAACGGTGAAGAGATAAGCGCCGCCTGGTTTCAGCGTGCGGGCAACCTCCTTTGTCACCCGCTCCGGCATATTCACATGTTCCATGACATCAAGTGTAATGACGACATCGAAAGTCGCATCGCCAAAGGTCTGCGCTTCTAGGTTCTCGTTTCGAAAGCCCCTGACGGACGAGCCCAAAGGCTCTCCCGGAAAGTACTGCGATTCAACATATCCGGCACATTCCCGCTTCAACTTCGGAGAGATCCCGCGCGGGGTGGGAGACGATTCATGAATAACAAGGTTGCGCCAACGGGGGATATGTCGCGTGAGCGTAAGAGCCAAAGCGCGCTCGCGCGGGATCGATCCACATCTGGAGCAGAGCAGATGATCACGATACCAATCATAGTTGGCGGAAAATTCGACATTGGCTTCACAGATTGGGCAGCAACCTGCCCGGCGGTAAACTGGATGAGAATCAGAATTCATGGAGCACCATCAGGATTTTCAAAAATGAAGCCGTAAACAGCATGCTGCTTCGGTACGAGCTCAGCTCCACGGTGCTACTCTAGCCGGTGGGCAATCCCATTCTCCGAAAGGAATTGGGCAAAACGATCATATAGAACAGTGTACTTGCGCTGAAACTCATCATAGTTACCAGCCTGCACAAGCTCGTGGACGTCCAATTGTCCCACTTTATCGACCGGGATGTGCGGGATGCTCATAAGTTCCGCCATTTCCGTCGTCCTCGAATCGTGGGAAATTATGGTTGCAGGAACACCGTTGGTTAATGCGATCAGGTTTCCATGGAAGCGCGTCCCTATCGAATAGTCAAACTTCGAGATGTACGCATCCCACTCCGCCAAATCAAAGAACATTTTAGCGTTCTCTTTGACGTGCTTTACATAGAGCGACGGATCCATGTCCATGTTCATCTGCCTGAGCACTGCCTCAGCGACCTCAAAATCATCTTCTCGCCCATCTCTGGAAAGTAGTATTTTCATTTCCGGTTCTTCGTTCTGAAGAACATATGGATATCGTTTGTGAGCGGATAATTTCAAAAGATCAGCCTCAACACGCCGGGCAGCTTCGGGATTGCCCGAATGCAGAAATACGTTGCGTGATCCGTTCACTGCAACTCTCAGCTCGGCGTCTCTTCCTGGCCTCTTTATCTTCAAGTCCGAACGCAATTTGCGAAACAAACTTGGGCATCCAACCTCTCTGACGTTCTTTATCCCAAAATCATTCATGACTTCAGCCGTAAAATGGCCACGCACGCCCACCGTCTTGCTGCGTTCGGATATAATCCGGAGGAAGCGTTTACTGCCCTCGGGAATCTCTGTGACTTTGGCACCAATGATGGACGCTTGCGCACCAAGGCCGGCGACCAGGCATGGCAGCTTGGTCGGCTCGATGAAGTCAGCCAAGTAGGACAAATCAAAATTTTTGAAAATGAAATTTGCTGCGGCGATAGCAATGATGTCGAAACGTTCGTTTGCTTCTTGCGGGGAATAGCCCAATCCCTGACCGAACTCTTCAAAGCGAAGTTCCTCGAACAGGGACTGCCCTATCAGAAGGTTTCCAGTGTTATATCCAATGATTTCGAATTTCTTTTCAAAAGCAATCTGCGGATCAGGATGCGGAGCTATTGGCGCCCCCAGAAAAAGAACTCTCACTAAAATCTCCTCGACGCTCTGTAGACATCTAATTCTCCACAGTCACCAGCGTCGTCATTCTTGAATTGGGATACCAAATCGTTCACTGAGTTCACGACCGTAGATGCTCGCCCGTTCGAGGGCGGCAGGTCCAAGATCGTGGCTGCGGATTGTATGGGCCTGTACCTGCCTGATCTCCTGTAGATGCCTGAGATCGAAATTTCCTATGGTTACGCTCGACTGATGCCGGCGGTGTGAATTGAGCGAACGCGGGGAAAAAGCGATCGAACCATTTTCGAGCAGACGCAAATAAGTCACCCAATCCCCGGCGTTGCGCAACGACATGATCTCTTCGCTGTGTTTGGTCAGCGCATTCCTGAGCGCCTCCCTTCGAAACAAGACGCCGCTGACGTTCGGAATGGTGTTCTTGAGGTAAAGTGCCTCGGCGATTTCCTGGCGGCCTTCCACGACGTAGGGTTTTGTCCAGCGAGACCGGTCGATGTCGGACACATAGTCGAGATAGTGTTCGGACAAGATGCGGCCGGCGCCGTCCATCTGGCGCGACTGGCAATAGCTCATCACCACCTCCTCGCGCTCGAAGGCAGGCAGAAGCTCGGCGATAAAATCGGGATCGGCGAGGTCGTCGGCTTCGGCGATCCAGACATAATCGCCGCGCGCCATTTCGACTCCCCGCATCCATTGGCGGAATACCGAGCCTGAATTCTGCGCGTTGGCGACCAGCCGGTATGGAATGTCGCAACCGGCCAGAAATTTCTCGATGACTTCGACACTCTCATCGGTCGAGGCATCGTCAAGCACGATCAACTCGTAGGGCTTTGTCGTCTGATCGACGATGGAACCTAGACGTGCGTCCAGGTATCGGGCGTAGTTGTAATTCGGCACGATGACCGACACCCGCGGCAACGGCTTTTCGGCGTAAATCAGCAGGTCATGCAGGTAGTGGCTGAAGCTGAACTCCTGGCGGACGATATCGCGGCCAACGCTGGCGAGACGCCGGGCTTCGCCCGCATTGTCGAGCAGATTGGTGATAGCCTTGGCCATCTCATCGGTGTCGAATGAGGGGACAAGGATACCGCAATCCCGCTTCAACAAATCCTGGAAGCCGCCAGCGCCTTCGAAGGCAACGACCGGCACTGTGGCATCCAGCGCCTCGAGCACTACCGAGGGGAACGGATCCTCACGCGAGGTCAAGGCATAGATATCCGCGGCGAAATAGTATTCCTGCGGATTTTCCACCAATCCGACAAAGACGAAGCGGCCCTCCAGTCCCGCTTCCTTCACCCGTCGCATTTGCTTGGCGTGAAAGACGGTGTCGACATGGCCGACCCAGACAGCAACCGCATCCGGCCTGGATGCCATAACCTTGAGGCACGCATCGACGAAAAGATCGAGGCCCTTGCGATGGTCGGCATAGCCCGCGCATAGGATGATGCTTGCATTTGTCGAAAGCCCTAATCTTGCGCGGACCTCCTCGCGGACCTGCTGGCGATCATCGCCGTGGTAGGGCGTACGCAGATAGAGTCCTTGCGGCCTGATTACAGACTGGCTGACCGGCTGGCCAACAAACTCTTCAAATCCGGCTTTGACGATCTCGGCTGGGAAAACGACCGTGTCAGCGCTCTCGACAATGGCTGCGGCTGCGTCAGCAAGACCGTAGGACGCCAATATTCCGGGCAGTTCGTGGACGAGGCAAACACTGCGGAACCCCGCCTGCTTCAGCAGCGGGACGAGCTTTCCGGATACGGTGGTATTCACGACGGCGACCTCGGCACCGTTGTTTCTAATGGTGGCCAGGCGTTTCAACACATCGGCATCGCCTTGTTCAGGCAAGTCGATCCTGTGCACGGTCGCGGCGTGGGCGAAACGGCCGAGCAGCGGCCCGTCGCCCAGCACGATGAGATCGGGCTCAAAACCGAGCTGCTTGAATCCCTTGGCCAGATTGAGAGCCAGCAATTGCGCCCCATGCGGGTGGGCGTCGTGAGAAACGATTGCAATCCTGGCCTTGGACTTCCCCTTCGCCGCCTCCAAAGCATCACGAGTCGCTTGCAGATAGGCGTGGCCGTTGACGCTATCGGGCTCCAGGTGAGCGCCTTCCGCCCACTCATTCCAGGCATTGACGAAAATCAGCCGCTCGGATGGCTCGCTAATATGGGCCAAGGTGTCCCCAATGGCATTATCCAGCCATCTGCGATACAGCGCGGGGGTGTTGTTGATGAACACCGTGCCCCCGCGCTTGCGGCGTGCAGTATTGTCCCAGCCCGGGCAAACCGAACGGAAGAGTTTGTATTTGCGGGATGAATAGGTTTCGCTGCGTTGCGGGAATACCGACCAGTCATAGACGGTCGTGGCAAAATCCTCATGCAGCGGCGTCACTGTATGCGTGACATTTGGCGGCGCGGAATTGTTTGGCGGAAATTCCACGGCGGCATCGAACCCGTAACGATGGGGTGGCACAGATTCGAAGGACTGGGTGTAGGCCAGGAAAATCTCGCCGATGCCGTTCTCCCGGCACCAAGTCCGCCAGCGCCGCGCTGTTTCAGCCGCCGCCGGGAGCAGGCTTGGCCGATAGACGAGCAACAGCGGCTTGCCATCGATGCGGATGTAGCGAGGGTCACGAAGATAGGGCGCGACCTCGGCGATGAACGCGAGATCATCCTGAGGGGAGTGATCCTGAGCGATCAGGATCTCCTGGTCCATTCCGTCCCAGCGGCGCGACCAATTCTCGTTGGCCCAGCAGACGCAGAATGGCATGTCGAGGCTCTTATCCTCGAGCCAGCTTTCGAGCGGCTTTTCCAGGAGCCTCTTGCCGCCGAACCAATAAAAATAGAAGCAGAAGCCTTCCACGCCATAGAGCCTAGCCAGTTCGATCTGGCGATGCTGCACGACGGTATCGCGCAAGTCGTAGTAGCCGAGCGTATCCGGCACGTGCGGCTGGTGGTGACCGATAAATTGCGGCTCAGCGGGCCGGACATTGGACCATTCGGTGAAGCCCTGTCCCCACCATTCATCGTTTTCGGGGATCGGGTGGAATTGCGGCAGATAGAACGCGATGACGCGCACCGGCTTCTGGAGCAGTGGCGGCGCATCGAGAAGCGGCACATAGACTGGTTCGGGCGAGAAGATCGGGCCGGAACTGACCAGCGCCCCGCGCAAGACCATCTCGTTGCTGCCCATAGGCGCTTGGGGCGCCTCCATGCTTCTCCAGGCGCGGTAGGCATTCGTAACGCCAAACAGCGAAGGAAAGGTCGAAAACGCCGCTCTCTTCAATTTTCGCTTGAAGTCGATGGAGAGCGGCAGATTGTGCCAACAAGCGTAGGCACCGCGAATCGCCAAGCGGCGGACCCTTATGCGAACATCGCCGATAGCGCGGACCCAGCTCCCAATCCCGCGTAGAGGCTTGGTCACTCGCCAGGACGTGCTGGCATAAACGGCATCGAGAACCTCGTGCAACCGGGTTTCCTCGGATCGCGCA
Source organism: Mesorhizobium sp. AD1-1 (assembly GCF_020164655.1). NCBI lineage: Bacteria > Pseudomonadati > Pseudomonadota > Alphaproteobacteria > Hyphomicrobiales > Phyllobacteriaceae > Mesorhizobium > Mesorhizobium sp. AD1-1. Next base: position 203,026 of record NZ_JAIUGP010000011.1, read on the forward strand.
TCGTCGCGATCCGCAAGCAGCGAACTTGTCGCCTTGTACGCCATCGACAAATTTTGTTGCAAGAGTTCGACCTCTTTGTCTCTCGCAATGATCTGTGTCCGTCCTAGCGCAATCTCTTCGTCTCTCGCGCTGACTTGTGCCCTTGTGCTTGAGATCTCGTCTTTGTGGGTCCGGATTTGCTCGCGCATTTCAGCCATCTCGCTGGAGAGAGCCTCGATGCGTGCCCCGTGACGGCCCACCAACTTCCTGTTGGTTCCGATCTCCTCCTCCATGGTTGTTGACTTCAACGACCATGGGTTTCCGGTTTGATCGATCGCCTTGCTCTTCGTGTCGTCGAGAGGAACCACGCTCCCGTCGGCGAGCGCCACCCGGCCGTGCACGTTGCGCGCGCCCAGGACGTTTTCCGGAACAGGCAGCTTCATTACAATGCAAAGCGAGTTCAAGAACTCGACGGAATGAACCGACGCGAGAGAAGCCTCATCGAATGTGACTTTGTGCTTGTCGGCGAAAGTGGCCAAGGCATCGACCCGACGGCGATCCAGTCCCCAATGCTCATGGTTGACCACATCAAGCAGGCGCTTGAAAAACGACATTGAGGAAAGCGGATCGTACAGACCGCCCTCGAACTCCTGCCAATAACTGCAATGCAGATCTTCAGCGATGTACATGCCCCCTTCGGAAAGGTGGGGAAAATATCGCGCGAACGAGCGTATTATATCCGAAGACAGGTGGGATCCGTCATCAATGATAATATCGAATTTTTTCGACATCGAGATGATGTCGCGCTCTGTTTCATCGGTATTGGCGTCACCTATGGCGACCTTTATTTTCCGGCTGCCAAAAACGAGATTTCCGCAAGCCAGATTGACATCACAGCCAACGATTATTTCAGCATTGGGGAAGTATTTCTGCCATATCTCCAGTGATCCCCCGTTCTGAACTCCGATTTCCAGGATTCGAACCGGCCTGTCTCGATACTCCGAAAAAATATGGTCGTAGGTGCTGAGATAGATCGACCATTTATCCGACACTTTGCCGCGATGCGCGTCGTACAGGTCACGAAGTGAAAGGGCCTGCTTTGCAGGCCTTGCCGTTTTCGCTTTGGCGCGTGCCTTGCCAGCGGGCATCCCATCGCGCACGGTCTCGGGTGACGAGTGCTTGTTCATGCGGTCAATGCCTGTTTCGTCTCACCGGCTAGAAGCCGGCGCACCACCGCCTCCGTCGACTGCCGCCAGTCCGGTGCATTCCAGCCGAATGCCTCTGTGAATTTCGTGCTCGATAGCCGGGAATTGGCGGGGCGGGGCGCCTTGGTCGGATAGTCCATCGTAGCAATGTCCCGTACCCGCGCCCAGGGACCACCCAACACGCGGCTTGTGTCGAGGATATGGCGGGCAAAGCCGCTCCAGTTGGCCTCGCCGGTTCCGGCCAGATGATAGATGCCGGATGTGGCGGCGCCCTCGTGCAGCCGTGCCGCCGCATGCAGGATCGCGTCGGCGATATCAAGTGCCGATGTTGGATTTCCCCATTGATCGGCCACCACCGCGATCTCGTCACGGTCGGCGGCCAGCCGCAGCATGGTTTTCACGAAATTCTTGCCGAACGGGCTGTAGACCCATGCCGTGCGCAGGATCAGATGGCGCGGATTGGCTGATGCAACCGCCTGCTCGCCGGCAAGCTTGGAGGCGCCATAGACGCTGCGCGGTGCGGTGGCGTCGGTCTCGACATAGGCGCCAGGGGCGGTGCCGTCGAAGACATAGTCGGTCGATAGATGGATGACGGCAACGCCAAGCAGCGCCGCCGCTTGCGCCACCTTGCCGGCGCCGACGGCGTTCACCGGGAATGCCAGATCGGGCTCGTCCTCGGCCTGATCCACCGCCGTGTAGGCGGCAGCCGACACGACGATATCCGGCTTCGCGGCCGCGATGGCTTCGATCACAGTGTCGGGTCTTGCGAGGTCGAGCTGCGGACGGCCAATGGCGATGACCTCAACGCCGTCGGCCGCCTGGCCGGCCTCCGCAAGGCTCGCCGCGACCTGCCCGTCGCGTCCGGTGACAACCAGCCTCACGCCGCCCCCTTGCGTGCTTCGCCCAGCCGTTCACCGGCATAGCGCTGCTCGCGGATCGGTCCCCACCACCATTTGTTGTCGAGAAACCAATCGACGGTCTTGGCGAGGCCGCTGTCGAAATTCTCATTGGGCGCCCAGCCCAGGTCCCGGCCTATCTTCGAGGCGTCGATGGCATAGCGGCGATCGTGACCGGGGCGGTCGGTGACGAAGGAAATCAGGTCGCGATAACTCTTGCCCCCTGCCCGTGGCCGCCTGCTGTCGAGCAGATCGCAGATCGTCTCGACGACGCCAAGGTTCGTCCGCTCGGAATTGCCGCCGACATTGTAGCTTTCGCCCGACAGTCCCCTGGTCGCGACAAGTTCCAGCGCGCGCGCGTGATCCTCGACGAACAGCCAGTCGCGCACGTTGGCGCCGGCGCCATAGACCGGCAGCGGCTTTTCATCGAGCGCATTGAGGATGACCAGCGGGATCAGCTTTTCGGGAAAGTGATAGGGTCCGTAATTGTTAGAACAATTGGAAAGCACGACCGGCAGGCCATAGGTTTCGTGCCAGGCCCGCACCAGATGGTCCGAAGCCGCTTTCGAGGCGGAATAGGGCGAGGATGGCGCGTAGGGCGTTTCCTCGACGAACATGCCGCCATCGAAGGGAAGATCGCCAAACACCTCATCGGTCGAGATATGATGGAAGCGGAAATGGCTCTTCCTGTCCTCGGGCAGGCCGCGCCAGTACTCCAGCGCGGCGTTGAGCATCTTGTAGGTGCCGACGATGTTGGTCTCGATAAAGGTGCCCGGCCCGTCGATCGAGCGGTCGACATGGCTCTCGGCGGCAAGGTTCATGACGATGTCGATATCGTCGCGCTGGAGGATGTCGAGCACGGCCCTTTCGTCGCAGATATCGGCCTGCGCGAAGCGATAATTGTGTGCGTTCTCGATCGGCCGCAGCGAGGCCAGGTTTCCCGCATAGGTCAGCTTGTCGAGATTGGTCACCCGATAGGCCGGGTTGGCGCATAGATGCCGGCATACCGCCGAACCGATAAAGCCAGCACCGCCCGTCACCAGAAAATTCATGCCGCTGTCCTCAAATAACCCATCAGGCGAACACCTCGGCGGCAGCCAGCAGCGGCGCCTTGAGGTCCTTGTCCGAGAGCTGGAACCCGCCAGTCAATGACGGCCATTCGATGCCGATGGCGGGATCGTCGAAACGGATCGACCGGTCATGCGCCTGCGAATAGGTATCGGTCACCTTATACAGGACCTCGGTGTCGGGCACGAGCGTCACGAAGCCGTGCGCGAAGCCTTTCGGCACCAGAATCTGGTTGCCCTTTTCGGCCGACACTTCGAGAGCGACCCATTTTCCGAAGGTTTTCGAACCGCGGCGAATGTCGACCGCAACGTCGAGAATGCTGCCCCGGATGACGCGCAGCAGCTTGTCCTGGGCGCGCGGCGCAAGCTGATAGTGAAGCCCTCGCAAGACGCCCGCCGCGGCGGAATAGGAATGATTGTCCTGCACGAAAGCCAAGTCTATGCCGGCCTGCGAAAAGCGCTCGGCATTGTAGGTTTCGACGAAGAAGCCGCGCGCGTCGCCATGTCGCTTCGGAACGATTTCCAGAACGCCATCGATGCCAAGGGGCCTGACTTCCAGCACCTAGGCCTCCGACAGGTCGACGACACGCCGGCGCAGATAGGCGGCATATTCGTTCTTGCCCAAATGGTCGGCGCGACGCAGAACCTGGTCCACAGTCAGCCAACCCTGTTCAAAGGCGATCTCTTCGGGACAGGCGACCTTGATGCCCTGGCGGTGCTCGATGGTGCGCACGAAGGACGAGGCCTCATGCAGGCTGTCATGGGTGCCGGTGTCGAGCCAGGCATAGCCGCGCCCCAACCGATGCACATGCAACTGGCCGCGCTCGAGGTAGACGTTGTTGACCGCCGTGATCTCGAGCTCACCGCGCGCCGAGGGACGGATGGCAGGGGCAATGTCGACGACGTCGTTGTCGTAGAAGTAGAGACCGGTGACCGCCCAGTTGGATTTCGGCACCTGCGGCTTTTCCTCGATCGTCAGCGCCGTTCCCGTGGCCTTGTCGAAGGAAACCACGCCATAACGCTGGGGATCCTCGACATGATAGGCGAACACCGAAGCGCCCTTTTCGCGCGAGGCAGCGTCGCGGCAAAGCTGCGACAGCCCATCGCCGAAATAGATGTTGTCGCCGAGAATCATCGACACGTTGTCCTTGCCGATAAAATTGCGGCCGATGATGAAGGCTTCCGCCAGCCCGTTGGGCTGCGGCTGCTCGGCATAGGACAGGTCGAGCCCGAACTCCGATCCATCGCCAAGCAGATCGCGAAAAACCGGCAGGTCACGCGGCGTCGAAATGATCAGAATCTCTCGGATACCCGCGAGCATCAGAACGCTCAGCGGATAATAGATCATCGGCTTGTCGTATATCGGCAGAATTTGCTTAGAGACTGCTAATGTTAGTGGATAAAGACGCGTTCCACTGCCTCCAGCAAGGATAATTCCTTTCAAGAAGCTCTCCTTGACATGCCTGAACCCCCCGGTCCTAGCCGCCCGTGCTTAGGTTCCATGCACTGGCTTGTCAATCTCGGCGTTCGTCAAATGACTGGGTCACGATCCGGCGCCAATCCATGGCCAATTCAGGCGACGCATTGCTATCGTCTTGCCAAAGCCGGCCTGACGGGAACAAGCAGATTGTCATCATGGGCGGCGGTCGACTCGCCTCTTCAAGCCCTACGTCAATCACGCCCACAATGATTATCTGGAATTGGCACTTGAAGGTGGCGTTCCTGTTGTCTTTCTGGTCGCAGCTTACGCGATATTGCTTTTTGCGTTTTCCGTTACGGCACGGCGAGATCCGCTGCAGAAAATGGCGTTTCTCTCAGTATCGTTTCTGCTCGTTCATTCCCTGGTCGATTATCCCTTGCGAACGGCGGCACTGGCAATGACCTTCGCCTATATGAGTGGCGTTATCTTTCACAAGGGACTTGCTGAGCGGCTGAGCATGAAAAAGCTATGCCGGTGATCCTGAGGACGCAAGAGGAAACAGAGACTTGGCTGACAGCGCCATGGTCGGAAGCGAAGCGGCTACAACGCACGGCGCCGGATGATGCTCTTGTGATTGTCGAGAAGCCTGCCACACAGATCAAGTTTCCCGAGCAGGCACCAGTACCGCCAAGCCAAGGCTCGTTGTTCTAGATGGCTGGCCTTCGGATACTCTCGGACGTTTCACCGGGCCTTGCGATTGCCGTCTTTCTTACAATCTTGGTCGTGATGTTTTTTCGTCGTAAGCGGCGCTAAGCAAATCGGCGGCACGTGATTGAAATGTTGGGCTGTTAGCGCCAGTTATTCATCCCTCCAGATCACGCGTCGTACCATGCGGATTTCAACAAGTCGCTTCACGCGTATCTTCATGCCCTCCGATGCGCTTGGCAGCAGAATGTCCACATCAAGCTCGCGGCGTTTGCAGCGCTCGCAGCGCATGTGCCGGTCAACGTCCCAAAACGGAATGTCCCCCACCAATTTGGCGAGGTCCCCGGCGAGCTAGTGGCGTGTAATGTTGCAGTTGATGCACCGGACACGGATTAGCTGACCAACCTCATGCGCTCGGCACAGGGTCTGGACAAGGCGGCGCGGTCGTCTGCTCTGTTCCGGGATCGGCCAAAAATAGGAATGAGTTCCTCGCCGAGTCAATTCACTCTTGACATTTATGTTCCCTTTTTGTTCACTACGCCGATGCAGCGTATGGAGTAATGCCATGGATCGAATTGTGACACTGAGCAGCCGCCAGGAGGCTGCCCTCCAGGCCCACGCCGAGGATTTCATTGCAGTCCACAAGGGTGATGTGATGAAAGCGCTCAAGGAAATGATCGTGCTCAACGGGCACCTTCAGGAACGACTTGACGCACTCACCCCGCAGCGCCGCGCGACGCGTTAGGAGTAGGCACCATGGGCACAATGCACTTCGACACCGAAGCCAAATCCGAACTGCACTCTGAAGCGGTGAAGCTGATCGCCCGCTACGACAGCCCTCTTGAGACCGTGAAGGCGCTCATGGCCTACAACTGTGAGCTTGAGACCCAGATACTCGCCATCGCCCATCGGCATCCGGGGATAGTTTCAATCGGGTACGATCCTACTCCGCCTGTGCTGGAGTGACCTTCAATGAGCCGCCTGATCTTTGCAGGAGAGCTTGAGAGCGCCGCCGACCAGATAGCGGACATATCCCGCGCCGACCTTCAAATTGTACTTCGTAGGGCCGCCCTGATGCTTAGAAACGTCGCCGGCGTCGATCTGGGCACGAGAACAGACGAATTACTTTTTGGAATCGCAGCGGAGATGGAAGTTTCCAAGTCCGATTTGATCAAAACGATCGTCAGCGATTGGCTAATTGCCAATGCTTATCTGCCTGTTCCGCTAGAGCTTGACGAAGGCAACGAGACACCATTTAAAATCTGAGCATGAAACCCGGCGTCTTCCGCTATGCCCGCGCAAAATACGCCTTGTACCACTCGACGAACCGCCCGACGCCCTCGGTCACCGTCGTTGTCGGGCGGTAGCCGACCGCCTGCTCCAGCGCCGAGGTGTCGGCGAAGGTGTCGGGCACGTCGCCGGGCTGCAGCGGCAAGAGTTCGACGATGGCTTTGCGGCCAAGCGCGTTTTCCAGCGCCTCGACATAGGCGGTCAGCTTAACCGGGTTGTTGTTGCCTATGTTGAAGATGCGCCAGGGGGCGCTGCTTGTGGCCGGATCGGGACGGCTGGAGTCCCAGGCGGCATTGCCCGTGGCCGGGTTGTCGCTGGCACGGATCACGCCTTCGGCGATGTCGTCGACATAGGTGAAGTCGCGCGTGTGGTTGCCGTTGTTGAACAGCTTGATCGGCTCGCCCGCAAGGATGTTTTTGGTGAACAGGAACAGCGCCATGTCCGGGCGCCCCCAGGGGCCATAGACGGTGAAGAAGCGAAGCCCGGTCGTCGGCAGCCCGAACAGATGGCTGTAGCTGTGCGCCATCAGCTCGTTGGCGCGCTTGGTCGCGGCGTAGAACTGGAGCGGGTGGTCGGCCGGCCTGTGCTCGGAAAACGGCATATCGGTGTTGGCGCCGTAGACGCTCGAGGTGCTGGCATAGGTCAGGTGCGCAACGGCGCTGTTGCGGCAGGCCTCCAGCATGTTGGTGTAGGCGATGATGTTGCTTTCGACATAGGCATGCGGGTTTTCCAGGCTGTAGCGAACCCCGGCCTGGGCGGCGAGATGGATCACCCGGTCGAATGCGTGGTCGGCAAAGCAGGCGTCGACCACGCTCTTGTCGGCGAGATTGCCGCGGATGAAATGATAGCCGGCATTGGTCTTGCGGCTCGCCTCGTCCAGAAGCCGCAGCCTCGCCTCCTTGATTTCCGGATCGTAGTAGTCGTTGACGTTGTCGATGCCGACGACCTCGTCACCGCGCTCCAGCAGCCGCTTGGCTACGTGATACCCTATGAAGCCGGCCGCGCCGGTGACCAGAACCTTCATCAGAAGCGCCCATCCGTGACATGCCTGGGGAACAGACCCTTGATGTCGTAAATGACGCCGGGGGTCTTGCAAAGAGCCTGCAGGCCGTCGACGCCCAGCGCGCGGAACTGCCTGTGGCCGATGGCCACGATAACGACGTCAATGTCCTTCATTCCTCAGGTCCGGACAATTTTCCTCAAAGGCCACCCCCATCACCAGAATCCGACTGCCAACGACCAAGAGCTACGACAGCGCGGCTGCTCCAGCAAGCATCTATTTCTCGGATCAACAGTGCGGGAACTTTTGATCAACAGCATTGCTTGATGCGATTGAAAAGATACCGTCTGCAACGCACCAACGCCGAACGATAGGGCCAATAATGCGATGTAATTTCCAGCACCGCTTCGGCGATCAACCCCTTGGCAAGTCGCCTGGGAGCCGAGACAGATCGATCTAGAGAGCGGAGATATTGCGTTCCGAAGCAGCTGTATGTCGGTGTCGTCGGGACGGCAACCTAGTCAGATGCGTATGGCCGGCGGAAGCCGGCACGGTACCGATCATCGGCCAGAAGATCGGCCAAATATCCTGGAAAATTCGAAATATATCTTTATAATTACGTATTTAGCAGAAGCCAAGATCGGCCAGACATGGAAGAAAGCGTACAGCACATCGAACCGGCACGCCTGACGGATGTATCCGAAACCATATCGGATGCGCTGGCGGAACTATCGGCCACGTCGGCCATTTTGGGCCAAAGCCTGCACCCACGTACCGCTGCCAATCTCGCCGATCTGGTACGCATCATGAACACCTACTATAGCAACTTGATCGAGGGCCATGACACACGCCCGCGCGACATCGAAAGGGCGCTGGCAGGAAATTTCGATCGAGACGAGAACCGCCGGAGCCTGCAGTTAGAGGCGGCCGCCCATGTTCGCCTGCAAGCCGAGATCGATCGTATGGCCGCAGAGAAGCATTTGCCCGAGCCTGCATCCACAGAGTTTCTACGATGGCTGCATGCGGAATTCTATCGCGATGCGGAATCGCCCATGCTGACCATCAAGGGTTCCGGGCGCGAATTCGTCATGGCTAAAGGCGAGTGGCGGTCGAAGCCAGAGCATGACGTCGCCGTCGGCCGGCATGAGCCGCCTTCGAGCGAGCGCGTCGGCGACTTCATGCAGTATTTTGCCAAGCGCTATCACTTCGTTGGGCTGGGCAAAGCCGGACGGATCCTGGCCATTCCTGCCGCGCATCACCGTTTCAACTACATTCACCCGTTCCCCGACGGCAATAGCCGCGTCAGCCGTTTGATGAGCCACGCCATGGCCCATGAGGCTGGGATCGCCGCGCACGGGCTGTGGTCGATCTCACGCGGTCTAGCGCGCGGCGTGAAAAGCCGCACGGACTACAAGCGCATGATGGATCATGCCGATATGCCCCGCCAGGGTGATCTCGACGGACGGGGCAACCTCTCCGAGCGCGCACTCGGCGACTTTACGCTATGGTTCATGCAGGTGTGCATCGATCAGGTGAACTTTATGACCGGCTTGTTCGATCTCGACACGCTCGCGAAGCGGCTGCGTCGCTACGTCGAGCGCAGTGGCCTCAAACCCGAAGCCGCCCGCCTCCTGGAGGAAGCGCTAATGCGCGGCGAATTTGAACGCGGCGAAGCGTCTCGCATTAGCGGACTACCCGAACGCACGGCGCGTCGCGTGTTCAATGAGGTGATCGCGCTCGGTCTGTTGGCGTCGGAAACACCCAAAGGTCCGGTGTCGCTACGCTTTCCGGCCGACGCATTGGATTCACTGTTTCCGGAGCTGTTTCCAGAAACCTAAGTGTGATTACTTGGCAGACGCCACGCTGAAATCCGCCAATCACCCCATGCCAGCCAAGGCTTGATTGCTCAAGCCGCTGGTCTGCTCGGGCTTCAGCCGCGCTTGAGCAGCGTCCAGACGGCCGGCACCAGGCTTGCCGCGAGAGCCACCTTGATCAGGTCGCCGACGATGAACGGCACGACGCCGAACTGCCACGACTTTTCCGGACCGATGAGCAGCGCCAGCCAGGCAAAGCCCATCGCCATCATGACGACTTCGCCAACCAGCATGGCGTTGAAAAGCTTGATCGGGTGGCGGTCCCAGCCGCGATCCGCCGCCCAGCCGACAATGGCCGCCATGACCACGAAGCCGGCGAGATAGCCGCCGGTCGAGCCGAGCATGTAGGCAATGCCGAGACCCTTTTCAGGCGTGCTCTGGAAGACGGGGAAGCCCATGGCTCCCTCCGCCATGTAGAGCAGCAGGGTGGCGACGCCGAGACGCATGCCGAAGGCGGCGGCAATCAGGAGGACGGCCAGCGTCTGCATCGAAATGTCGACCGGCCCGAGCATCACCTTGGTCTTGGCCGACAAGGTCAGCACAAGCGTTCCGGCGATGGCCAGGAAAAGCTGCGTTGCCAGCCGCGCCGCGCCGCTTTGCGGCAGAGCCAGAGAAACAAGCGGACGCATCGTAGTTGCAATTGCCATGGTATTTCCCCAATCCGATTGCCGCTACCAGATGTTCGCGGCCTCACATCCTCCTATATTGGCTTGCGTGTTATGCGGCAATCGGTTTTGCCGTTTCCCCAAACAAGGCACCGATGCATGGCACTGAAGTTCGATACCGGCTTCGACCCCCTCTATGGCCAGGGGGTGAGCGTCGCGCCCGATGTCCAGCGCATCACGGCCCGCAATCCAAGCCCCTTCACCTTTCACGGCACCAACAGCTACATTGTTGGCCGCGATACGCTGGCGGTGATCGATCCGGGGCCGGATGACGAGGCGCATCTGCGGACCCTGCTCGAAGTGATCGCAGGCCGGCCGGTCAGCCATATCTTCGTCAGCCATACGCATCGCGACCACTCCCCGCTGGCGGCCCGGCTGAAAGAGAGCACCGGCGCCATCGTGCTGGCCGAGGGGCCGCACCGGCCGGCAAGAGCCCTGCATATCGGCGAGACCAATGCGCTCGACGCCAGTGCAGACATGGCTTTCGTTCCCGACATCGCCCTTTCCGACGGCGAGGCGGTCGATGGCGACGGCTGGTCGATCAGGACGGTTCTGACCCCGGGCCACACCGCCAATCATGCGGCATTCGCGCTGGAAGGAACCGGCATCCTGTTTTCGGCCGATCATGTCATGGCCTGGGCAACCTCCATCGTCGCCCCGCCGGATGGGGCGATGGCCGATTACATGGCCTCGCTGGACCGTCTGATCGACCGCGAGGACCGCTTGCTGCTGCCCGGACATGGCGGGCCGGTGACCGCACCGCGCGCTTTCATGCGCGGGCTGAAGACGCACCGCAAAATGCGCGAGCGCGCCATTCTGGAGCGGGTCCGGGCCGGCGACCGGACGATCGTGGACATGGTCAAGGCGATCTACAGGGATACCGATCCGCGGCTGCATGGCGCCGCCGGATTGTCGGTGCTTGCCCATCTCGAGGATCTGACGGCGCGCGGTCTGGTTGTGACCGATTCCGCACCGGCCATCGACGGCATTTTCACGCCGGCCGGATAGGCAACGCAGCCCACTGCCAAGTGCCCGTGCCTCACTCGGCCGGCGCGGCGCCAACCTGACCGGCGACTTCCTGGTCGAGCTCGGCAAGGAAATCGACAATACGCGCGGCATTGTCGCCAAGGTCGTAGCGACCGTAGCGGGACGCCGACCGCATGTCGACGATGACCGTATCGCCATCGTCCGTCACGCGGATCGCCACATCGGCGGGAAGGCCGATCACGAAGCCCTTGGCGACGGCGGTGATGGTCACCTCGCTTTGCCCGGCGAGATCAGGATAGGGTTCCGATAGATCCCAGTCGCGCCGGTCGAGTACAGTTTCGACGGCATTGACGACAGTCTCGAACGGCAGGTCGTAGCTGCGTGCGCTGACCAGCGGATAGCTATCGGTCTGCAGCCGCTGTTCCCCAGGCGTCGACGGCGCAAGCACGTTCATATCCTTCGTGCGGTCGCTCACGTCGAGCGCCGGCGGTTCGTCGAAATCCGTCGAGATATCCCTGAGCGGCGGATAGATCGTCGCCCAGTAGGCGGCGACGCCGTAGGGTGCGAGCACCAGCAGCGCCAGCAGCGCGCCGACCGTCAGGTCGCGACCGCCGCGGTCGCCGAAATTCCAGAGCCGCGAAAAGGCAAACCCGGCAAACAACAGCGCCATCGCCGCCAGCAGCGCGACAATGCCGAGCACCCACAGAAAGACAGGTGTTTCGACGAGATCGAAGCGATGGCCGACAAAGACCGTCAGCAGCAGCACCAACGAAAAAGCGGCCGTGCGCCGCGACCATCCGGCCGCCCTCGACGTTTGCCGTTCAGGAATACTTGCCATCGATTGCCGCACCACCCCAACCCGAACGGAGACTTAGAACCTTTTTGCGATGCCATGAAGCCGAAACATGCGACATCGCGTCAATCCGTCGGCAGGCGATAATTCTTGAACTGCTGGCGCAAGGTGATCTTCTGGATCTTGCCGGTGGCGGTGTGCGGAATTTCACCGACGAAGGCGACATCGTCCGGCATCCACCATTTGGCCACCTTGCCGTCCATGAAGTCGAGAATATCAGCCTTGCTCGGTTCCTTGCCCGGTTTGCGGACGACGACCAGCAGCGGCCGTTCGCCCCATTTCGAATGGTGGACGCCGATGGCTGCCGCCTCGGCGACATCGGGGTGACCGACAGCCAGGTTCTCGAGGTCGATGGTCGAAATCCATTCGCCGCCGGACTTGATGACGTCCTTGGCACGATCGGTGATCTGCATATAGCCGCCGGCGTCGATGTGGGCGACGTCGCCGGTGTCGAACCAGCCGTCCTCGTCGAACTGCTCCACGCCGGCGCCGCCATAATAGGCACGGGCAACGGCCGGCCCACGCACTTTCAGGCGGCCAAATGTCTTGCCGTCCCAGGGTTGCGCATTGTTGTCGTCGTCGGTCACCTTCATTTCGACGCCGAACGGCGGATAGCCCTGTTTCTGCTGGACATCGAGCCGGGCTTCGCCCTCAAGACCAGCATAGTCCGGCTTCAGGGTGCACAGCGTGCCGAGCGGCGACATTTCGGTCATGCCCCAGGCATGGATGACCTGAACATCGTAGTTCTGCTGAAACTTCGTCATGATCGCGCGCGGGCAGGACGAGCCGCCGATGACGACCTTATTGAGATAGGGAAGCTTCTTGCCGGTCTCCTCCAGATGCTGCAGCAGCATCATCCAGACGGTCGGCACGGCCGCACTGAAGGTCACCTTCTCGGTATCGAGCAGTTCATAGATCGAGGCGCCGTCCATCTTGCAGCCGGGCATGACCAGCTTGGCGCCGATCATCGGCCCGCTCTGGCCAAGGCCCCAGGCATTGGCGTGAAACATCGGCACGACAGGCAGGATCGTGTCGCGCGACGACAACCCCATGGCGTCGGGCATGGCAGCGATCATGGCGTGCAGCACGTTCGAACGGTGGCTGTAGACGACGCCCTTGGGATCGCCCGTGGTCCCGGAGGTGTAACACATGCCTGCGGCGGTGCTTTCGTCGAAGGTCTTCCAGGCGAAGTCGCCATCCGCCTCCTCAAGCCACTCTTCATAGGCGACCACATTTGGCAACGTCGTCTGCGGCATGTGTGCCTTGTCGGTCAGCACGATCACCTGTTTCAGCGACTTGACGGCGCCGGCGATCTTCTCGAGCAGCGGCACGAAAGTCAGGTCGACGAAGACTGCCTTGTCCTCGGCATGGTTCATGATCCAGACGATCTGCTCGGGAAACAGCCGCGGATTGAGCGTGTGGTAGATGGCGCCGATGCCCATGATGCCGTACCAGGCCTCGATGTGGCGGGCGGTGTTCCAGGCCAGCGTCGCGATGCGGTCGCCCAACCCATAGCCGTCGCGCTCCAGCCGCTGGGCGACCTTCAGGGCGCGACGATGGATGTCGGCGTAGGTGGTGCGCACGATCGGCCCTTCGATCGAGCGTGACACGATCTCGCGCATGCCATGCTGCCGCTCGGCATTGTCGATGAGCTTATGGCAAAGCAGCGGCCATTCCTGCATCAGTCCCAGCATTCGGTCCTCCCTCACGCTTTTGCGTTGTGCTTTTTGTCCCATTGTGGAGCGAACCGACGGATTGTCCAGCCGCCAATACGGCCGAGCACTGCATTGGGAACAACCGCCACAATCCGGCCATCGTCGGCGTTAAGCTTCGTTAACGGGCAAAGGGGTGCGATTGGCGACTGAAAGAGGTTCGCATGGACGCGCAGCTCGACGACAAGGCTCTCGAGAGTACGCTTGCCGAAAGTCTGGCCGATCTGGTGCCGGACACAAAGACTGTTTCCGAAGATGAATTTGTTGAAGTTGTCGGCGGCGCGCTGGAAGCGGTCGGCGGCACGTTGCTGTTCAAGATGTGCGTCCAGAACCAGGGCGAGGACCAGCACGTCGCAGCCGCGTCAGTCGGCGATGGCGGAAACCGCCAGTTCCTGCTGCTCACCTTGCCGACCGGCGGTGGTTCCCTGAAGGTCGAGACCGTATCGAGAAGCAGCAACCCGGTCGCCGGTATCGCTGCCGCCTATGCCGGTCTCATGGACGTGTTCAAGGCCGCTGCCTGACAGCTGACGACAAGTACCAAGGATATTCGGAGGCGCGATCCGGCAGTGCCGGCCTGGGCAGGTGTTTGCGTGTTGCATGGCGACGGCAGGCCTTGAACAATGCGTTTGCGCGACACATCTCAAAGTCGACGCAAGGAGAGCCGCCGCATGGATCAGATCGCCAACCCCGCACCCGGTTTCCAACGCAACCCGGACAAAATCATCACCATCGAGCCCTATGCCGGCACCGTTACCGTCCGCGCCGGAGACGTGGTCATCGCTTCAACAGCGAAGGCCAAGGTGCTGACCGAAGCTCCCTATCCGGCGGCCTTCTACATTCCGTTCGCCGACATCGATTTCGGCAAGCTTGGCCGCACCGACCACTCGACCCATTGCCCCTACAAGGGCGATGCAAGCTATTGGAGCGTGCTGCCTGCCGGCGAGACCGGCCAGAACGCCATGTGGGCCTATGAACGGCCTTTCGACGAGATGGCTGAAATCGGCAACCACGGCGCATTCTACGCCAGCAAGGTCACGATCGAAGCCAAACCGGACTGAGCCAACGCCGAAGCGGGATACGCTCGGCTGGCCACTCACTCCGTGGTGCCGTTATTGCCGATGCCCTCGGCATCGTCGAGCCGCACAAAGGTCAAGCCCTTGGCCTTGAGCGCCAGCAGCCCCTGCACCACGCCTTCGCCTGCCGCATGGGTCGGCTGGTTGATGTGCGAGATAATGACGTCGCCGTCCTTGGCCGCCGCGATGCGCCGCGCGGTTTCCTTGGCGCCGAGCAAGGAGCCGCCGTCGCCGTTTATCGAGAATCCCGCGACCTTGAAGCCAAGCTTGCGGATCATGGCGATTGCCGACGGGCTGTATTCGGCGGTTGCGCCACGAAACCATTTCGGCGCCGGCTCGCCGGTCCCGGCAAGAGCGGCGGCCCCCGATTCGACCTCGGCCAGCACCGCATCCGGGCTGCCGGCGCTGCGGATGCCGTAGATTTTCCGCGGCGTGTCGACCGCCGGGATGTGGTGACCGCCGTGATTTTCCAGTTCGAACAGATCGGGATGCGCCCGCATGATCTCGACGGCGGCGGCGTTTCGCTTCAGCCAGATGCCGGTCACGAAAATGGTGGCGGGGATCTTGTTGTCCACCAGCGCCGAAAGGATCCGGCTGTCGGTCTGTCCGCCGCAGGCATCGAGCGTGAGTGCCACACGGCCGGCGCCGCTCGCCTGCGGCCTGATGTGCAGCGTCGGCTCGACGAGCGGCGCGGCATGGCCGGCGGATGCCATCGCCAACGACATGGCGATCATCCAGAGATTTTTTTGCAGCAGGCGCATCAAACCGATTTCCTGACCCGTCATTTCAAGCAGGCATCCCAAAGACCCGCATGAAGGCGGAAATCAGGATGATGCATAGCAGAAAAGCGCTCCACGCGACAATGTGACCGTGCCTGTGGCGAAGGGGTCATTCCACCGCGTCGAGAGTCGTGCATGCGACCCATGATCTCAGATGACGCATTCCAGCTGCATTTCGGTGCGCGAAAGAACCTCGCGCACCGCGTCGACCACCGGCTTGACTTCCAGGCCCCAGACGCAGCATGCCTTGCTGGGATCCGGCGCGCGGCAAAGGTCCTCGGCCATGCAGGCGCAAGGCATCGGCGGCTGGAGCGAGATGCTGGGCACGCCGACGGGACCCCAGCGCGACGGCTCCGTCAGACCGAACAGCCCGACAACCGGGGTCCCAGTGGCTGCCGCCATGTGCATCGGGCCGCTCTCATTGCCGAGAAACAGCCGGGCCTGTTTCAGCACCGCCAGCAGGCTTTCAAGCGACAGGTCACCGACGAGATTGACGACCGGCGGCGCGGTCCTGGCGACGATGCGTTCGGCGATCTCGCGCTCGTCCGGGCCGCCCACCAGGACGACGTCCAGGCCGGTCTCGCCGGCAATCTCGACGATCGCTGCTGCAAACCGCTCCGGCTGCCAACGTCGCCCCTCGAAGCTTGCACCCGCATGCACGGCGATGAAGGCATTTGGCCGCAGATGGTGTTTATCCAGGAGCGCCAATGCTTTCGCCGTCTCCAATGGCAGCGGCTGAAGGTTCGGAATCACCGTGCGAAGTTCAATGCCGAGCGCTTCGAGCGGCGAGAGGTAGCGGTACAGGAAATGCTGGCCATCAAAGCCGTAGGGCTTGGCAAGGACGTTGGCGGGCTGCCGCTCCAGCATACGCAAGGGTCTTTCGGAGGGATTGTATCCGACACGGGTCTTTGCGTGGACGAGCCCGGTGAGGATGCGCGACGTCTTCGAATCGGTCAGGTCGATGGTCAGGTCGAAGCGGAAGCGGCGCAACGCCCGCACCGTGGCGTAGAGCTCCTTCCCGCGCTCCAAGGGCGTGCCGCGCATGCGGTCGCGCCTGAATGCGACCACCTCGGAAGCGATACCATGGGCGATCACGAAGCTCTCGAAGCGGGCCTCGCACAGAAAGACGATGCTGGCGCCGGGGAATTCGAGCCGCAGGTTCTTGGCGAGCGCCGAGGCGAGGACGAGATCTCCTATGAACTTGGTTTGAATGACCAGGATCGAGCGGAGCGGCGCGGGAGAGATCTGCAGCATCTGTTTCCGGGAGCAATTTGCGGATGGCCGCAAATTGGGCAGGAACAATGTCGAGATTACGCGGCGCGGCCAGCACGTTCGCGTGAATTGTCTTACAAAACGGTAAGCTGGATGGATCCTATCCGCGGCCTGTTTTCGCAACCAGCACCGCTGCCTGCGCTGCCGCCAGCCTGGCGATCGGCACGCGATAGGGCGAACAGGACACGTAGTCGAGGCCGACCTCTTCGCAAAAGCGGATCGAGGCCGGATCGCCGCCATGTTCGCCGCAGATGCCGAGCTTGATGTCGGGCCGCGTCGCCTTGCCCTTTTGCGCGGCCATGCGCACCAGTTCGCCGACGCCCTCGATGTCGAGCGAGACGAACGGGTCCTGATCGATAATGCCCTTCTGGCGGTAGGTTTCCAGGAACGAGGCCGCATCGTCGCGCGAGATGCCGAAGGTCGTCTGGGTCAGGTCGTTGGTGCCGAAGGAGAAGAATTCGGCTGATTCTGCAATGACATGCGCGCGGATGGCGGCGCGGGGAAGCTCGATCATCGTGCCAGTGAGATAGTCGATCTTGACGCCGGTTTCCTCCATGACGCTCTTGGCAACCGCATCGATGCGCGCCTTGACGTAGTCGAGTTCCTTCACCAGGCCGACGAGCGGCACCATGATCTCGGGGACCACCAGGGCGCCGGCCTTCCTGCCGGCCTCCACGGCCGCCTCGAAAATGGCCCGTGCCTGCATCTCGGCGATCTCGGGGTAGGAGACGGCCAGGCGGCAGCCACGATGGCCGAGCATCGGGTTGAACTCGTGCAGTGCCTCGGTGCGCTGCCTGAGCTTGTCGGGCGACACGTTCATGGCGGCGGCGACCTCGGCGATTTCAGCCTCGGTCTTGGGGAGGAATTCGTGCAGCGGCGGATCGAGCAGTCGGATCGTCACCGGCAGGCCGGCCATGATCTCGAACAGTTCGAGGAAATCCGAGCGCTGCATGGGCAGAAGCTTGGCGAGTGCGGCGCGCCGGTCCTTTTCGGTGTCGGCCAGGATCATCTCGCGCATGGCGACGATGCGGTCGCCGTCGAAGAACATGTGCTCCGTGCGGCAAAGCCCGATGCCTTCGGCGCCGAAGGAGCGCGCCATGCGCGCATCGAGCGGTGTTTCGGCATTGGTGCGCACCCTCATGCGCCGCACCGCGTCCGCCCATTCCATGATGGCGGCAAAATCGCCTGACAGTTCAGGCTGCAGCATGGCAACCGCGCCCTTCAGCACCTGGCCGTTGCCGCCATCGATGGTGATGATGTCGCCTTTGCGGAAGGTCTGCCCCATCGAGAGCAGCGTGCCGGCCCTATAGTCGACGCGCAGCGAGCCGGCACCCGAGACGCAAGGCTTGCCCATGCCGCGCGCCACCACCGCGGCGTGGCTGGTCATGCCGCCGCGCGTGGTCAGGATGCCTTCCGCCGCATGCATGCCGTGGATGTCTTCGGGACTGGTCTCGATGCGCACTAGGATCGCCTTGCGCCCTTGTGTCTTCAAGTCCTCGGCGTCAGCTGAGGAAAAGACGATCTCGCCGGTAGCGGCACCGGGCGAGGCCGGCAGTCCGATGCCGATGACGTCGCGCGCGGCCTTGGGGTCGATGGTGGGATGCAGCAACTGGTCGAGCGAGGCCGGGTCGATACGGGCAACGGCTTCCTCTTTCGTGATGAGCCTGTCGCGCGCCATCTCGACGGCAATTTTCAGCGCCGCCTTGGCGGTGCGCTTGCCGGAGCGGGTCTGCAGCATCCACAATTTGCCGCGCTCGATGGTGAATTCGAGATCCTGCATGTCGCGGTAGTGCTTCTCCAGACTATCGGAGATGGTGACGAAGGACTGGAACGCGTCAGGCATCAGCTTCTGCAGCGACGGCTTGTCCGAGCCTGCTGCGATACGCGCCGCTTCGGTGATGTTCTGCGGCGTGCGGATGCCGGCAACGACGTCCTCGCCCTGCGCGTTCACCAGGAACTCGCCATAGAGCATCTTTTCGCCGGTCGATGGGTTGCGCGTGAAGGCAACGCCGGTGGCCGAGGTTTCGCCCATATTGCCGAACACCATGGCCTGGACGTTGACCGCCGTGCCCCAGCTTTCGGGAATATCGTGCAGGCGGCGATAGGTGATGGCGCGGTTGTTCATCCAGCTCGAGAACACGGCTGATATCGCGCCCCAGAGCTGCTCATGCGGATCCTGCGGAAACGGCCTGCCAAGCTCTTCCTCGACTTTGGCCTTGTAGAGCGCGATGACGCCCTGCCATTCGAGCGCCGTCAGTTCGGTGTCGAGCTCGTGCCCGAGCCCGCCCTTCTGGTCCTCCAGGATTTCCTCGAACACTTCGTGGTCGAGACCCATGACGACATCGGAATACATCTGGATGAAGCGGCGGTAGCTGTCATAGGCAAAGCGCGCATCGCCGGAATCGGCGGCCAGCGCCTCGACCGTCTCGTCGTTCAGGCCGAGATTGAGGACGGTGTCCATCATGCCGGGCATCGAGGCGCGAGCGCCAGAACGCACCGACACCAGCAGCAGTTTCGACGGGTCGCCGAACCGACGACCGGTCAGCCGGCCGATGTGATCGAGCGCGACCGCGACATCGGCTTCCAACCCGGCCGGATAAATACGGCCGTTGGCGTAGTAGGCGTTGCAGACCTCCGTGGTGATGGTGAAGCCCGGCGGCACCGGCAGCCCCAGGCTGCACATCTCGGCTAGGTTGGCGCCTTTGCCGCCCAGGAGATTCTTGTCGCTGGCACGGCCCTCCGCCGCACCATCGCCAAAGGTGAAAACCCATTTGGTCATGCATCGCTCTCCGGTTGCAGGAGATTGGAAAGATTGGCGAAACGGAAAGTTCCGCCGGTCCGCCCTTGGAGCGATATGATGCTGCAGTGCGAAAGGCAAGGCGTCGGCAAAGCCGCCCGGCCACTACAATCGATTAAGCAAAGCCGTGCCTCAGGATGCGGCAAAAAGACTTGCTATGCTGGGGATTCTGGAGTAGAACATACAGTGAACAAAGAGGTGGCTATGAAACTGTCCGGAAAACTCGACTATCTGGAAATGCCGGCTACGGGCGGAACGCTGGACCGGCTGAAGGCCTTCTACAGTTCCGCCTTTGCCTGGTCGTTCACTGACTATGGGCCGACCTATTCGGCCTTTGCCGAAGGCCTGGACGGGGGTTTTCAGGCCGACGCCGCCGAAGCGCCATCGAAGCCGCTGCCGGTGCTGTACAGCAGGGATCTGGAGGCGACCCTCGAGGCTGTCGAAAACGCCGGCGGCACGGTCGTCAAACCGATCTTCGCGTTCCCTGGCGGCCGCCGTTTCCACTTTGCCGATCCGGCCGGCAACGAGATGGCGGTGTGGTCCGAATAGCCAGCTGGTGCCGTCTGGCGGCGTTGCTTTTGCTGCCCAAACAGGCGTTCTCACCACCATTCATGGGGCATTGTGCTTTTTGGCTGCTCTGCTAATAACGCGCCGCACAAGCGACTCTGACGGCAATTGGGGCGTCGCCAAGTGGTAAGGCATCGGTTTTTGGTACCGACATTCCCAGGTTCGAATCCTGGCGCCCCAGCCATCCCGCTCAGGTCCGTTCCGGACACTTAGGACCGAGAGTACCTTTGCGATCTTCCATGAAGCCGATCGGCTAACAGTTCGATTGTGTCATAAATTCAGATGAGCCAAAGCCGTCGCGGCAAATTCAGGTCTTGCACATGATCTGGACAGTGTCGCCTTGAACATCTCCTTCTTTCCATACATAGGTCGGCCGGGTGGGTGGCGGCTCAACATGGAACTTCAATGAACCTTCCTATCTTCGCCATCAACCTCGATCGCGAGACCCAGCGCTGGAGCGAATTGCTCGCCAGCGCCGAAGCGGCAGGCCTGACCTTGCAGCGCATTGCCGCCGTCGACGGCCATGCGCTTGCCAAAGAGGCCTGGACGGAGATCGATCTGCCAGCCGCACGCAAGCTGAGCGGGCGCGACATCCTTTCCGGCGAATATGCCTGTTACCGCAGCCATATCCAGGCGCTGGAAACGTTCGTGGCCGGTGGCAGCGCCCATGGCCTGATCGTCGAGGACGACGTCCTCTTCAGCGAAGACACCATGCGGCGCATCGAGGCCGTCATCGCGGCGGTGCCGGATTTCGACGTCATCAAACTGATCAACCATCGCATCAGCTTCTTCATGCGCGCCGTCGAGACGGCGGAAGGCGACGAGATCGGTCGTGCGCTGCATGGCCCGCAAGGCTCGGCCGCCGCCTATCTGGTGACGCGGGAGGGCGCGCAGGGTCTGTTGTCGGCGCTCGCCGTCATGAAAATGCCATGGGACGTCGCGCTCGAACGCTTTTGGGATACCGGTCTGAAGGTCTATTCGGCCCGCCAAAACGTGCTTGGCTTCGCCGCCAGCAGCGAGATCTCCGGCATAGCCGGTCCCTCGGGAAGCTACAAATCCGCAAGGTTGGGGGGGCCGAGCCGGCTACGTGCCGGGGTGTTGCGGGCCAGTGACGAGCTGCGCCGCCTGCATCACGTCCTGCTGCGGCCCCCTTTGCCGCGAGATACCCTGGACTATGCCAAGGACAACGCGCCGCGCCACACCTTGCTTCTGTTGCTTGCGGCACTCGCCGTTCTCGCCATGGTTTCCGCGGTGTGGCGCGAGGCAGACACCTACCGCTATGCGGGCCTGGCGCTGGCCCTGGTCGCGGTCATCCGCTGGTTCAGGGTGGATTTGTGGACCTACAGCAAACCACTGATCGGTTGGGTCGGCTTCCTGTGTCTGGGCTGGTCGCTCTATGTCTTCATCCGACTGGCGATCGTCTATTTCGGCACCCACCAGTTGGGTGGCGCCGAAGGCATTTACATGTTTCCGCTGTTCTATGCGACGACCGGATTCGCCTTTCTGCTGTTTGTCAGGCAGCCCGCACGGCTGGTCCTCTGGTTCATGATCCTCAGTCTTGTCTTCCTGGCGGCGGACACCGCCTGTTCGAACATGTTTCAGGATATCCAACCGGCCCCGTGGCTTTTCAACAATCCCATCCACGCGTCGGTGGCGGCCGGTTTCATCTTCCTCTGCACGCTGCAATTCATGGCTTACACGGCCCAGAGAACGGACCTCGGGAAAGCAACCAAGAACCTTTATTGGGCGCTGTCGACAGCCGTCCTGCTGCTTGCCGTCGTCAATATCATCGAGATGCGGTCAAAGGGCGTGTGGCTTGCGCTTGCGCTTGCGCTGCTCCTGTTGACGGTCATGACCCTGGCGAGAGGCCATCGCCGCGAACTGTTGGTTTCGGGTGGCGTGCTGGCGATCGTGGCGGCCGGCATTGTCGCAACACACAACATCTTCTCGTCCACCGCCGGCGACACCATGACCTTCGTCAAAACCCTGGTTCCGGATGTGTTCAGGCATGGCGTCCTTCCCGCATTCGACCGCGCCATCGCGAGCGATGCGGTTCCGCTTGCAGCCAAGGAAAGGCTGATGCTGTGGGCGGATGCGATCGATATCTGGAAACGCCACCCGATCTTCGGAGCCAGTTCCAGCTGGCTGACCGAGTGGGAGAACAGAACCTATCATCCCATGATCTTAAACGTCTTCCACAATGGTTATCTGGAAATTGCCGTGCGCTATGGTCTGGTCGGACTGGTGTTCTTTGCCTTTCTCTACACCTGGTCGGCCAGGCAGGTTCTGCTGGCCATGCGAGCCAAGCTTGTCGCTCCGGCGGCATGGTCCTGCTACATCTCCACACTGGTTTTCTTCGCCCTCAGCATCCTTACCAATTCCAACAACCGGCTGGCCATGGGTGAGGCCTTCATGTGGTTTGCCGCGGCGTTCGGCTTCTATTGTTTTTATGTTCGCCAGCAGAAGAACCTTGTCGCGCCGCGAACCTATTTTTAGGGCCTGCCGGCGCAGCACGTATCTGATCAGCCGGTTGCGGCCAATGCACCTTTGAGGCCCCGCTCAATTTCCCGATAATCGGGAAAGTCGATGCCAAAATCCACGGCTTATCGCCGGCAACCCGTTTGTTACGATCGACACAGATCACAGACGGGGGTTGTCACGGATATGCTGACGGACAGGCAGGCACGCGAAGCGGTGGAGCAGTACCGCGAGGAAGGATATGCGGTCGTTCGACAATTTGTCGACGGCGACGAGATGATCCGGCTGAAGAAGGAAACCGATGCGGTCTATGCCGAAGGCCTCAAGCATCACGCCACTTTCCGGCACGGCAACCTGAATTTCCAGATCCTGCCTGAATCGGACTTTGGCCAACGCTATGTGCTGCAGGCTTACTGGTTTTCCTGGATCAATTCCTATTTCGAGCAGTTCCGCCGCAATCCCGACTATCTGAAGCTGCTCGAGGGTCTGATCGGCCGCGACATAAAACAGATCGCCCAACAGCTGCACTGGAAGCCGCCCGGCGCCAATGTCACGGGTTATCGCTTCCACCAGGATCTGCGCTTCCGTAACCAGGCCGCCTTCGACAATGTCGCCGACGCCACCGTGACAACAGGCCTCGCGGTCGATCGGGCGACGCTGGACAATGGCTGTCTTCAGGTCGTGCCCGGCAGCCACAAGCTCGGCTATCTCGGCCTGTCGGACGAGGGAACCGGCGAGCTGATGAAAGGTCTGACCGCCGAAGAAGAGTTGCGCAAGGTCGGCATCGACCCGGCGACCATCGTTCCGCTGGTGCTGGAGCCGGGCGATCTTGCTTTATGGGGGCTGCTCACCGTGCACGGCTCCTCGCCCAACAGGTCACAGCACGACCGCGCCTTTGCACTGTCCAGCTATGTGCGGGCGGATACGACGCAACGTGGCGAATGGGCGTTCAGGGACGGTGTTTCGGTGCCGCTCGGCAAGACACCGGCACTGTGCAAATACGAAAAGCTCTTCGAGGAGCCGGGACCGATGTACGACACCACCGCCTGGTGGAAATGACGCTGCCGCGTCGGGCGACGGGGGCAGCAGGGGCCGGGGGTTAGCGCCCGGCCCC